>CAYMKI010000067.1:8954-15685 GCA_964390695.1 uncultured bacterium
TGGTCTTCAGCCACCATTTCTAGGTTGTCTTCCATGCTAGCCGTAAAACCAATACTCATGATCTGCGTAAAGCTGTTCTCTAATAAGGCAGCAATTACAAAACCCAGCTCGGTGGGTTTCAAACGACCACTTTCTTTGAAGGTATAATCCCGGCTTTGAATTTTGTTCATGATGGTGGCGTATGTGGAGGGACGTCCGATCCCTAGTCTCTCTAATTCCTTCACTAGGGAGGCTTCCGAAAATCGTGGCGGGGGCCTTGTAAAAGACTGGTCGGAAGTCAGTTCGATCAGCTTCAGCAATAGGTTAGCTTCTAAGGGGGGCAGCATCTTGTTTTCATCGTCTTTTTCTTCTTCGTCCATTTTTTCTTCATAGACAGCGAGAAACCCTTGGAATTTCATGATGGATCCTGTAGCTCGCAGGATAATATCTGGACCGCAGGAAATATCAGCTGAAACGGTATCATATATAGCCGGATTCATTTGTGAGGATAAAAAACGGCGCCAGATGAGCTGATACAACAAGAATTGCTCTTTGGTCAGAAAGGACTGTATGGCTTCCGGAGGATATTTTAGGCTGGTGGGTCGGATGGCTTCGTGAGCATCTTGAGCACTTTTTTTGGAGGCATATACTTTTGGCTGTTCCGGAAGGAACTCTTTGCCGTAATGATTTAATATGTACTTGCGGGCTTCATCTAAGGCTTCTGGAGCTATCCGTACGGAGTCGGTACGCATGTAGGTGATCAGACCTTCCGCTCCTTCAGAACCCATCTCTATCCCTTCATATAGACCTTGGGCGATATTCATGGTGCGCGCAGAGGAAAAGCCGTAGTGACGGCTGGCTTCCATTTGCAGGGTAGAAGTGATGAAAGGGGGGACGGGATTGCGTTTCTTTTCTTTTTTTTCTACACTTTCAACTTTGAAAGGCTGGTTTTTCATGCGTGCTAAGACGCTGTCGGCAGTTTCCTTATTGCCTATTAGGAAGACTTTCTTTCCTTCGACGGCTTCTTTTTCCACTTTGAGGCCATCCACTGAATGTAGGTTAGCGCGGAATTGCCTTGGGTCGTCTGGGGTTTTGAGTATGGCGGCCAGATTCCAATATTCTGTGGGTTTGAAATTTTGAATTTCTTTTTCTCTATCTACCACCAGTTTTAATGCGACAGATTGCACTCGGCCGGCGGAAACAAATTTCTCCTTTCCTCGTTGTATGCGACGGTTTAGCCAGGGGGAGATTTTGTAGCCTACGATTCTATCTAGAATACGGCGGGCTTGTTGAGCATTCACCAGAGAACGGTCGATATCGCGTGGGTGTTCAAGGGCTTTAAGCACGGCTTCTTTGGTTATGGAGTTAAAGCTGACGCGCTTGAATTTTGTATCTTTGGGCAAGATATTAGTAATATGCCAGGCGATGGCCTCTCCTTCTCTATCGGGGTCAGGGGAGAGGTAAACGGTATCCACTTGTTTAGCGGCTTTTTGCAGTCTGCTAACGACTTCATCTTTTTGGGGTAGAGTGATATATTTCGGTTCGAAATCATGTTCGATATCAATGCCGAATTCTTTTTCCGGCAGGTCGCGGATGTGACCCATGGAGGATTCAAAAATATAACCTGGACCCAAAAATTTTTTTAGGGTTTTAATTTTAGCCGGCGATTCGACGATAATCAGTGATTTAGCCATGTTGATATAATACCTTTTTATAAATTTTACCTGGATATTCCCTTATGGCTTTTTTTAACATTAAACTCATTAAAACAACATTCAATTTTGCTGCGGGCAATTGAGTTCTCTGGAAGATTTCTTCTAAAGAGACTTCTTCGGCGGGCAAAGCCTGAAGGACTTCAAGTTCTTCTCTTTCAAAATCTATAACCTCGAGCATTTGAGTTTTTTTGCCACTATTCAGAGACAACAGACTCTGAAAATGATCGATTATATCCTGGGGTGATTCCACTAGTTGGGCTTTACCTTCTTTAATTAACGCATGGTTGCCTCGGAAATTCTCATTGTCAATCCGCCCAGGCAGTGTAAACATGCGGCGGTGTTGTTTCATGGCTCTGTCCATAGTAATCATGGCTCCGCTTTGGAGCGGGGCTTCTATGAGGAGAACACCTAAACTTAAACCGCTGACAATCCGATTCCTTTGGGGAAAATTTTGCCTATCGGGGGGGGTGGTTAAAGGAAATTCACTGATCAGGGCTCCTTGTTGCACTATGCGTTCTGCTAGCTGTACATTTTCTCTGGGGTAGATGTTAGCTAATCCAGAACCTATGACCGCTAAGGTTCTTCCTGTTTCCAAAGCAGCGCTATGTGCCGAGGTGTCAATGCCTCTGGCCAGCCCGCTTACGATGGTAAAACCTTGCCTGGCTAGCGTTCGGCTAAAAGTATATGCTGCATCTAATCCATATGTGGATGCGTGGCGGGTTCCTACAATCGCCATTGCCTGATTGTCCGCAGAAGTGATTTTTCCTCGGACATATAATAATACAGGTGAATCAATGATGTCTAGTAATCGTTTGGGATAAAGCGCACTTGTCCATGGGATAAGATCAACCTGCAGCCGCTCGGCTAACTCCACTTCTTTCCACCAAGGCTGTTTGCTTTTATGGGCATCCCAGTTATCTAGAACCCTAGATCCTAATCCTGGCATAGAGGCTAAATCAGCTTTTTTTGCTTCTAGAGCTTGTTTTGCTGAACCTAACACCTCAACCAGCAATTTGATCTTCAGGGGCCCTAAATAAGGAAAGGTCGTGAGTGCCAATAGCGAATGCAGTTCGTCTAATTCCATTTAAAATATAAGATATTTAATTCTATCTTCGAGTTAATAACTCGTAATGGTTGCCGTTGACATGGTATAGGTAAATAGGACTTGACGTTGTAGGTGTTTCGGGGTTAATGATACAGATATCGTATAACTTAGGGAGACCTGACTCATTAAGTTCTAATTTACCATCATGGTTTACCATTACTCTTTCGGGATTGTACACATGTATCGGTTTATTGACAAGGTTTGCATATGCTACCAGTTCTTGTTCACCCAAATAAGTGCCATTCAGGCGTAGAAAGTACAAGTATTCTTCAAAAGAATGCACCTCGCGCTCACCGAAACGATTACGTTGAAAATATTCAGCCCAACTCTTCTCTTTGGGTTTGAAGTCTAATTCAGTCCTCAGCTGTTCGGCGATCTCGTACTTGCCTTGATTTAGCAATTCTTCGATCTGGGTTCTAGCAAATTCCTCAAATGTCATAAGGGGGTTGGATTGACCCCTAAATAGAAGGTTGTACCTATCGAAGGCGTTTTCTAAAGCGCTAGTGAGCGGATGGATTCTATCCACATAGTTGCAAAATACCTCTCTGTTGTTTTGCATGAAATCCGCAATTTTGGCTCGCACCGCATTTCCATAATCGCGCAGCATGGCATCATTTTGGTCTGAATCATTGACATCCAGAAGAATCGAATTTTCAGCTTTAGCTAGCGCATACGCACAGCAATTGCCATCGGAGGGGGTTTCATGGAGGGTAAAAAACTCTTGGAGCAGATGTTTAAAATTATTCTGTCCATACACTGGAACCTTCGAGCTTACAAGATCTAAAGGCCATTCTTCATATCCAGCATAGTCAAAGGAAGTGGGCATTTCTTCTGAGGAAGCAAGGAGTGTTTTGTGTGGTATGGCGTATTCGTCATTAGCTTCAGAGAGAAGGGGGGCATCATTGAAATCATCAGGAAGGACTTCAATAACATCATCGTTCTTTACGAGCGATTCAACTATTTTAGGCTCAGTCTTTAAAGGGGTTGGATCTTTTTTAGGAAGAAGTTCTGGATTATCTTCACCTTCCTCGTTCGCATCTATCTTTTCATGTTCCCATTTTAAAGGGGCTTTATCTTTTTCGGGAAGAGGCTCTGGGCTGTCTTCATCTTCCTCGTCAACTTTTATTTCTTCAAGCTTCCATTCTAAAGGATTACCCTCTTCTAACTCTACAGGTGGTATTTTGGGAATATGATGGTTTGGTAGCAAGGGAACTTCGGCCTTTTTAATCGTTTTGGTTTCAGGGGGTTTTGGCAAGGGGCGATTGACATGCAAGGGTTTTAGGGTATTGACAAAGTTGTCGACCTTTGTTTGCACAGGGGATAGCTGCTTTTCTTCCATGTGTTTAAATTTAAAGTAGGCGCTGATGCAATAAAAGGCTATAGGAGCACCAATGCCGGCGAGAATTAAACCTGCCACAGCCCCTATGACGGCAATTCTCTTCTCTTTGTTAGATAGTTCGAATTCTATATGGTTTATTTGAAAAGAAAAAGGATGTAAGATGTGGTTTTTAAAAATATCTAGGTTGTCCATATATAGTACTTTTATTTAATGGTTCTTAAAATTACAAGCATAACGATTATCTGTTTTGATATTGCAAAGACTGTATTAGGATTGTGTTAAGACAGGTGAAGAAAAGAAGATAAAATATTTAAAACATGCTGTTAGTAGATTAGCTTGCTTTTGATATTTTATCAAGAAATTCTTCTGTTTCTTGGATTTCATACAGAAAAGATTCTAAGATGCGTAATACTAAACGAGAACTGTTGTAACATCCCGAGGCAATAAACGCAACTTCTAGGCGAGGCTGGTCGCCTTTATTTAAGGCAATTAAGGTAAATGTTACAGCGGTATTGTGAATTTTGTCGGGGACAATCCACACAATAAATTGATCATTGACCAATGTGATTTTATCGGTGGTTTCAATGACGTGAAAGTAGCGGGTTAATGAGTGATCTTTATTGTTTTTTATATAAAAATTTAATAGTTTGTGTTTTTGCAGCATTCCGAGATTGACTTCTATAATACCTTCAGGTAAAAGGTCGTGAATATTCTTTATATAATTTTTAAAGCAATTGTCTAACTGTGAGATGTCGTACATGATATTGCCTTTGTTGTTTTATTTATAACTTTATTATAACTAAAATTTGTAAATATATAAAATAAATTTTAATTATTTTTATATTTTGTTTATCATGGTCACCTTTTCGAGTTTTGCGAATACTTCTCAAATAACCCTTAAACAATGTACTTAGTCTTTAACCAGTGAACCGCAGATTCCATGAGGGCTTTGCGGCTGTGTATCTTATGTTTGATGCAGTGTGGTGAAAAGTCACGCTCTCAAACCAAATTTTCGGGCTATTTAAGCATATGCAATAAGGATGCCAAAATTGTGGTTGCTCACTAAATTTATCTATAAAAAAATATATTGTTCATTTAGAATCCTACTCGGTTGACAAAACATATCAAAAAGAGAGAGAGGATTTGTTACTGATATGAAATTGTATACTCGCTGGTTTTTAGTGGCAGGATGGATATGTTATGGTGGTTGTTTACAAGCAGAACCTTTGCAGATAGATGTAAAAGCTCAGGGTGCCATAGTCATGAACGCGGATTCAGGTGCGATACTTTACGAAAAAAATGCCCACGCGCTTTATCATCCTGCAAGCATTACCAAAACAGCTACAGCCTTATATGCTCTCAAACTGAAGGGAGATGCCCTGGATCAAATCGTGGAAGTCGAAGGTGATGACGTCTGCACCATCTCAGAAGAGGCGCTGCGTAAGTCTAATTACACCCTTCCTTCCTATTGGTTGACTATAGGAGGCACTCATATAGGATTGCGCAAAGGGGAGAGAATGACGTTTCGTGATTTATTATATGGTTTGATGCTAGCTTCCGGAAATGATGCCAGCAATGTGATAGCGAGGTATACAGCCGGTTCGGTGCCTCAATTTATGGCGGGGTTAAATCAATATCTGAAGGAAATCGGTTGCCATAAGACTCGCTTTGTCAATCCGCATGGTTTACATCACCCTGAACATCAAACCACTCCGTATGAAATGGCACTGATAACACGTCAAGCATTAAAAAATCCCGATTTTCGTAAAATCGTCGCGACCACACATCATTCCAGGCCTAAGACTAATTTACAGGAGACAGCTACCTTCGTTCAGCACAACAAGCTCCTGCGTTCAGGCCCGTTCAAGTATTCCAAAGCCATAGGAGTAAAGACCGGTTATCACTCACATGCCCAGCACACTTTTGTGGCAGCGGCTACGCATGAGGGGCGTACACTGATTGCAGTGCTGATGAAAGCCAAAGAACGTGCAGATGTTTTTAATGATTCGGTAAAGTTATTTGAAGCCGCCTTTGCTCAACCTAAAATCACCAAGACCCTATTTCAGGCAGGTCCGCAGCCCTATAGCTTCGAACTCAAAGGCGGCGATCAAAAGGTGCAAACCTATTTAGAAAATAACCTTGTCGTTTCTTATTATCCTGCAGAAAAGCAGGACTTTAAGTGTTTTATAGAGTGGGATCCGATGAAATTGCCGGTAGTTAAGGATCAGCGTGTCGGTGTCATAATTATTCAAACGGTTGATGGAAGCCAGGTCGCAACAGCTCCCTTGCTGGCCCAAAATACTGTTATGCAAACCTGGTGGAATTGGATAAAAAATATGTGGGGAGGGTAGGGTAAAATCGGATGAAGTGGCAAGGTTGGGTCGTTATTTTTTGTGTATATAGCCAATGGTTATGCGCGGCTTTAGTTCCTTTGAAGATAGAACACGCTATCAGCAGCGAGGAAAGAGCAAAAGGGCTGATGGAACGGCGGAGTTTAGACGCAGATACGGGGATGTTATTTCATTTTCCCGCACCGCAAACCGTTTCTTTTTGGATGTATAATACCTATTTAGATCTTTCCATAGCCTTTATA
>CAYMKI010000068.1:0-5471 GCA_964390695.1 uncultured bacterium
CTGCAAACCCGATAACCCGATATGCACTATCCCATCGAAACTGTCTAAATTTTTTTCTACTTCATGGGCATTTTCCACGACCAGATGGGCCAACTGCTGCATTCCTTTCATTTTAGTAAAATCATCTGTATTATTATTTACAGTCATAACCTCACCATTTATTTAATTAACATATAAATAATTAATTAGACCTATATTATTATTTTACTAAATTATTTAATTTAAATAAATTTTTAAAATTTATTTTTATTAAATCATAACGTATTAAATAATTATATTTAGGAGCTCATATTACAAAACCGCTGATGCGGCCGCATAACATGAGGATGAAAAAATCATGAAAAATTATATCTGATCAAGGGAGACGTTGGGTTCAAAAGAGCTGCATGCGCAGACAAAACCGACAAACGGACGAGCAGACCCCACATCGTCGCCGACGAAAATCCCATCAGAGTTAAGCCCTATTAGAAAACTGGTTGAGTCTTTATTACCTTCTCTAGAAACACGCAAGAGATTATCACAGCCATAGACACCAAGCTGTAACCATGCTGAATTTCCCATCTTTAGGTAGCTGAGTATGGCGCTAACGACTAAATCTATGGGCCGGGCCATGTGGATGATTTGTTTCGGATTTTCTCTGTATATTTTTCCAAAATTTTGCCTAGCAGACGCATCTGCCGCATAGGCTTTTCCATCTTCTTCCCCAGCATAACTCTGCTGCTGCTCAAAACTCATATTATAGCCGACAACTTTTGTTGAGATGCATACCCAGTGGGGTTTGCGTAGAGCGGTCTTTTCTGAGATAATATTTTTATCACTATAACAGGTAAAAAACCTGGGTATGTCGCCTATGCAGCCTGGGAACAATCTTTCGATAGCCGCTAGGCTATCTAAGGGGATGACTTCTTCTTGTTTATTTTCGTTCAGGAGTGTGACTTCCTGTGGGATGAAAGTCAACCAAGCGCCTTCTGCAATCTTTCGAAAAGCATTTCGAGGAATGCGGATTTCCGGGTCTATTTTAATAATCTTGAAGCGATCCTTCCACTCTTTTTCACCTGAGATCTGCGTTGTGTGTTCGCGCAGCATGTGCAAAAAACTGTGATCATCCGCCAGTGCCGCCCAGCTTTTGCAGACTAATGCCATAGTATCGAGATGCGTCACAGCAAGATTGAAAATTTGAAAACCTAAATCTCTGCAAAGATATCTTCTGTCGCCAAAATTTATATTCTGAACTTCTTGAGGAAATTCTTTCGCGATTCGCTGCACATCCCGTTTCGAAACACTAGATATTTCATGCATCTTATTTCTCCATACGTAGTGATCCATTCTTACTGAGGGCAATATTATCAATCAATGGCATTAAAAATTGCAATAACAGAACTATTTTTAATATTTTAGTTGTTATATTCCTCTTCGGCCATTATACTCCCACAGCTGAGGAGAAACTGTATGCACGCGTTACACTCAATACCCGTTTTTATTTTATGCGGCGGACTGGGAACCAGAATCAAGGAAGAGACAGAATTTCGCCCTAAACCCATGGTGCCTGTGGGCAATCGCCCCATTTTGTGGCACATCATGCATCTATACCGCCGTTATGGTTTCAGGAAGTTTATTTTGTGTACGGGATTTAAATCCGAAGTGATCAAATCGTATTTTCTCAACTACGCTTCTTTAAACAGCGATTTTACTATCGACTTAAAAACCAACCACTTGACTGTCCATTCGATTGATCACGAAGAGGATTGGGAAGTCACCGTCGCATATACTGGCGAAAACACGATGACCGGTGCGCGCATAGCTCTGGCAGCGGAAAAATACCTCGGCTCAGCCGAACATGCCGCTGTTACCTATGGAGATGGACTTGCCAATGTCAACATACGGCAGGAATTTGAGTTTCACCTTAAACACGGCCGAATTGGCACCGTCTTAGGCGTGAATCCCCCCTCGCGCTTCGGGGAATTGGTTTTGGACAAAAACGAAGTGGTGGGATTTGCCGAAAAACCGGAATTCAAAGAAAACTGGATCAACGGCGGATTTTTCTTTTTCCAACGTGATTTTTTCCACCACTATCTCTCTAAAGAAGAAAGCTGTGTCTTAGAAAGGGCCCCGCTGACTCAGCTGGCTGAAGATCGTCAACTCACAGTATATAAGCATCATGGATTTTGGGCGTGTATGGATACCCAAAGAGATCGCGATCACTTAAATCAGCTATGGCAGAGCGGGCAAGCTCCCTGGGCAGCGCCTTTTGAATTTATCCACCCAGAACCCATCTTGAAATCGCATGCACCCACCCCTTAATGCCATCTTTAAAGGAAAAACCGTCTTCATCACCGGCCACACAGGATTCAAGGGATCTTGGCTGAGCATCTGGCTGCGAGAACTAGGTGCTCATGTGGTGGGCTATAGCTTGGCCCCACCCACCCGTCCAAGCCACTTTGAGTTGGCTGGGCTGCAAGACAAAGTAGTTTCTATAAACGGCGACATAAAAGACTTGCCCCACCTAAAACATAGCCTGCAACAATACAACCCGGACATTGTCATCCACTTAGCAGCCCAAGCCCTGGTCATACATTCCTATGAAAACCCGCATGAAAGCTTTGAAGTAAATGTCATGGGTACAGTGAATATTTTAGAGGCTGCCAGAGAATGTCCAAGCGTAAAAGGCATCGTATGCGTCACGACCGATAAATGCTACGAAAACAATGAGTGGCTGTGGGGATACCGCGAAAATGACCGTTTGGGAGGCTCGGATCCATATAGCGCCAGCAAGGCCATGGCCGAATTAGCCATCCATGCTTACCGGAGCTCCTATCCTTCAGCCCCCTTGATTGCCTCCGTTCGAGCCGGCAATGTGATCGGCGGGGGAGATTTTTCCGCCTACCGTTTATTGCCGGATATCGCAAAAGCCTTGATGCAAGAACAAACGATAAAAATCCGAAATCCCCGCAGCATCCGTCCTTGGTTGCATGTGCTGGACTGCCTGTATGCCTACCTGCTTGTAGCTGCCAAGTTATTAAACCGAGAGAGAGACGCAGCCCAAGCCTGGAACTTCGGTCCCAAGGAAACCACCGGCATCTCCGTGGAGAACATCGTAGAAAAATCCATAGAAGCCTGGGGCAAAGGGTCGTGGATGACAGAAGACATGGCCGAACCAGCTAAAGAGATGGGATGCTTGCGCTTGAACTGGGACAAAGCCTCTCATCTTTTGCCGTGGAGTCCGCAGTACACATGGCAACAAGCAATACAAAATACCCTGGAATGGTTCAAGGCGTATGCATCCGCGCAGCAGGCAAACACGTCTGCAGATATATACGCCTTTAGCGTCGGGCAAATAAAAGAGTATAGCCTGGGTATTACCAACGGTATTATAAGTAGAAAAACCCTATGAAATTTCATGCACTGCCCTTGAAAGGATCATACTTAATCGAACAATCACCTCATTGCGATGAACGTGGATTCTTTGCTCGCGCCTTTTGCCAGGAAGCCTTTGCCTCACAGGGGTTGCATACTGAATATGTGCAGATGAATAATTCTTTAAGCCACAAGAAGGGCACCTTACGAGGACTACACTACCAACTCGGGCCCATGGAAGAAGTCAAGTTGGTGCGATGCATTCAGGGGAGCATCTATGATGTGATTGTGGATATACGTCCGGAATCTCCTACATTTGGATTGTCCTATGGGGCTATACTCTCGGCTGAAAACAGAACCATGATGTATGTTCCCAAGGGCTTTGCGCATGGTTTTTTGACTCTGAGCGATACCGCCGAAACGTTTTATATGGTATCTCAGTATTATTCCAAGCCTCTAGAAAGAGGAATCCGTTGGAACGATCCTTTCTTCCATATCGATTGGCCTATATCACCTAGCATTATCTCGGAGAGAGATCGTTCCCATCCCGATTTTAGCTTACGCATGGATCCTGTATGAAGATCTTGTTTTCTGGAGGAAGTTCTTTTACAGGCATGTGGTTTATTCAAGCTTTGTCTCAAGCTGGCCATCACGTCCTGGCAACCTTTCAAAAGCCACTGGAAAGATATCAAGGCGTGCGATCAGATCGCCTGCACAAAGCTTTGGCATGCTGCACACCTATATTTAACTGTTCATTTGGACATGAGCGATTTCTAAAACTGATTGAAGAACAGCCTATTGATATCTACTGCCACCATGCGGCCGAAGTCACTAACTACAAGGCTGCCGATTTTGATGTCCTCAAAGCCGTGAACAGTAACACCTATAACATAAAAGCCGTATTAAAAGCCCTCAAACAGGGGGGATGCAATAAGATAGTTTTAACAGGATCGGTCTTTGAACAAAATGAGGGCCTAGGCAGCCATGGATTGAGAGCTGTATCTGCATACGGGCTATCCAAGGGAATTACAGCAGACATATTTCGCTATTACTGCGAGCACGAAAACCTACCCTTAGGCAAATTTGTCATCGCCAATCCATTTGGACCTTATGAAGAAGAGCGCTTTACCACATATTTAATCAAGACATGGAAATCGGGACGCCCGGCAAGGGTGGCTTCGCCAGACTATGTGCGAGATAATATCCATGTGTCCTTGCTTTCTAAGGCCTATGTATATTTTATGGAAAAGCTCGATGCATCCGCTTCGTTCTCAAAATACAATCCTAGCGGATATGCGGGCACACAAAAAGAGTTTGCTGAACGCTTTGCCTGCGAAATGCGATCCAGGCTCAACATTGCCTGTGACTTAGAGTATGCCAAACAAACCGATTTTTCAGAGCCGCTCATCAGAGTTAACAGCGATGCCGTAGATCCTGTCGCTTTGCACTGGAATGAGGTACAGGCGTGGGATGAGCTCGCTGCCTATTATCAAGGTCTATAACTTGCGTAGTTTGTGCGGCTTGTCCAAAGGCAACTGCTTCAATGGCAGGAGCAAATAAAACTCCGAGCCGCCGCCGCTGCGGTTTTTGGCTTCGAGCCTCCCATGATGTAGCTCAGCTATGGCCTTAGCGATGGGCAATCCCAATCCAATTCCCTCCGCAGATCCTCCCGGAACCTTATAAAATTTTTGAAACACGGTATGCAACAAGTCCTCCGGAATACCTTGGCCTTGATCTTTGACGGCTAGCCGCAGATAATCGCCTTCAATTTTTCCTTCGATTTCAATGCTAGACCCCTGAGGAGAGTAATTGGCTGCATTCAACAACAAATTGCACAACAGGATTTCTAACAAGGAAAAATCAAAAGTAATTAGGGGAAGATCTGCAGGAATAGATAAGATCATTTTATGCTGGCTCAATGTCTTCTTCAATGTCGCCAAGCAAATTTCGACCAGTTCCGGCACACTATTCAGCTCGGCTTTGACGGAAAAAAAGCCCTCGCCTATTTGAGCCATCAGCAGGATATTTTCCACAAAGCGGCTCAAGTTTTCGGATGAATTTTCGATTTGTGTCAAAGATGGCTCCTGGACAGGCATCAAAGTCTTATTGCTTTTAAG
>CAYMKI010000068.1:5481-15503 GCA_964390695.1 uncultured bacterium
TAAGATGTTGCACAGCATTTTTGATAGAAATGAGAGGCGTTTTTATCTCATCGGAGATGGAATTAAAGAGCGTCTGATGCAGTTTTTCGATTTTTTGTTTATATTCCTTCTGCCGGGCGCGTTCATCCGAATAATACCTTTCCAAGTAATATCCCAGCTGTTGCGAGATCGTGTGGATGATGTTCATCTCTTCAATGGTCAAGTTATTTTGGATATTTTGAGGCTTGAAGCAAAGCACACCAAAAGTTTCGCTATATCCTTTGATGGGCAAGTACACACGTGACACCGATGGCAGCGTCTCCGTTCCCCAACCTGCCTCTTTTCCATTTTCAAAGCACCAGATGGCCACGCTTCTTTCCTTTTCATCCAAGGTGGCTAATTCCAAAGGAATCTGCAGTTTGTCATCCTGGTCCTTGATGATCACGTCGCATTCACCTTTAAGCAGACTTCCTACTCTTTCATTGATGGCTTTAAAGGCTTGCTCGTTAGATCTCGCGCTGGCAATAGCCCGCACAATCTCATAGATGGCTTGGGATTTTTCTTCGCGCTGCTGCAGTAAGATTTCCCTTTCCTTAACCCGGCCGGTCAACATGCCCGTCACCATCGCGGTGGAAAAATACATTAGGACATAGATGATCTCGCTCCAATCATATTTGGCCGATGTTTGTGTATTTAAGACGTAAATGGTATTCCACAAGAGACTGCTTAAGCCGGCTGCATAGAGCAGAGGGCCTCGCGAATAGAATAAGGAACCCACCAATATCAGCAATATGTAAGAAAAGCCGATCGTTTTAAATCCTATCTGATAGACGATATAGCTATTGAAAAGAGACAAAAGCACGATCAGCAGTGTGATCACCACGTAGTCTGACAATTGGCTGGTGATGAGGCGCAAGCGTTTAGACTTGCGTTTGCCAATGTCATAGGGCTGATGGATAATGTGAATGTCGATATCTGTAAGGCCTCGGGTCAGCCTATCCACAATAGACCCACCCCTTAAAAATTCAAATAACGAAGCTTGTGGAGACCTCCCAACTACTACTTGCGTGACTTTTTTGTACTTGGCAATTCTTCCCAAAGCTCCCGTGATATCTGGATCGATCACGGTGATGACTTCAGCTCCTAGGTTTCTGGCTAAGGCTAGGTTTTTAGCCAACATAGCACTTTCCTCTTCGTCCAAATGCGCTCCATTGTCTACATACACAGCTAGCCAGGGACAGTCCAAGCGAAATGCTCGACGGCGTGTGCTGCGAATTAAATAATGTGAATTAGGATGCGAACTCACGGCCACCATGAGTTTTTCATGCGTGGTCCATTTTTTCGAATATTCCCCGGTAACAATTAGGCCATGAAGATCATGGTCGACTTTTTCAGCCGTAAAGCGCAGGGCAATCTCCCTCAATGCGGTGAGGTTGTCTTCGCGGAAAAAATTTTGGGCAGCCAATGCGGATTGATCTCCCAAATACACCTTGCCCTCCTTGAGTCTTTTGAGAAGGTCGGCCGGTGCGATATCTATCAATTCGATCTGCGAAGCCCTTTCTAGGATGAGATCAGGCACCGTTTCGCGAATGCTGATCCCTGTAATGCTTTCGACGAGGTCCTTTCTGCTTTCGATATGCTGTACATTCAAGGTAGTATAGACATCGATCCCGGCATCGAGGATTTCCAGCACATCTTGCCAGCGCTTAGGATGCCGCGATCCGGGAATATTGGAATGCGCCAATTCATCCACTAGAACTAAATTGGGTTTCAACTTTAGGATTTCATCCAAGTCCATTTCTTCAAACACCGTATCTCTGTAGGCGATTTTCTTTAGGGGGATGACCTTCAGGCCTTCTAGAAGTTTAGCTGTTTCCACACGACCATGGGTATTGATCACACCGACCACCAGATTTTCGCCATCCCGCTGTTTTTGTTGCGCGGATTCCAGCATGGCATATGTTTTGCCCACGCCGGCGGACATGCCGAAAAATATTTTGAGTTTACCGCTTTTGCTGCGGCTTTCTTCCTGTTTGATTGCTGACAATATATCTTCGGGAGGGACTCTGTAATCTTCAATCATAGATAAACCAAAAAAATTAATATCCTTTATTTGATTTATGCAATTTTTTCGATTTTTTTCCTTTGAAAAAAATCAGAACTGGTTTATTTTTTCGTGAAAATAAATTTTTTATCTACAAACAAGGGGGTAAGTTATGGGGATGATACGATTTTGGTGCACTATATTTGTTTTAATTGGCTGCCGATTAGCCGCTAAAGAATTTCAGGTCGTCGGAGTGGGTTCGCCCTGCATGGATGTACTCGTCAATGTGGAAGATAGCTTGGTACAATCTTTAGGAAATAAGGGAGGCTCTCAACAAGTGGATATGGCGACCCTGCAAACGATCCTGGATAAAACTCAATGGCATACCACCCATATAGCAGCAGGAGGAAGCTGCGCAAATGCCATCAAAGGACTGGCAGGATTTGGACATAAATGCGCCTTTCTGGGAAAAATCGGCAACGACGATTTTGGCAGGCAGTTTGTCAAGAATCTGCTGCGCTGGAACATTCATCCTCTGATATCGCAATCGGACCATCAAGGCACTCAAGTCTGCTTTTGCTTGATCACTGAAGACGGGGAAAGGACCATGCGCTGTTATCCAGGAGCTTCTGCAGACATCACTTCACAGGATCTGCATACAGACACCTTCAAAAATACTGCACTGGTGCATTTTGAAGGCTACTCTCTCTATTGGCATGATAAAAGCTTTGTACCTAATGCGATGAAACTTGCTAAAGAGAGTGGGGCACTGGTTTCCATGGATTTAAGCAGTTTTGAAGTAGTCAAAATCTTCAAAGAAACTCTAGAAGAACTTCTAGCTGATTATGTGGATATAGTCTTTGCCAATGCTGATGAAGTACGCGCATTTACCGGGCTGGAGCCTTATGAAGGCTGCCTCAAGCTGCAGCAACTTTGCAGTATTGCTGTGGTGATGATGGGTAAAAATGGGTGCTACGTAGGATCCAACGAAGGCATTCTCCACAGTCCAGCCAATCCCATCCATCTAATAGATTCGACCGGCGCCGGAGACTTATTCGCCAGCGGTTTTTTACATGGCATATTAAAAAATTACTCCTTAGAAGAGTGTGCCCATCTAGGCAATAAGACAGGAGCTTCTGTCTGTGAAACTGTGGGGGCCGAGATCCCATTGCATAAATGGAAAGATTTGCGTGATGAAGGCGCAGCAAAACTTTTTCTCGCCAAGTAGACGAGATTGAGGTCTGAATTTGTGAAATATCAAGGGTGGGTCATTTGTTCTGCAATATCTACCCACCCTCCTCCCAGAGATTGATAGATGTTCACTATAGATGTGAATAAAGAGACGCGTGTCTGTGTCCATGCCAACTCCGATGGAAACAATTGCTGCTGGGCTTGCAGCACCACAAAATAAGGCGAATAGCCGCCATCATACTGTAGTTTGGCCAAATACACATATTCCTTTGAGGCCTCCACAAGACGGCCTTCTGCCGCGAATTGCTCAATAAGCATGGAGTGCGAGACCAAAGCATTTTCCACCTCTTCAAAGGCCTTTAAGATGGTTTGTTCATAATTCAGCAAGGCCCCCCATGTTTCCGCTTCAGCCTGCTCGACTTGCCCGTAAATAGCTCCCCAGGTAAAAATCGGACCTAAAATAGATCCGTCTACAAGCCATGTTTTGGCAGGACCTTTAAACAAATTGGACAACTCTTCACTGGCAGAGCCATAATTACCAGTTAAACTCAAAGAAGGGAAATATAAAGCTATAGCCGCCCCGATTTGCGCATTGGCGGCGATCAATTCCTGCTCCGCCTGTAATATATCGGGACGTCTTTCCAAAAGGTTCGAAGGCATATCCCCGGGAATTTGAGGCAGCTGCAATTCATAGACCGTCTTGCCTCTTGGTATGGAATCTGGATTCTTTCCTAGAAGCACACATAAGGCATCTTCGGTCTGCGCTATCTTAGATTCGATATCCGGAATGGTGGCCGCGGCGCTCTCGTATTGTGTTTTGGCTTGCGCCACCGTCATTTGCGACACTTGCCCATGACTGAATTGCAGTTCGAAATATTTGAGGGACTCCTCATATGATTTTAAGGTGTCCTTAGCGATATTCAATTGTTCATCAAAACCGCGCAATTGGATGTATGCATTGGCTACAGCTGCCACCAACGACAAGATCACATTTTGCCTGGCTTCGACGGTAGCAAAATAATTGGCCCTCGCCGACTCTATCTGGCGGCGTATACGTCCCCAAAAATCGATCTGCCAATTCAGCGTGGATACTGCCTGGAAATTCGTCTGAGGATTCGGAAGTGCGGCAGGTATGGCATTCAATTCGCTCTGCCTAAATCTCGTATAATTGCCCGCGTAGCCTACCTGCGGAAAAAATGGCGCTCTGACCTGCAAAAATATGCCTGCCGCATTCTCAATGTTGGCCGCAGCTATTTGGATATCTTTATTATTCGCCAGACCCTCCTCAATAAGCTGCGTCAGGTCCGGATCTTGGAACTGGTCCCACCAAGCCATGTTCAAGACCTCATCCGAAGGGCCTTGTGGAAAACGATAGGAAGTAGGGACTTCGATGCAAGGGCGATGATAGTTAGGACCCAGAACACATCCGGAAAGAAGACACACACCCATCAAACTCAGTAAGCGCTGCATGCTATTCCTTATCATCTGTTTTAGATTTAGAGCCGCCAAGCAGATAAAAAAACAAAGGCACGTATAACAATGCCAGTGTCGAGGCGCCGATCATTCCTCCGATAATCCCAGTGCCAATTGAATGACGGGCATTGGCTCCAGCGCCCGATGCTAGATACAGGGGGAGCACGCCCAATATGAAAGTCAAAGAGGTCATAAGAATAGGCCTTAAGCGAAGCTCTCCGGCTTCAATAGCCGCTTGCAGCAAGGGTTTTCCATGCTGCCTTAATTCGACAGCAAATTCGACGATCAATATAGCGTTCTTAGCTGCTAATCCGATCAGCACCAGAAGGCCGATTTGAAAGTACACATCATTTTCAAGCCCATGCATTGCCGTAAATACAAGCGCACCTATGATTCCAAAAGGCACCGCTGTAAGGATAGACGTGGGCAGTGACCACGACTCGAATTGGGCAGACAAGATGAGGAATACCATCAATAACCCAAAAAGCATGGCTATGGCCGAGCTGCTTCCTGAAGTTTTCTCTTGATAGGCCATGCCTGACCAGGCAAATCCATATCCCTGCGGCAGCACTTCTTTGGCGACTTCTTCCATAACACGAATCGCATCTCCGGAGCTGTAGCCTGCTGCTGCATTTCCGGTGATCTGCGCCGCGGGGAAACCATTAAAATGCGGCACTAAGTCCGGACCGGCGACATAATGTGTCGTCACCATAGCTGTCAAAGGTACCATTTTGTTATTATGGGATCTGGTATACAACCTGGTCAGATCGGCTGGATTTTGGCGATATAGCGCATCGGACTGCAAGATGACATTCCAAATGCGGCTATACTGTTCATACTGGCTGACCTGCATCGATCCGAACTGAGCCTGCACAGCATTATATACATCCATAATGGGAACATCCAGCAGCACGGTTTTTTCGCGGTCCACATCTGCCTTCAACTGCAGAGAGGAAGCCCTAAAAGTGCTGTTAACACCTGCTAGCTCGGGCCTTAGACGGGCTTTGGCTAGAAAATTTTGCACCATTTCATATAGTATGGCCGGATCACCCGAGCCTAAATCTTGAATCCAGAATTCAAAGCCACCGGTCGTTCCAATGCCGGGAATGGCAGGAGGAGCTATGGGAATAATGACCCCTTGATTTAGGTCTTTAGTTTTTTGTGTTAGCTCCTTCAGAACGGCAAAGGAACTTTCTTTAAGAATCCGCGCCTGGGTGGAGTATCGTTGTTTAAAGTCTTTCAGCGTCACAAAAAATGTCGACATATTGGTTTTATACTGGCTATCGATCAGGCTGTATCCATTCACGGCGGTTCTTTTATCTACGGCGGGGTTGTCGGCCAAGAGTTTATCCACCTGGTTTGCCACTTGCACGGTCTGGTCGAGGCTTGTGGCATCGGGCATGATGATTTGCGCCAAGATATACCCTTGGTCCTCATTGGGGACAAAGCTCGCAGGTATCGTTTTAAAAAAATACACTATCATCACGGCCATCACCACCAAAAACAAGAATGCGGGTACCCTATGCTTGATGATCTGTGCCAACCAAGAACCATAAGCTTTTGTCAATTTGGCGAACATTCTGTTGAACCATGCAAAGAAGCCTCGTTGTGGAGGTTCTCTATGTTTGAGCAAGATAGCGCACAGCGCTGGAGTCAATGTCAAAGCGGCAAATCCAGAGATCGCCACAGATATCACGATCGTGATGGCAAATTGCTTGTATAGCTGGCCCGTAGTTCCCGGCAAAAACGCTGCGGGGATAAATACAGCGGCCAGCACCAAAACCACGGCTACGACAGGTCCTGAAACTTCCTGCATAGATTTGATAGCGGCTTGTGTCGGTGAAAGATTGCCTTCGGAGATATTTCTTTCCACATTTTCAACCACAACGATGGCATCATCCACCACAGTGCCGATGGCAAGCACGATTCCAAATAAGGTCAAGAGGTTGATGGAATAGCCAAGAGCATGCATGCCTGTAAACGTGCCGACTATGGAGACAAACATCGCAGCGGTGCATATCAGGGTTGCTCTAAAATTCTGCAGGAACAGATACACCACCAGCATGACCAAGATAACCGCTTCAAACAATGTATGGATAACCTCTTCAATAGACAGCCTGACGAAATCCGTAGTATCTAGGGCTATGATATATTCGATTCCGTCGGGCATGGATTTTTTCAATTCTTCCATGGTCTTACGCACGGCATTAGAAACATCCAATCCGTTGGCCCCCGGCTGCTGGTAGATGATGATCGGGGTAGTAGGTATCCCATTCAATTTATTGTCATCGATATACTGCTTTCGCCCGATCTCGGCTCTGGCCACATCGCCAACCCTGACGATGGCACTTCCTTCCGGATTTGCCTTCAGAATGATATTTTCATATTCTTCCGGTTTTTCAAACGGTTGTTGTGTGATCACCGGAAAGGTCAGCTGGGTGGGATGAGCACTGGGCTGCTGTCCTATTTGCCCAGCGCCAAAAAGGGCATTTTGATTACTGATAGCCCGTTGAATATCTGTAGTGGTAATCTCTAAGGAGGCCATTCTGTCGGGATTCATCCATATGCGCATAGCCTGGTCGGGCACGCCGAATATTTGCGCCTGCCCAGCACCATTGATGCGTTTGATCGCATCGAGCACATATACATTCGTGTAGGTGGTGACATAATCGTGGCTATACCTTCCATCTGCATTATACAAAGCGATAATCATCAAAGTCGTTGTCGATTGTTTCTTCACCGAGACTCCATACTGAGTGACAGCCGCCGGAAGCTGGGGCAAAGCCAAATTCACGCGGTTTTGCACCAAAACTTGCGCTATGTCAGGGTCGGTGCCCATTTCAAAATACACGGTAATGGTCATCTGTCCTGTATTGGAACTAGTGGATGTCATATACAGCATATTCTCAACGCCGTTTATCTGCGCCTCTATGGGAGCTGCCACGGAGTCGCCTACCGTTTTTGCATTTGCTCCGGGATAGGTAGTAGTGACCTGAATTTGGACGGGGGTGATGGAGGGATATTGCGCCACCGGCAGCGAGAGCATAGAGACCAAGCCGGCAATGACGATGATCAGGGAAATAACCGTCGTAAATATGGGCCGTTGGATGAAAAATTTGGAAAACATTCAAGCCTATTCTATCTTTGTTTTATGGCAATGTAGGGCTTTGTCGTCACCTTTTGACCCGGCCGCACTTTAAGCAGTCCATCTACAACTACGCGTTCTCCCTGCCGCAAGCCTTCCATAATAAACCAGTCGTCTCCTTGCCAATCGCCCACAGTCACAGGCCTGAAGTCGACTTTGTCATCGGCATCGATCACCCACACATAAGTGCCTTTGGCAGACTGTTGCACGGCGCGTTGCGGGACTAAAATGGCATTAGGGCGGATGCCTCCTTCGACGCGCGCTCGCACATATTGATTGGGCTTTAGGATCCCTTCCGCATTATCAAATGTGGCGCGAATTAAAAATGTCCCCGTCTGGGCATTGTAGTAAGGTTCGGCGAAAGTGATTACACCCGTATGCGGAAACAGGGTATTGTCCACCAATAAAACCTTCACGGCATATTCGCCATTTTTCGGGGGAAGCAGCTGTTTATTGGCGATTTGTGCGCGAAAACTTTGCAGCTGGTTTTCGGACAAGCTGAAATTGACCCATATAGGGGAGATGGCTGAAACGGTAGTCAGCTGGCTATCCATGACATTGATGTAGGACCCATCCTGTTTTAAAGCAGAACTGGTGATGCCCGCGATGGGCGAAGTGATCGTGCAGTACGAGAGATTAAGCAAAGCAGTTTCTAGCTGCGCTTTTGCTTGTTCCACGCCGGCACTGGTGGTCAAATAGGTGCCGTTGGCATCGTCTAGATCTTTTTGCGACAGGGCTTTTAATTCGACAAGAGGTTTGATGCGCGCTAGATTCAATCTTGCGGTCTCTAGAGCAGCTTTTTGTTGATCAAGCGCTGCCTGGGCAGCATCGACTTGCGCCTGGAACGGTTTTGGATCCATCAAAAAGAGCGCTTGACCTTGCTGGACGATTTCTCCTTCTCGATAGACACGACGGTCCAAGAAACCGTTCACGCGCGCTTGAATATTGACCAGATGAGAACTCTGCGTTTGAGCCACAAACTCGAAAGAGACCGGCACATCTTGGGGCTGCACGGTGATGACGCTAACAGAAACAAGTTCATGAGATTGAGCTTGCTTATTTTCTTCGCGACTGCAGCCTGCAAAGCCTAGCGGCAGAAGCAGGCTGGTCAAGATTATTATTTTAACTGTTTTGCGTATTATCACTCTCTAGCTCTGGGTACGGAGTATATCTTTCAAAAATTTGTTTGATATCACATATTTTTAAAAAAAACAATTTTAAAAGATAAACTTTGTAAACTAAGGGTGCAATTTAAAGCCTTGCGCTGCTACCGCAGCTGTGTTGTTTTTTTCGCATCCACCCCACGTTCCATTTAGGCCTGTCGGCCTTGCACTCCACGCGGGGCTACCCTCTCACCCCACGTTCCATTTAGGCCTGTCGGCCTTGCACTCCACGCGGGGCTACCCACTCTTCATCGCTACCGCGATGGACTGCAGTTTTATCAAGTCATTTTTCATCCAAAATAATTAACATGCGTATTTGTAACCCATAACCTCCTCATGATATTGGATATCATCATCTAGTTACGTCACATTCAACTTGTAAATTCAAATTCGGTTAAAGACCAAGAGTTCAAGGTCCAAAGGACCTCCGCGCACAAGCAAAACCCACATAAGGGCTGGCATTGTCAGGGAAGCCATGCACGAAGAGGTCGGAAGGGGCGACACCCACAACAAGTGGACAATCAACACCTCTTAATTTTATTGTAGTTTTAACCCGTAGAACACTGTATTTGCCCTTACTTGGATCAAAAAGGATCTCTCGTTCACCTAAAATAGCTTCTGCCATGAACTTGCCCAAAACATGATCTTCTAGATTTGACATGATGATTATTTGTTTTGGCTTACTTATCTGTTGGTTGAATAAATGAGCTGTATCCTTCTGGCTAACTAACTCCATTGAACTTGATATAGGTCCACCTGAAGCTTCTTCAATGGCTTTATATCGTTCTGGATAGATGGCTTTATCTTCCTCTTCGAGTATTTCTTGTTGCTGTTTATAGGTCCTGCTGACACCGTGAACCTTAGCTTCTTCCCATACCCAATGGGGAGCTTCTTCATCTCTTGTTTCTTTTAAGGCTGGCTCCAACGAGTTTTTATTAAAACTCGCCTTCGGAAATAGACTCGCTATCACCTCCAGGCTATTTAACACCACGATTTTATATTTCCCATCAGCAGTCTTCAATTTGAC
>CAYMKI010000069.1:0-10045 GCA_964390695.1 uncultured bacterium
ATACGATAGTGTCATCTTGGTTATTGGGATCGTGACTATCCACGGTCATTTTATTTAGAGCTTTGGTGTGGTCTTGAACTAAAGGTATAACGACACGCTTTCTTTCATAGGCCTTTAGTTTGGGAGCTGTTTGCATAGTCATAAATATTTGTTTATCATCGTCTTGCGAAGGGTCTAAGGTGGTGATAAAGGTTTTGTTTGTCTTCGCTCCGGAATGCCACAATCCGCCTTTTTGATGGCCTCGAAAGATTTCTTTGATTTTGATATCTGCCGTGCTCATAGCCTGTAGATAGGCTTTAGCATAGATAGGAGGAATTGTTTCTCTACCGCTTCCCAAATGATCTAGGGCATCCCCCACATCCAACCAGTAGATATTACTCGATTTAGGAGTGAACAATGTCGAAAGTTCTTTCAGTTTCTTAATGGCAGTGATCTTTTTTGTATTTACTGGGTTGTCACCTAAGATGGCTTCTAGCTCAATTTTTTGAATTCTGGAGCTAAATGTATCGGAAGAGTTTACCCATGAAATGGCATGAGGGCTATCTGTGGATAAAATTGGGAATGGATCGGTATACATATGAAAAAGTCCATGGCAATATTGAGCATATTCGAACTTGCCTGTGGTTTCATTTTTTTGCCCTAAATATAGAGCTGCGGGAAGATGGTTATAAAATTTCGCTAGTGCTGCGGTGTTATCGGATTTAGCCATGAAGGAGCGGTAATGGGAATCTACGGAACGAGGCGTGTAAAACTGCATGGAATTTTGGCTGATGTCTTCATGATTTCCTCGAATCAAGTAGACTTGCTGAGGGTTTTCTATTTTTAATGTCATTAACTGCTCTAGGACTTTAAGATTGTTGGAGCCTCTGTCCATATAATCCCCCAAAAAGACGAGGTATTTGCCGGGTGCAAGGCGATATTCGGCATCAAGGATCTTTTGTTTTTGGAGGGCTTTCAGGGTTAAATCAAGCCGTAATCCGCATCCATGCAGATCTCCCACTACCGTAATGGAATCGCCGGCGTTTACTTGGTGCTTTTCAAGTAAGATAGCATGATTACCAGGCATTTCAGGCACAGGAAAAGCGATGCAATAGTTTTGTATACGTGCGCGGGTGGCAGAAAAAGGGCGTTTTTTCCATTCTTCAGGTGTTAGTTTCATCAGCTGCGAAAAGCTCAACATGGGTACGTTATCGGCCAGTGGTTCTTCAGCTTCTTCAGAGCTTTCATCGATCTCCTCGACGATAAGGTCTGAATCATCTGATTCCGAAATATCCGTCAAAGTGAAGATGCTGTCATATTCCTCTATATCAAATTCATCATCAAGTTTCCAGCCGAGTAGTTCTTCTATTTCGTCTACCCAATCCCACACTTTATATTCGCGGCTCATTAACGAAGTATGCAAGGAGAGTAGAGCTGAATGCCTATCATCATATTTGATCATAGCTAAGGCGTCATTTCTTAATTCTTGGTACTCCACTTCATTAAGATAAGAACCTATTTTGCTTAGCTTTATCTGAAAGGCGTCTAGTGGCGAGAGCTCTGCGGCAGATGGGTCACAATCATCATCGTGAAGAATTTCATCTTCGTCGGAGAAATGTGTCTTCTCATGCTCTCGAGGCTGGGTGGAGGATGAGGATTCTGCTAGTTCTAAAAGCAGAGGATGGATGTGGTTCCAAATAGCTGCAGCAGTGAAATGACCTTGGCTAACCATCAGGTCATATTGTGGTTTAATATTCGGTAAAGACTGACTAAGGGTATGCAGGTGTTTTTTTAGCTCTTCATGGGAAATTGCGTTGGGGTGCTTGATCAAAGTCCCTAATATTTGATGTATATGAGTATAACTTTGATTCTTTAGCAGTTTAGAGAGGGTTAATGCCACTAAAGGCTCTAGACAACTTGCGGAAAGAGCTAAATCAAAAAACAGCAAAGCATCCTCTTTTCGTCCTTTAGCTAAGTGTCTCATCAGTTGTTTTGACATAGAACTTATAAATTGCTCGGGAGTTTTATGATAAGCATCGGACATATTTTTTATCGTTTTGAACTTTAAAGATTCAAACGTATTGGACTGTAAATAAATCGAAAGAGGGTGCTGTAATTCAATTGGCAAGACGCTGTAATGGTAAGCGTCATCTGAAACCTGTTTGAGAGTCTGCAATCTGTAATTTTTTAAGTCTTTCTTAATGTGTTCTATAGATATAACATGATCAAGAGTTAATTCTGGCATGGATTGCAGCTTGTTGCCTAGAGATTTAATTCTTTCAAGGGCGGCTGTTTTAAATTCAATCAGCTTAGAAACCTCGTTCCACAATTTGGAAACTTGTTTTAATGAGGATTGGGAGCTTGAAGGGCATCGGATATATAATTGGATCATAGCAGGCATGTAATACGTTGAATGAATCATAGTGGCTCTCTTAAAAATTTTAATATGTTTTTATTGATATTTTTAAATATTGTTTTCTATGTTACAATGACATAGATGTTTAGGTTATTTAAGTATGTGTATGCTCTTACAAAGTGTTATTTGGTGTAAATCGGGTGATTTTGACATCTTTCTAAATTTCTATCTGTTTAGTTGGAGTTAGGTTATGCTGGTTGGAGAAGTATTCCAAATCTGTGCCGCCATCTTTTCCGCTTGTAGGTGGTTTTGATGCCGAAGGTATGAGTCATTTCCGTTGTAATAGTAATAGCAGCCTTTGTATTCTATTTCAAAATAGTCGCAAGTTTGACTAAAAGGTTCTTCAAAACCTCGTGGTAGGCTATTGGCATAGGAGGTGATCACGTATAATTCTTTTCCGGCTAAACGACGGCCGATGTCCTTGCGAATTTCCAGAAGATCGCTCCAGCGGTCGATAAAAGTTTTCATCATAGCACTCATCGTATACCAGTATACCGGAGTGGCTAAGATGATGGGATTGTGCATGACCATTTGTTGAGCAATAGTCATAAAGTCATCATGGGCATTGGCGTGAGAATAATCATAGTATGAGATGTCTAGTTCGGATAGGTAGACGATGGGAGCGGGCGTGCTTTGAAACACCGACTGAATTGCCTGCGAAGTACCTCCATCGCCTCTTGAACTGCCTAAAAGTACAATAGGCGAAATAGTTTTCTGTTTGGCTGAGACCATAACAACGCTGCTGCCGCATTCATCTATTGTTAAAAAGCCAGCTTTTGAATATGCCTTGAGAGCTGATTTATTGGATCTATCCGGATCGACTAGACAGGCGTCAAAGTGAGCAAATACATGCGTGTGAAGAAACTCTTTTAATATGCGTTCTCCCAAACCTTTGCCTAAGTAGTCCTGTTCTCCAATGTAAAAATCTAAAGCGGCTAAAGACTGTGCGGCTTGTGTTGGATATTTTTTCACATCAAGCCCTTCTCTTGCAAAATCAAGCGCATTGTAGTATTGAATATAGCCTACTGGCGAGCCTTCAACGTAAATGATATAGGGATAAATGGCCTTTTTTTGGCCTAGCTCTAGCTTCCATCCACAGGTATAGGGCGTGTATTTTTCTTTAATGGCGCTCTCTGTCCACTGAATACCATCTCCCCACCATGGAGTGATGTGAGGGGATTGCATCCATCTGAGCAAATGCTCCAGATGTTCATGTTTAAGTGGCTGGAATTTAATTTCTTTTTTCATGACTAGCTCTATACTCTTTCATAAATTCAATATTACTAGATTTCTCTAAACGAGTTCTTATGGATGGAATATGTTTATATTTTTCTAGGGACTCTAAAAGGCAGAACTTCTCATCAGAACCAATTATTTTTGTGTGTCCGCAGGTCGGAATGAATTTCATCGGATGGCAAGAGATGCCTTCAAAATCATGTTCATCCAGGAGTTTCCATTGCTTCAAACCTAGTTTGACTGCGACTTGGTAATTTTCAAAATTATTATATGAAAACTTCAAAGATTGTAGCTTATTGTAATATATTAAGGCCTTTTTCTGTTCGTTTCTATCGATGGCATTATGGGCTAGGCGCGATAGAATAGGAGCTATATATTCTGAGGGAATTTTCTCGAGTTTCAAGGCTTGGCGTTCTATCTTAGTAGTCAAATCTGCAAAAAAATCATCATATGACAAGACGGCTTCTTGTTTTTGACTCTGGTTGGAAGAGAACACGCTTAACACTTTTGTGGATTCTTCTTCTATATCGTTTGATACGTAAATGTTGAAGGGGTTGAGGCCATGAAATTTGTGAACTTGTTCAGATATAAATGCAGGGTCGGCCCATAAGTGGCCATTTGATATCAATTTTAAAGAATAGAGATCTTCATAGATCAAATCAGGTATAAAGCGATTGCTATACTCTTTCATGATTCGATAACAACGCAAGGCCATTTCAGGATTGTTGATATTCTGACTGCCCATAGTATAACAGGTGCCGACCATATCATTTGGAGCTATACAAGAGAGTGGCAATCCCTTTGTTATCCACTTAGCGATCTTTTTAAAGTATGTTGGATTGTCTTTATGAGGATTGCTAGGTCTTGATAGGGAGAGGGTGAGGTATTTCTTTAGAGATTTTTCTTTTTGAATCTCCTTTTTTAAATCTTGCAGGTCTGATGAAGCGGAAGAGTCGTCTATCTTTGCCAATACTTGCAAACATAGTTTTTTTAAAGTCGGAACGGGGCTATAGGTGTATTCTTCTCCATCCTTAATCAGTTTGACGAGATCTGAAATGGGTATGGAGGTTAAAGATTGATTTAGGCGGAAAGTTTGTGAAATTATATATAAATGTTTTATTCTCTCAACAAATGTTTTGTTTTGTTGACAATATACCGTTACCATAGCATTATCTAATGCCCATTCGGCAATAGTTTCAATTGCATCTTGATAAGTGAAATTTATGCTTAAACTCATAGAAATTCTCTATTAGAAGTTATTTATCGGTTTGCTTGATTATTATAACAGATCATTTTCGTTGTGGTTTATTTAAGAGTGACTGTGAGTTTTTAGTATTATGTTAGGGATGTGTCTCTACTAGATTAGTATAATAACATTTAAAACCTTTTTGCTGTACTGTTTTTTATGTCTAAATAGACGTAACAATTCACCATCCTTCATAAAACATATTAGACATTTTGCATAATTAATCTCTTAGCCCCTGCCTTTGTCCGATTAACGTTGTTTTTGAGGGTCATTACGCAAATGAGTACTTCACAGTAAGAGGTAGTGGCTCTCAGCGCCCTCTATCGTGAAATAACATGGATCATCGTTTTATATTTCAAGCGCATAGTAGCTGAGCCTCAGAGGTTTCAGTCAAAACCTGTCGGGTTTGACTGACAGCACTAAAATTGTGCGCTTCGCGCACGATTTTATGCTTTTATTTTTATTCAAAGCCTTATTTGTTGTTAACTCCGTGTCTCAGCGCCTCCGTGCTCTCTGTGTTGAATTTGAAGTAATGATGTCTCAACAACAATGTTAATTAGGTCGGGGGCACGGGAAAGGGCAGGGGCAAGGAGTTTAATTATGCAAGATGTCTAATGTAGCAGGGACATGGACCACAGACTTATAAAATTCCAAGGGAGGGATGCACATGGGTGTCTCCAGGTAATGATAGGTGCCTATACCTATAGGGCTGGTTAGATTGAGGCGGTAAGCTAGAGAGGCTATTTGTGCTAGACCTAAATCGCTTTCAAAACTGCTGCTCAAGATTATTTTTACATTTCGGTGATTTGCCCATGAGCAGAGAGGTAGGCAGGCTAACATACCACCTTGCAAGGTAGGTTTGTAGATGATAGCTTTTAGTGTGGGCAAAGATCCCAGCTGCTGCAACGAGAGAGAATGTGGATAAGATTCATCGATAGCAAGGGGGTGGGGAAAATGATCTAAATCCAGAGAATTTTGAAACGGTTCTTCCACATAGTCAAAAGTATCTAATGGAAACTGCCTAAAAAAATTAAGAGAATCAGAGGTATTCCACGCCTTATTCACATCGATTCTCAGGCGGAACATGTCTTTCAGAGCATGAATTAAACGGGCAGCATCCTGAAAACTTAAGTTGGAAACTTTGAGCTTCGCGCTGGAAAAGCCCTCTTGAAATCTACGCTGCGCTTGTTCCAGAATTTGTGCCGGAGATCCCATGAGCAATGCGCTAGTGGGTAAGGCGAATTCTTTAAAGGGGTGGAGGAGGTTGCTAAGAGCCGATTCAAGTCCGAAAATAACAGAGGGAAATAAATTCATCTCTTGGATAGCTTCTAAGTATGTTTCTGGGAACCATTCGAATTCCATCAATTTGTGGCGTATCAGATTCAACTGAGAAAGGGCTTCTTCAGGCCTTTCTCGGCTCCATTTAGGTAGCGGAGCCGCTTCACTCCGAGCACTTCTTCCTTGTTCATCGATTAGATGAATTAAAATGCCTTTGTGTTTTAGGTCTGTGGTGTGAGCGATTTCAAATGTGTGAAATGAGCATGTGTGTATTTTCATCACTGTATGATACTTTTTCAAGTAACTTAAAACAATGGTAAAATATATTTTTTTGTGCTAGGTTGTCAGCTTTGCGTAATTGTATAATGTCTTAAAAAACATTTTATACATGGCGCAAGATCTGAATTTGGTAAATGAAATATTTAGATTTTCTATCGAAAACAAAAAGGGTATCTATGAAGAAAATATTTGCTAACTTGCTCACAGGCTTTATCTGTCTGTATGGGTCAATTTTCGCACAGAATTCATCCGAATCCCCAGTGATTAGTAAAACCTACATAATCGGTGGTGGAATAGTGGGTGCGCTTGAATCTTACTATGCCTATAAAGAAGCTTTAGTCAATGGCTCGCCTCTGTGCATCACTGTTTATGAAAAAGGAGAGGGCTTCAACTCTTCTACAAAAAATCAATTATCCACAAATACATCTTGCAACATCGTGCCAAGTCTTACCATAGATGAAATTTTGAGCGTTGTTCCGCGCGGTAATGATTTGGTGCAAAAACTCGCTATTCCTTTCAGCCAACCTGGAGGCATACGTGTCGATGATGTCATTGGGGTGAACGATTCGGAATCTGCGAATAAATTCAAAGAAGCCGTAAGGTTGTACGGGGGAGATAAGGATCATGATGACAGGACGTTGTCTTTGCTAATGCTGGGTAAAAGGAGTATGGATCTGTGGCAGCAAATGTATGACGAAGGAGATCAGGAGCTTAAAAGCATATTGGAAGCGTCGAACTTTAACCCGTGTCGCGAACCGCAGAATGACCTGAAACGAATTTTGCATGATGGTTATAGAATAGATCTTATCTACGGCATTCCTAATGCACAAGTACGTGCGCTGAACATGAAAGCCGACTATGAAAAACTGGGTTATAAAAACTGCAATCTCTTAACACCGGATGAAGTGATGGCTTTAGACCCTTATCTATCGGATTTTTGTTATGATCACTCTGAAATTAATGCGAATATGCAAAGAACGTGGAAAAATGACAGTGTAGCTTTATGGAGACCAGGTGGCTGCCTAGACACCGGTGCATTTCTACCCAGATTTTATGCTTACCTCCAAAAAATTATGGGGCAATATATTGGTTCTGATAGCCAATTGCACGATTGTTTTCAGATTCAGTTTGGTAAAGAAGTGACAGGTGTAGAGTTTGACTCTAGCCCTCAAGATTTACGCATTGCTGGACTTAAATTTGGCGATGGGACAAGTCAAGATGACCCACTGTCATCAGGAGATGTCCAGTATGTGTTTTGCCCGGGTGAGTCTGTCGGCACGCTACATAAGCTAGGGTTCGACGAACCGGCTTATGCAGGGTTTGCCGGCGCTTCTTTATTGATGTCTTTTCCACTTTCTCCGGATCAGATCGATAAGTATAAAAATTTCTCTCATTGTATGGAGGTGCACTCGGATGGCATAGTTTTAGCATGGCAAGCAAGATTCAAAGAGAATAGTATTTTTATTGGCGTAGCGGGAACTAAAGCTTTCTATGGTGATGTTCAGCCGGGTGTAGATGAGGAATTTGCTACCAATAGAAATCAAGTACAGTTAAATATGGTCAACAATGTCTTACCTGAATTTATATCTCTAGCTTGTGGATGTCAAACAAAGGGGAAATCAATTAATTTAGAGGATTTATCTAACTTAGTAAATAGGGGAATAGCGCGCCGATGGGTGGGTCGAAGAGCAGTTGCTTACGATGGATTCCCCACTTTGGGTTCGCTATATAGCAATAATCGCAGGTTAGGCAATGCCAGATGTACCACACATCTAGGATCTGGAGGAGTCTCATTTGGTCCGGCTGCGGTCGCTATTAGTCGAAACTCCAATAAACCTATTCTAGATCCCTTTGTACAAAAAATTCTCAACTACGCCGATACTAGGCGTACGGCAGAGTAGTATTTGAAGTGATTATTCAAACTCAACTTACATAACATAAGATGGGGGGAACCATATACTCTAATTGCTCCAATAAGCCGTGCAATTAGAGTATGTTGGGTTTAAATAGATCCTTTTTTCATAACCCAATTTTAATATTAGCCCTCTCTTCAATTTTCCTCTCACTGATCTCCCTCCAACAGGGGTTTAATTTTTTTTATAATCTATTAGTTGATAAGTGATAGTGTTAGTTATGAATAGTGTTAAATATAAATAGTTTAAATTAAAATTATATTAATAATATAATTATTAATATAGTTAAGATGCTATATTTTCATGGAGGAAATTATGACATCAAAAGTAGATAATTCATTTTTTGAGCCTAATTTGCCTGTCGAAAACAAAGAAGTCAAAAAAAAATCTCGATCAGAAGTTATAGGAAAAAATATACTTAAAAGCACGACTCCTACTGAGGCTGCAAAAAAATCCGTCGAAGCAGGCCGACCAGATGCTCATGTTCTGCAGATTTTTTCATTTGATCGCGTTCAGGCTGAACAGTACTTAAAAGATAAGTCGGGATGTTTTTTATTTAGGCATAAAGATGCAAATACCATTGTTCTTTCCATTAATAAAAATCAACAAAGTACTCATAGTATACTCACGCGTGATGAAAAAAATAAGGATGTGTACAGAGATGCTCTTACGGGGCAAACCCATACGTTCAAAGATTGGGTCAAATTACTGGGGGAAGATAAATTTGTTCAACCCGCTTCACCCAAAGAAATATTTAGGAGAGCTGTTGATAAAGTCAAAGAAAAAAATCGAGAAGAATCAGGTTTTCAGACACTTCAATCTATGGAACGCGCTACAAGAAGTGCTGCTATAATAGGTAAAGGGATTTCTCAAGGTGGACAACCGATGGTTCCTGATTATTGGGGGGAAGTCGTTCATGATGCCCACGGTTATGGGCGAGACCTACATACGTTGATGAATGTTTGGAAATCAGCGCCTACAACAGACAATTTTAACACCTGGATGGACAAACTTACCAACGGGGAGTCTGTGCCCGGTATAGAAAACATTCCTAAAAACATGTTTGAAAACGGGAAATTAAAGATATCGCGTGTGATGTTTCTTAACGAGAGCGAAAGAAAAATGTATGAAGCGACTCTTGATAAGAGGGGGTTAATATCGACTCCAAATCAAAATCAGCCAACAACACTTGTTGATGTAAATGGAATGGTGCCTAACCCTCATATCTTTGTTCTTTCTCCCGATAATCGATTCTATGTGGGCGTTTACGACCGAGGTAGATTCAATCATTCTAGTTTTCTGGCTGGCGGAAGTGTACTGTCTGCCGGAGAAATGTTTCTTGAAAATGGAAAAATCAAAACTATCACGGACAAAAGTGGTCACTATCAATCTTCTGAACAGATGGTACTAAGAGGGCTTGATGCTTTGATTAAATCTGGTGCGGACCTTTCTCAGACACAAGTCATTATGAATTCTCTTTCAAAGGATAGATTAACATACAGTGCTCTGGAATTTTACCAAGCTAAGAGTTTATACTATGGGTTGCCTGTATTTAACGAAGCAGAAATTCAGCAAACATTAAGTCATAAACCTCGTGGTTTTGAAATGTTGAGCAGGGGTTACGATGGAACTTTAAAATATTCTTATAAAAATGTTAAGGATGAAGTTGTAGTTGAAACCTTTGAAAAAACTGAAAAT
>CAYMKI010000069.1:10055-14921 GCA_964390695.1 uncultured bacterium
TTATATAAAAAAGATAAAAATGGAAGAACATTTGACCTTAAAAGCTTTAAGCTAAATCCAGCCAAAGTCTTGTATGATTCTCTTTCCAAACTATCCTCTGAAGAAACTCTGAAATTGCTCAAAGGTCAACCGAGAGGTTCCTCTGTTCTGAGACAATCTAAAGACGGGACATCCTGTGCCCTCGGATTTTTTAATGTTCAAGGTGAGTTCAAGCAGACTCTATTCAAGCAAACCGAGGATCCATTCATTTATAAGGATACTTCTGGATATGCCATAGACCTTAGAAAATTTAAGCCGAATCCCATCCAAATACTGTATGATACTTTAAACAGGGGCTCTTTAGAATCAGCTAAAAATGAATTAAATGGTCGAGCTCCAGGCGCGGAAGTATGCTTAAAAGGTCCAAATGAAACCCTAATACATGCCTACAAAAACTTTTATGGTATAGTGGTAATCGACGTCTACAATAAAGTGGGTAACGAATTCAAAGACAACTCAGGAAAGATTTTCGATCTGATTAATTATGATGCAAGTTCAGCGAAAATAATGTATTTAAGTTTACCAAATCTATCTTCTCCCGAGACTGCAGCCAGACTGGCAACCATGCCCCCCGGTTCTGTTATTTACAGGCAAAGTTCAGATAATAAATCCATAGTTAAGGCTTTCATTGACACTAGGGGTCAGGTACATCAGTATAAACTGGAACCGAGCAAGGATCCTTATGTCTATCGGTTACCGGCGGCCGCAGATTCGATATCTATTGATATAAGGACTATACTGCCAGTCCAATAACCTAGAGCGTAAAGGTGCAAGAATTACATGTACCTCTAATATCTAAAAGTCCTTCTTGATTCGCAAAGGCAATTCTATGAGCTTCGCTATCTTCAATCCACTCCAAAGATTCAATTTGGCTATGAACTACCTCTTTAGGAACTTGATATTTTCTAGATTGATTTCCCTGGTAAATGGAATATTCAGAGACATGTAGAACAATCATTGTTACAAGTGCATGATAATCATAACCTAATTGACCAATCATGGATCTAAAATCTTTTTTTAAATTGGTGGCGTCCCACACAATTTTCTCATGATTCCGTAAATAATTTTTTAGCTGTTCCTTAGCTTTAGAAATAATGAGACTATTGTTTTCCTGATTGCTCCTGTTTTTGCCAAACTCCTCCCTTAAGTCGTCTAAAGAAATTATCTTATAATCTTTTAAATGTTTTTGAATCCAAGTGCTTTTCCCGGATCCACTGGGACCTGACATAATGGTAAGCTGAGGAAAAGAATGTAAATAAGGATAACGACGAGCTATAGCTTCTTCGGGTGTAAAGATTATCCCTTGTTCAAAATCTTGAATAGCATAGCCCAGTACTGCATCCCGACTTTCAGAGCTTATATGAGCTAACTCTGTATTAAAAAACTGTTTCCAATCATTATAAGGATTTTCATTTCCCCATAATTTGTACTCTTCGCAAAACAAATGAAATAAGTCTATGTAATCGCATTGATCTTGCTGATCTTTACAAATTCTACCGAGTATATCTGCTTTTGCTAAGTAAAAGAGTAACTCGGTATTAACCAAACGAGCCAATTGAAAATATTCTTTTTTAGATGCATTGTGCAACACTAGGCGTCTCGGTTTATGATGATGAGCCACTAGGCGAATTGTTTGTTGAACAATGTTATAGGGTATGTTTAATTCTAAAAGTCTATATGCCAAATAGTTACACCCGCGCTCTTCATGATGTGGTGCGACTATTCTTGACAAACCATTAATTTCTTTAGTTTTAGTCACAAGGGGTTTACCAATATCGTGTAAGACAGCTGCTAAAATAAGGGAGAGCTTGTTGTCCGCAGATAGGTGCCTAGCTTCAGAATCTATAAGTTTATACACCTCATCTAAAACATGTTGAGTATGGATGAATACGTTTCCTTCTGCATGCCATTCTGGATCCTGTATAGTTTCTTTGAGCATAGACAACAGATCTAGATTGCTTTCAAGAGCTACGACAAATTCGTTTAAACTAGGCCTGTTACCTTTTATAATACCACTAATGAAATCATTCATATACTGTCTTTAGCTAATAAATTTGGAATAACTTCTTTATTCATCCAGTGTTCTTCATCAGGCATTACATGTTCTTTTCTTACCCATTTTGCAACATGACGATTAAATTGATTATAAGAAAAACTTTCCGTTGTACGTACGACATAACCTTCGCAATGTGTTGTATCTATAGGCATTTGAGAAATTAATTTCTCATTCCATAACCCTTGATAAAATTTCTTTGGTGTTTTCAAACCTAATAACTCTGCCCATTCTATTGTTTGGGCCCAGTCTAAACATACATTTTGATCATTCCAAATGGAAAATAAGTAAAAATAACTTTCTAAATGGTTATAGGCAATGGAGTGTCTTGCATAAACATTTTCACCACAAATCCTCCAACCACTTGGTATCAAATAGGAAATACTAGCGTGCAATTTTTTTACCCATTCTCTTGAAACATGAGAACGATTATTGATTGAGCGAGCATGGATATAATTCATATACATAGTCGTATTTTCGCCATCCATTTTTTCTGTGATGACAACTTCCTTATCTTCAAAATGCCTAGTGTTCAATAATATTATGTCATCATCGGTATTTCCGAATGACCAAGGAAGGTGAGGCGTTCGGGGATATTTAAATCTATTTGTTTCCATATATTTGTTAGCTTTAGGTGTGTGTTGATAAAAGCGTAGTGGTTTATGAAATTATAACACAATATAATTGATTGCTCAATTTCTACGAACCCACTATCGTCTCAATGTTGACACTAGTCTTATGGGTTTAATTTAATATACTCTATATTGAACTGACAAACACTATAGAAAAAAGTATACTCAAAAACGAGGCCTCTACAGAGTCAACAAAAAAATCTGTCAAGGCAGAACTTCCAGATGCGCATATATTACAACTATTTTCATTTGAGCGCTCTCAAGCTGAACAGTACTTATTAGATAAGCCTGGATGTTATTTATTTAGATATAAAGATGCAAACACTTTTGTTTGCACTATAACATAATGGTTAAACTCAACAAACTCCAATCGCGTTACAATAAGCGCGCAATTAGAGTCAGTTGGGTTTAAAAGCCGGCGGCATAAGATTCGCCAATTTTTTGAATCTGGGCTAAGTAGGTTTCGTCGATGATGCCATGATCTAAAAATTTTGTGGAGTTAGAAGGTATGTTATGATCGTTTTTATGAGACATGCCTAAAGCATTGATCCATCGGCGGGGATTGGTGTATGGCACATAATCTCTCGAGTTGTTTATTTGTGTTACTTTTCCGGCTTTACGCGAGGAGATAATGGCAGGGGTACCAAACGTATAGACGATCATTTTTTTTCTCAATCGTTCAGGCAGTTTTGACAAAGCGACACTGGTAACTAATCCTCCTCTCGACCAGGCATAAGCTATAATGCAGGCTTCAGGATGGTTGGATTCGTCCATTTCTCTAAATAACCATTGATAAAAGTAATTCTTTTATAGGGCTGCAATTCTTTTTTCCCTCTATACCCTATTTTTGCAATTTCTGTGCAATCAAGCTGATTAATATTATTATTATGGTTGTTGTCTAATTTGTTCATAAAACATACCTATATATTGATTTGTAATCTATGTATATATAATTATATTTTAATACTGCAAAGTTTGTTTAAATTAAAATTAAATAAATAATTAACTCGCCTTCTGCAATTTTTGGATATATGTTCTGAGAGTGGTCTACTGTTTCATTGTCAACCAGCGTGTCCAGGAAATAACCTGGTTGTAAAAAAAGATGGATATAGATAGTTTATCAGCCTCCTCAAATATTTCCTGCTGAATGTAATGGGCTGGGAGATTTTTGATTTTTTCGGCAACCTCCTGATACCGTCGACTAGAAACATAGAGTCTCATCATTTCAGCTAATTTCTCAAAACTTATATTGCTCAGCTCCGTGGTTATGCCTGCTTGCTTTAAGAGCGCTTTTGCTGTTTGTTTAAGGTCAGAGTCTTGATTTAAACCGAATTTGAGCCTTTCTTTGACTTGTGCATAGGGTAGATTGTGAGGAATTTCTAGACGAAGTGTGTTGTAACCTCTCTGGCTTAATTCGGATAAAGACTCTTTTAATATCAGCTTGGGGATTGTATCCCAATGCCTCTCAAAAATGATTACAATAGGTAATGACATGCTAGCCTCAAAATTTATAAGAAATATGATACATCAGAGCATGACAAAAGACAATAGAATGTGCGCGTCAAAAAAAGGTTCATCAAGCAAATGAGTACAAGTTACTGTGAAGTACTTATTTGCGTTATGAACCGAAAAAATATTGGTAAAGTAAAATAAAAATCTTATGGTGGTAATATGTACCCCAAAATCAGGTCATTTAGGAATAAATCAAAGGAGATTTGTTATGTTAATTTTGAAGAGTATTTGTAGAGCCTTGTGTTTATCTCTGTGCCTTCCATTGTACTTGTATAGCCAAGGTCTATCTTTGTCAGAGGATCTCGCAAGCCATACGTCTGAAATCTATAATAATGACGAGATCAGCGCTTCAGCGGGTAAGCTTAGCAAAAAACACGAAAAATTGACGTATTATTTGTATGTAGATGCATTTATACAAAGTTTTATAAGTATACCCACTTCAAATGTTTCGATGGAAAGCTCTACGGTATGTTCTAAGTACTTAGTTGGAAGAGCTCCTGTTTATAATCAAAATGACCAAGAAGTGGGTATATGCTCGGCTTCGTTTTTATGCATGAAAAACTCACAAGATATATTTACAGATATCTCAAATTACTTGTTTATTGAGAATGGATTGATAGTGTATTGGCT
>CAYMKI010000070.1:0-14899 GCA_964390695.1 uncultured bacterium
GTGTTCATACTCCCCATTCGGGCCGAAAAGATGGGTTAGCCATTTTGTACAAGCAAAAAAAATTCCAGCAGGTCCACTACGTATCCTTTGCCAAAGCTGGCTTAGATTCCTGTTTTGTGGATTTGAAAGATCAGGCCACAAATAAAATTATTCGCGTAGCTAATTGTCATCTGCTAGGTGGGGGAAAGCCTGAAGGGACCGCTCAAATTGAAAATTTAGTGAACCAAGTGGAAAAATCCCCACAATATAACATCGATGCCCGTATAATTGTCGGGGATTTCAATGAAGATCAGACAAAATTGAATCTTGTCCAAACTAAATTTTCAGCCCTGCAGAAAGCCAATTATATATTTGACGGAGATCTCAGCCCTACGGAAGCCGGAAAAAACCGCAAAATCGATTGGCTTTGGATTAAGGTTCCCAACGCCCAGATTGCACCTATTCAGATTCCACAACCTATAGTCAGTGACCATAAACTGTGCGCTAGCCGGGTGACTTTTATGCCTGCACCTTCCTCTCCTCTTCCAGCAGCTACACCCCAAGTGTCAGCGCCGCAGTTTAGCGTTCCTTACTCTGGCTTCAATCATCATCAGCCTCCAGGGTCTTTTAGGGGGATGGTTATGGACAATTTTGAAGTTACGGGATGGGATGATACCTTGCGGATTTCCTTTAAGCAAACTTTGGATAACATCTTAAGCAGTGCAGATATTCAAAAACGCAACAATCCCTCGGTGGACTTTTTAAATCAGGTTCGTCAGACTTTTGCTGGTTATGTCCATGGGCTCAATATGACAGAAGCCGAAAAAAAAATGCTGATAGGGGATTTAGAAAAGGCTATTAGAGACGCCCTCACCGCCCAGAATTTGCCTAAGCCACAGGTCTTTTCGGCGCCGTTAGCCTCGCCCTCTTCAGCCCCTGCACAACCTCCTATTACAGCCTCAGCTAAACCCAAGGCGCCGAAGGCTGCAGTGGTTCCTCCGAAAAATCCAGCACCCGTAAAAGCTGCAAATCAGCCCTCTGCCAATCAAGCTCCTGTTAACCCGGTATTAACTTTGAGACAGCGGATTAAAGCCTTTTTTAGGCGCATCGGCGATTTTTTTAAAAAGCTCTTTAAAATGGGCTAATATAACGCGATGTGCGACTTTTTTTATGTGATATTTCTAGCTTTATCCGCTAGAAATATCACATATCTGAAACTGTGGAACACAGTATAAACAGAATCGAATAAATGCGGCCTCTTATGGAATGCCTTTATCGGCAGAATCTGTCTTATAAGCTTTTTCACCTGTAAATTTGTCTTGACTAGTATTTTTTTTCTGAAGGTATCTATTCATTAATAGATGTAATTGAATTATTATTATTACTGTTTGTAAAATCAGAAATCGCAGGTCTGTTTCTCTCCACCTGAATCTTGTCAATTATTTGTGGATTTTCTTGGGCCAATTTACGAAATCTACCATTTTATTTTTACATTTATAATTTCTTATTATAAAGCATATCTGTACAATCCGAATTATGATCAACTTCATCATAAGATATCGAAGGCTATTAGCTTTAATTAGAAAGGAATTTTACCAGATCATCCGCGATCCCAGCAGCATTTTGATCAGCGTCGGGCTGCCGGCTCTTTTGATGTTTATTTATGGGTTTGGGGTATCTTTGGATTTGGATCATCTGCGCATCGGCTTGGTGATGGAAGACACCTCCCCACGCGCTCAAAATTTTGCCCAGTCTCTTTTGGACTCGCGTTTCTTTCAAGTCAAAATTGTCAGAGATCGGCGGGAACTCGAAGGGGACCTGATTCGAGGGCGCATACGCGGTTTTGTCGTCATTCCCTCCTATTTTTCGGAGTATTTGGAAAGGCCAGGATTACCGGCTCCCATTCAAGTGATAGCTGATGGAAGCGAAACCAATACGGCCAACTTTGTCCAAAATTATGTACAGAATGCTTGGCAAATATGGATTCGGCAAGAAGAAATCGACAGGCATCCCATGGGCAATGCCTTAGTCTCTATACAGCCGCGATTCTGGTATAACGAGGAGCTATACAGCCGAAATTTTTTGATTCCGGGTTCTTTAGCGATTATCATGACGCTCATAGGTACGCTTTTAACTGCTCTTGTGGTGGCACGGGAATGGGAGCGGGGCACCATGGAGGCCTTGATGTCTACGCCTGTGACGATTTATGAAATCCTGATCGGTAAACTGATCCCTTATTTTATTCTGGGATTGGGATCGATGACATTGTGTGTAATTATAGCGGTCTTTCTTTACCATGTTCCTTTGAGAGGATCTTTCTGGGTTTTAGCGTTAGTTTCGAGTGTATTTCTCTTTTCGGCTTTGGGTTTAGGTTTACTGATCTCCACACTGGCTAAAAATCAGTTTGCTGCCTCGCAAGCGGCTATCGTATCTGCTTTTTTACCCGCCTTTATGTTATCAGGATTTTTATTCGAGATTGCCAGCATGCCAAAGGCTATACGGGCTCTTACCTATGTGATGTCGGCCAGATATTTTGTTTCTGCTTTGCAAACGCTATTTCTTGTAGGTAATGTTTGGAAGCTTATTGTATATGACATTGTTCCCATGTTGACCATTGGGTTGATTTTCTTTTTTATTACCGCGCGCAAAACAGTCAAAAGGTTAGATTAAGATGTTTGGCAGAATTTTAGCTTTGCTGATTAAGGAATTCTTAGCCGTGTGGCGCGACAAAAAAAGCCGTTTCACCTTGATCATGCCGCCCATCACTCAGTTATTCATTTTTGCATGGGCAGCGACGCTCGACGTCAAGAATGTGCCCATCGGCATTTTGAATTTAGATCAAGGCCAGGCTTCGTATGAACTGGTTCAACGTTTTCAGGGCTCTCCTGTCTTTTCATCCATTACTCATTTACACTCGGTCAATGAAATTGCCCCCTTTATAGATACCCAAAAAGGATTGATGGTCATACATATCGATGAGTTATTTTCTAAAAACCTGGAAGCGCAAAAACCTATCGATGTCCAAATCATTTTGGATGGGCGCAAGTCGAATACGACGCAGATCTTGTTAGGGTATGCGGCAAATATTGTCTCTCAGTACAACCAGGATTTCTCGGCTTTGTCGCAGATAAGCCCTCGAGCTTCGACGCTTATCCCTAGAAACTGGTTCAATCCTAATCTGCTGTATTATTGGTACAATGTTCCCTGCCTATGTGGAATCTTGTCGATGATCACCAGCCTGATGGTCACATCATTAAGCGTAGCCCGAGAACGGGAGTTGGGTACTTTCGATCAACTGTTGGTATCGCCTATGCTACCCATAGAAATCTTGATAGGCAAAGCCATTCCGGCTATACTCATAGGGGTGGCCGAAGGGTCTTTGGTGATTTTTGTGGCGGTGTTTATTTTTCAAATACCTTTTACGGGCTCGTTGTTCTGGCTGTATGTGAGCTTATTAATTTTTGTGTGCTCCATAGTCGGGGTGGGATTGTTTATTTCTTCTCTATGCGCTACCCAGCAGCAAGCTATTCTGGGGGCATTAGTATTCATTAGTCCTTCGGTTTCAATATCCGGGTTTGCGACTCCAGTAGAAAACATGCCTGTTTGGCTGCAATATATAACTTTTGCCAATCCTTTAAGGCATTTTCTCGTGGTAGCCAAAGGAACATTTTTAAAGTCTATGCCTTTTGAAGTTGTATTAAGCAATACCTGGCAGATGGGAATTGTCGCATTGTGTACCTTAAGCGTGGCTACTTGGCTCTTTCGTAAACGGCTTGAGTGATATAAAACCCAACAAAAGTACAAACTATAAAGCCCCTTCGGGGCTACTATATTATGCCTGAATCTGGGGCTCGTGAATTTTTAGCATAAATGGCTGACAAAACAGTTGATTTTCATTGTTTTAAACTTACAATGTAAAATATATATTTACCTCGACTTTGCAATATTTCTGGACGAGGATGCTGAGAGAGGCAAAATCCGGCTAAATGAATTTCTTCGGAAGGGTATTTGTACCCTTCCGAAGAAATTCATTTAGCCGGATAAAGCCACTCTCTGCAGAGGAGTTAAAAAATGTTGTAAAGTCGAGTTTACATAAGTTGATCACTCCATGTTAATGAGATTAAAAAGCAAGCTTATAGAGCTTCAAGGTAAATTCACATACCGTCAGCGGTTTTTACAGCTGGGACTTATCTTTTTTCTGATCTTCCCTCCTACTCTCTATATTATTTTAAAACCCTTAAACGAACAATCTTATGAACTGCGAAAAGGTTCGGAAGGACTCTCTGTACAGAAAAAAATGTTAGAAACCTTCGATCTATCTCAACAGTATATCATGCTTTTGGTAAGCAATCCTCACATAGATGAGAGTCAAAGAAGCAAAATCCGGCAACTTGAAAAGGAAATAGATAGCAAATTCAAGGATCTTGAGGAGCCTTTGAGATATGTTTCAGATGTCGAAGGCATGAATTTATATGATACAAGATTCATCCTGCATTGGCAATCGTTTATCCACAGCATAGGCTCGCAGGATATAGCTTCCGCTCTTACTCATTATGATCTGTTTATAAATTCCTTGCTAGAGGCCATCCGAACAAGAGGGAAGTGGTCGCTTATGTATGGAAGCACAGATGCAGCCTCCATTCTGGTGTTGCAAATCATATGGAATTTTGTGCTCCCGGCAGAGCATTGGTTTTCTGATATTATCTTGACGAGCAAAATTGCAGATTCTTCGAAAGCAGACTCGCTTCTACTTGAAAGACAGGAACTGATCAAAAATATTATCCAAAGAGCCAACCAGTTTCTTGAGAGAAACTTTTACCTGATCCCTCAAGAAAAGCAGAATGCTGCTAATTTAGAAGCGTTCAAAAACCAATTCCAGAAGTACATAGACAACCTTGATGATTTTATTAAAAATTATCCTGCATCTCTCAAACTGGTAGTTGAAAACCAGACTTTTGATATATGGCATGCAGCAACTCTATTAGAAAATGTTGGATTGAATCTAGTCCATGCGCAGTTAAATTATACTAGTTTTATGTATAAAATTTTAATTTGGGTGAATGTGTCTGTGTTTTTGGCCTCTGCTTGCATTATCGTTGTCTTTGTAGTTTTTCGTGTATTAACTTCCCACCTGAAATATTTGATAGAAGATGCCAAAAAAATCTCACAAGGTATTTTAAGCTGTTGTTCTTGCTCCCAAGATAAAGATGAATTTGGCCAAGTGGGCAAAGCCTTTGAAAATGTGAGTGCCTCTATGAATTCGATCACGACAGAGTTGCATTCATTGAATTCCAAACTATTGGAATCGACTTCCAAGATAGGCATCACCATTAAAAATCAAGAATCTAAAGCGATAAATAGTAAAGCCCGCATTCACGAAATAGAAAGTGCTATCAATACAATCTCTCATGATACCCAGCAACTATCAGAGGGTATGCAACAACTATGCATTCACATCTCTCAGAAAGTACAGAGCTTAAATACCCAAGAGAAATTTAAACGTCTAGAAGCGAATATCGGAGAACTAGGCATTCACTCTAAAAAAAGCATGGTCGTTTTAAATGGTTTGCAAGACAAAATGCATTTATTAGGCAACCAAATCAATTTCATGAGTAAGGTCAGCGGAAATGCCAATTTGCTTTCCCTAAATGCTGCTATCGAAACGGTTCATGTAAGTACAAATAAAGACAGCTTTGAATCGATTTCTGAAAAAATTCAACGTTTTGCCGTAAAAACAGAAGAATCGACCAAAGATATAAAACATATTATCGATGATATGACCGAAAATGTTTCTTCTATAAAAAATTTTTCTCTGAAGTGTTTGGAAGAAATTAGCGTCGGTGTAGATGAATTTATTCAATTTACTAATCAATTGTCTGAAATCACCTTAAAAGGTCAGAAACAGCTGGATGAATTTCAAAGTTTTAAAGATCGCATAGAGGCTCAGGTCTCGGAGACTGTAAACACTATCAGATCCATTTCCAAGTTGCGGGAAGTGGCTGAATTGAATTCTGAATATTTTGCACAGATTTATATAGCTTTAGGAGAGTTTAAGGAAGTTTCTTCAGAATTACAGGATATCCTAGTATTAATTGACAGGAACAAATAATATGCAAAAGGCCAGGGATTTCATCCATAATTTCTTCAAGCGCTATAGCTATACTACTAAAACCAACTTCATTTTTCTTGTAGGCAATCTACCCCTGATCCTCATGTTGATGATGACATATGGTTTTATTTACAGACCTATGCAACAAATTAAAACCCAGTTAGAAGGAATATCTTTAATTAATCGCATCTCCAGACTCATGATTGAGTTGATAGATTCTCCGGTTGGCGAGACTTCATCTTCGTCTCCAGAACAATCAGATGAAGAAGTCTTGAAACTGATTCAAAATCAACTGGATGATAGAACTTCACACATGGAAAATAAAAAAGCTGTAGAGATACTGAAACTAGATTTCAGCATATTTCAAAATAACTGGCACCAGCTGCATAAATTTAGGGTAGAAACGCGCCTCGGCGTCGAACATCAACTGCTTGTCGAAGCAATGGTATATTCTTACCGCAATCTAGTCATCGACTTGGCCTATATCTACGAGTTAATGACCGTACGCCCTCCAATTCTCAGAGGCTTGGTTATGATGTCTGCCCAAGATTTTTCAAGAGTACAAAGAGATGTATTCAAAGTGGCAAGTAGCTATCAAAAACCTGCAAGTTTGGAATTTAGTTACCAAATCTTTTCCCGTGATCTTGCAGAGTTAGAGCAAGATTCTCAAGAAATACTAAATAGCATTTCAAAACTCTATCCTCAAATCGTCATGGACAACGCTCAAAAGAAACTATCGCGGCTATATAATGAATTAAAAGAAAAATTGTACCGACATGAAGAATATACCGAACCAGCAGTTTCCGCAAAAACAAATCTCGCCCCCCAGAATTGGGCGAAAGATGATAGCGCAGTGGAAGGCAGCCCCGAAAGGGCTAAGCGCCCCTTGGTAAAAGAGGATTTAGCAGGAGATGCTCATCCCGAACTGAATGAAAAATTCTCTAATTCTCTTGAAGTACATTCTCTAATTATCAAAAGTCTCCAAAATAGCATTTCAGCACGTATGGATCTTTGGAATATCTTGGCAAAGATTTTGGAAATGCAATTAGCGTCGATGCAAAAAATATTTTGGGTATGCATCCTCACTTTCGTAATAGGTGAATTGGGAGCTTTGATGATATTCTCTGCACGCCTTCTCAGACATCCTCTCTGTGAGTTGGTTCAAGGGGCTAATATGCTGGAGAAGGGCAATCTGTCAAAACGCATGCCCATCAAGACTAAAGATGAAGTGGCAGAGTTGACCTTGGCCTTCAACGCTTTAGCCGATTATTATGAAAAAATTTTAAAGACGGCAACAGGCATCATCCATAAAATTTATCAAGCATCATCCAAAATTTCCGATTTAGCTAAGATCATTGAATCCAATATGAGCATTCAGGAGCAAATGATCAACCAGATATCCCAGCACTCCAAATCTATACAAACCGAAGTCAAGGAGCATGCCAGACTGATCAATGATGTCAACAGGGAAGCTGCAGGCACTTACATGGTAGTTCAACAAGGATATCAACATCTGCATGGAATGGAGTCGGTGATGCATGAAATGCTCAACTCGGTCAAAAATGTAGTCGTCACGCTATCTTCTTTAAGGGAAAAGATCACAGATATCAACAAGGTCATTTCAACTATCGTCAAAATTGCAGATCAAAGCAATTTGCTTTCTCTCAATACCGTCATAAGAGCCAAAAAATCGGGATCAGAAGGGCGTGGATTTGTGGTCATTGCTGATAAGATCCAAGAAATGGCTGATCAGATTGCAACAGCCACTTTAGATTTTGAAGATTCTGTGCAAGATATGATTGGTGAAGTGCAGGAGACAGTGACTGAAGTAGATAATTTGTCGAGCTATATTCTGACGCAATTTAAAGAAACAGGCGATATAAGCGAACAGCTTAAACAATTGATAGATTCCACCCAGCAGCAGATGAGGGAGTTTGAAAAAATCAATGAGGGCATGCAGGGCTATACCAAACAAGAAGAAGCTATTAATTTAGCTATTAATGATTTAGAGTTAAATATTCAGGTTACCGCCTTTTCAGTGCATAAGTTGTTTTTAGAAATCGAATATCTGCATGACGCCAGCCAAAATTTACAAGAAAAAACTCAAAAATTTATATTCTCACCCTAAATGAGCTAATATAATCAGCATTCCCACCTCTTGCACTTCTGTGTGCTATCTTTTTAGATGGGTTGCAAAAAGTTTATTGCACACAATACCTTACATCTATAGACTGCTTGTGGGCTGCATCTGTTGTGTCTATAGAAATGATCTGAAATAAAGATTTATATTATTCCATAGCCGTTAGATAGCCTAGAATTTGATATTTGATAGACATATAAAAATAAAGGAGACACCACCTATGTCACTTGATGTGCATATAAGAGAACAGTTAAGTTCTGCTGTATCAGAAGGACGGGCTGCGGCTGCTGTTGAAGGCCGATCGGATGCGAAGATTGAAACCCTAGCGGCAGTCCTTCAATCACCTCAAAAGGAATCGTTAGATAAAAATGTCGCGTCCATGAGATCACAAAACCTCTCAGAAGCTGTTGCTAGAGTTCCTCGAGGTATATTTATCGGAAACCGAGTATCATCAAATCGTGAACCGCTCACTAAAGATGCAGCCCGAAAAAGGACGGGCGTCAAAGTGCTGGCAGGAACGACTAGGCTGCGAGAGGATCTCAGAAAAGATGTCGCCCAAAATAGAATCAGGCTTCGTGAAAAAGAACCCATCCAACAAGTCCAAGAACGCCTGCGTTATAGCACGGCTACGGATGGAAATAGTCCCGCGCATAACCCACCCAAAATAAGCCATCGCAAGGTGTCGTGCTGCTGTGGGAATACCTGTAATCGGATAGCAGCGCTAGCAGTCGCCATTGCGGGAATAGTTTGTGCCATTTTAGGCGGAGTTTTTCATGCTCCGGCCTTGGTTGCCACGGGTGTCGTTGTGACTCTCGTTTCCTTGCCCATTTTTATTGTTTTGCAGATAGCCCATTTCAGAGCTATACATCTCAACTAGATTACTTAGCTTTGCTCATAACTTCATCGATGATATGGCCGTTATGGTCGATAGCCATGAAATGCCTTTCTTTGCCATGAATGGTGACAAAGAGGACATGGCGGGCAGCGGCGGTACGAGCTAGATACCAGGTATCCTCAGGATGCTTGGGAGTGCGCGGCGGGTCTACGCCCCAGGCCCCGTCGCCAAGATAGAGAATGCCGTTAGTAAAATCTACCTTGTTATTCTTTATTGGCCAGGTGCGCTTATAAGCGTGGTCGTGGTGTTCAAAGACGGCAGCCACCCCATATTTTTCGAATTGGGGCACCCAGTATTTGCGGATTTTAGTGTTGGTGGAGCCGTCAAATTTTCGGTAGGAAGGAAATGCGGCAACATGGTAGGAGACGAATTTGTGAGGAACCTCTTGGCGTTGCTCTAAAGTTTTGGATAGCCAAGAGGTTTGTTCTCCATCGATGTTATGTGTATGGCCTGAATCCAAAATGATCAGGCTCATGAATTTGCCGAAATCTAAGACATTATAGCCTTGATAGCCCGGAAAGGCAAAGAGGGTATAGAAGTAGGGTGCATTGGCAGAGCTTTTGTGGGAGTTTCTTTTCTTTTTCATTACATCATGATTGCCCATGGCAGGAATGATGGGAATCAAATAGCCATGCGGTGTTATCATGCTTCTTTTCCAGGCGATGAGAAAATCCATCCAGCGTGGCATTTTGTCGGGTTGGGCTCCGGGTTTGTCATCATTGTAAGCTATATCTCCGCCTACAATGGCAAACATGGGATTTAATTTGGCCGCTTGGCGGTTCATCTCTTCCAGCACATCCAGTCCATCGTGATAGACATCGCCCCCATCTATGAAGCGGATCGGCTTTTGAGGGTCGAGGCTCATGGTATGAAATTTGTATTTCGTTTTATGTTCGGCGAAACGGAAGACATATTCAGAATCGGGCTTCAAACCGGTCAATTCAATCGAGTGTATCCAATAAGGATAATTTTCGGGCATAGGGGTATGCACTCCGCGAACGCGGTGCCAGCCGGATTCTCCCTTGAGTTTATAGTCTACGGTATCCGAAGATTCCTCGAAAGGGGTAATCCAAAATATGGTCATGGTACTTTCGGGATTCTTCTGCCAGGTAAGATAAACTGAGAGCGGCTCTTTTGCTTCCACGGGGAACCAAGAGCCGCAAAAAGCAATCAGCAGGCAGGATATGATGACGAGGGATTTATAAAAAGACTTGTGCATGATGTCCTGCCTGTTTACTTTAGGGTTTACTGAAATGCGTGGCTACTTTTTCTAACACTTGGTTGCATAAAGATATGAATGAATTCAACGAATCCGGATCCATTTCCCTTTGCGAAAGGAGCGCCAGCTGGTAGACCTCTTTAATCATATCTTTAGCTAGTTCGGGATCGTGCCGGTCGATCTTTTGGATCATGGAGATGATCGGGCTATTGGTATTGACCACGAAGGTGCGCTCGCCCATCAGATTCATCTTTTTGCCCATATCTTTGGGATCCATGTGCAGCAAATAATCCCTCATCCTGCGCTGATTTTCATCGATCATCACAAAGCCTGGCAAGGAAGCTGAGGCTAAACTTTTGGCCTCTACTTTGATGTTATCATCGCTCAGTTTGCTTCGGACTAGGTCGGCCAGCTTGGCGGCTTCTGTGCGCCCGGATTCATCCAAAATGGTTTTTTCTTTTTCCTTGTCAATCAGGCTATCGTGAATGTCTGCGTCGATTCTTTGGAATTTGGCAGGCTCGAGTTTTTTCTCCAAGAATTGCATGATAAAGGGGTCGAGGGGGCTATCTGCGCAAAGCACTTCAATCCCTTTATGCTTGTACAATTCGATGAAATGTTGTGCATGGCCGGGGTCGCGCACGTAAAAGATTTTATCTTGTGTCTTTTCGCGTTGACGTTCGAGGTATTCATCTATTGTGGTCCATTCGCTGTCGACATTTTTCCAGATCAGGAATTCTTTGGTGCGTTCATAAAATTTTTCATCTTCCAGGATGCCCAGTTTAATAACAGTGGATACATCGTCCCAAGATTCAATAAAGCGGGTTTTATCTGTTTTGTACAAGGTGGAGAGACTGTCGGATACTTTTTTGGAAATGTGCCCGGCAAGTTGTCGCACGGTTTTGTCCATTTGAAGATAGCTTCTGGATACGTTTAAAGGGATGTCGGGGCTGTCGATCACGCCGCGTAAGGCCATCAGGTAGTTGGGGATAACGTCTTTGCAGTTATCGGATACAAATACCCTATTGCAGTAGAGTTTAACGGTGTTTTTGGAGTAGTCGTAGTCTTTTTTCAGCTTGGGAAAATAGAGTATGCCTTTGAGGTGGAATGGATAATCGACATTCAGATGTACCCAAAAGAGAGGGGGTTCTTCGAAGGGATATAGGGTTTGATAGAAGTCCAAGTAATCAGTTTCTGTACAATCACTCGGTGCTTTGATCCACAGAGGTTGTTTGGCGTTGATGAGCGATCCGTTGAAGTAGATGGGATAAGGTAAAAATGAGCAATAGTGTTCTAAGATTTTTCTCACATGGAATTCGTCCAAGTACTCGTCGCTATTTTCATCCAGCAACAATTTGATTTGGGTTCCGCGAGTTTGCTTTTGGCTAGTCTCAAGCAGATATTCTGAGGATCCGTCGCATGACCAAAATACGGCTTCGGCGTTGGGTTTATAGGATAGCGTATGGATCTCTACCACTTTGGCGACCATATAAGCGGAATAAAATCCTAGGCCGAAGTGGCCGATAAATTGATCTTTTTCGTTCAAGTTCTTGTATTTGCTCAAAAACTCTTCTGCCCCTGAAAAGGCGATTTGGGCGATGTATTTTTGGACTTCTTCTGCATCCATCCCGATGCCGTGATCCGAGAAAGACAAGGTGCGGTTTGTTTTATCGATGTCTATATCTACGCGCAGCTCCTCGGTATCGCCTTGGATAACGCCCTGGTCTTTTAGGATTTTAACTTTTTGCAGAGCATCGCAGGCATTGGAGACCAATTCGCGGATAAAGATGTCTTTATCGGAATATAGCCATTTTTTTATGATAGGCAGAATATTTTCACTATGAATTTCCAGATTTTTTTTTACCATGGTTAATACCTAACGTTAATAAGTTAATGAAGTCATAACTATGATATCAAAAAAACGGAATTTCTGCTAGGGAGGACAGTGTTTGCACTGCAGTTACTGCTGAAAAAAATCATCAGCCCCAGAATGGGGTAAAAAGATAGCAGCCCAGGGGAAGGCAGCCTCGAGAGGACAACGCACCCCTGGATCAAAGATGATTTAGCCGGAATGGCTGGAGTTTGCGAAAGTATGCTCCGGAAGGACAGACCTTCCGGGCAATCCTTGGGGCTTAGAAATCGCCACCACCACCACCGCCACCACCTCCGCCGCAGCTTGAAAATCCCCCGCAGGAGCTGTGGTGACTACCGCATGTATGATGACCTCCACTACTCGCACAAGAGTGGTGATGACCGCCGCTGCTGCCACAAGAATGATGATGACCGCCGCTGCTACCACAAGAGTGGTGGTTATTTGAACAACTCGATCCGAGAAGATAATAGGCATCAAAAACTGAAGAAGACGAGGTGGAAGAATCGTTTGAGTGGGCAGATTTTTTAGCTGCCTGGTGAAGGGTTTGGATCAAGCGGTTGAGTAATTTATTATCGCCGGAAGTCGCTTCTAAGGAAACGGTAACTTCGCTTGCGGGATTCTCTATGGGATGAAAGAGTTTTGTCGAGTTTTGATCAGGGGTCACGGAATTTTTCAAAAAGGTAAAATTGCCGAATAATTGTGATGATTTAATTCTGATTTTATGGGTTTTGGATTTGCATTTTTCAGAGGTGCAATTTATGGTTAAAACATACGAAGCATTGATAGCTTTAGTGCAAGTATCATAGATGGCTTTATGGGTGCAAAGGCGATCAAATGTATAAGATTTACTCCACTCGGTAGTTTTGATTTTTTTTTGATCTTTTTCTTCAAAAGCCTTATTCAAGATGATTTTTACGTTGAGTGTGCACTTAGCCGGATTCGTGTAGGTGATGTCTTTTTTTAGCGGAGCTTGGTTACGTTCTTTCACTTTGCGCTCTAACCAGGCGAGTTGATACTCCAGTTTGGGGTACTGCTTTGTAGCTTCTTTCAGCCATGTATCTTGATGGTTTTTTACAAAGGCTACCACTTTTTTCAAGGAGAGTGAAGAATCGAACTCTTTTTGCTTCTTATTGTCTTTTTTTGACAGGCACATCAAGTATGAGGTACCGTCGTCGCGTTTGACTACTCCAAGTCGTTGCGTGTGGTATCTTTGATGATCAAAGTCATAGTTTAAGAATACTTCTAGACTATTATGGATATTTGGATCTGCCATATATTACCTCCTGGCGTATTGCTGATGAGTATGAAAACAAACACGCACCTGCACGTCTTCTTAAGTATGCAATGAAGGTTTTTCTTATTGGCTTACTGATCAAAAGGCGTGCATGTAGATGTTTGCTTTGATTAACACAGAAAAGACAATCCAAAGAATGCAGCATATAGCTAGGTGGGGATGTGAGGCCCCGTATGGACTTGGTAGATCTTTAGAATAAGTCTAAGCATGTTATGGGTCAATCGTTTTTTGCTATAAAATGCTAAATGATATAAACTCAATCAAGAATTTATTTGTATCCCCATTATGTGTTTAGGATGGCATGATCATGTTCAAAATGTTTTTTGTGTGTGTATGGACCTTGGGTCTTATGCTTTTCGGCTCAAAGGAGATTTTTGGAGCAGAGAGGATAGCTAGCAACAGCAGTAGCGGTTACGCTACAGACGATGATAATATTACCCTAATACCGCAAAAGCTTTCTGAGAATGAACAAGATAAAGTTAAAGGACTAGAAGAGAAAGCAGAACCTCCAAAGATAGGAAACTTTGCATTACCTACCTCTCAGCAGCCTGGAGCTTTAGTGGGTTTCGGAGAGAATATCATAGACAAAGGCGAAGTTCAGTTGTTTTTATTTGCAGACAGGTATGCAGGAAGGCATAAAGTCAGCACAGACCTGTTTCCCAGTGTATTGGTAGGAGTTACAGATCAATGTTCATTATTTTTCAATGCCCCTTACACTCCGGAGCTAAAGGATGGCAGAGAAAGATCATGTGGAGCAGAAGATTTCTTTATTCAGTTTGAATATGCATTTTATAATAAAAGCACTCTGACTTATACCAACCAAGCCACCCTTGTTGCTAATGTCACCGCCCCTACGGGGTCTGCTCGCAAAGCCCCTCCTACGGGCTTTGGTGCGTCCAGTTTCTTTTTAGGAGCCACATACAATAAGATGTGGGTGGATTGGTTTTTGTTCACGCAATATGGCGCCGTTTTGACCACATCGGATCGATCCACAAAATTTGGCAATCAGTTCTTATACCAATTCGGTTTTGGCCGAAATATGCCTAGTCCGGAAGGCTGGATTTTGGCTTGGATAGTTGAAGTTGACGGTCAGTACAACCAAAAAAACCGCATGAAAGGTCATGTGGATGCTGACTCAGGTGGCAATTTCATTTTCGTGACGCCTTCGATTTGGGTATCTTCCCAGCATTTTATATTTCAATTCGGCGTAGGTTTTCCGATCGCGGAAAATTTATTTGGAAAGCAGTATACATTTGACTATGCCTTGAATTTAAACATCGGATGGTCGTTATATTAGGACCATCACTCTAGCCCCATACCCCAATTATGTGAGCCTTGATTTAGGGGGTATGTTGGCTTTCAAGTTTATCCAGGGCTATATTCAAAGTGAGTA
>CAYMKI010000071.1:0-14774 GCA_964390695.1 uncultured bacterium
AAAGGGTCTATGTCGCCGATGCCAGCCCGGAATATCCTACATTACTGAGAAAGATTGCCTTGAAAAAGGCAGAGATTCTAGGAGTTCCTTTAGTGGTCAGTCCTTCGGATTTTGAAAACGAACATGCCAAACCTTATGCCTTTGCGATAGAAGCCAAAGACAAGCCGGTGCCTTTCGAGTATGTGGATGCGCTGGGGGGGTTGAAAAGCGGCGGTTACAAGATAGAGAGATCTCTGCATATCAATCCGAAAACATAGTAAAGTAAGATCGTATAGCAATATACGGTCTTAATTTTTATTATATAATTGCATTGACAATAATTGCATATGCAATATATAATAAAGTTATGAAACAAAAAAATCCAAGTGAATTAGAAGATCATCTCGGTTACTGGCTGCGATGTCTATCAAATTTTGTATCCCGCAGCTTTGCTGATCGGCTTGCCACCGAAGGGATTTCGGTGGCTCAATGGGTGGTATTGCGTACTTTGTACAAAAGCAAGCCCATGACATTAAAATGTGCAGCAGAAAAAGTAGGGGTTGACAATAGCTCACTTTCGCGCGTGGTAGAAAAATTGGTGCAGAGAGGATTAGTAAATCGCGTGGCTGGAAGCGATCGCCGTTCTATTCTGTTATCACTTACTTGCGCAGGTGATAGTTTAGTCCCACTATTGGCTAAGATGGCTGACGATAATGATGAAGTCTTTTTCAAAGGACTATCTGAAGAACAACGCAAGCTATTTCTTGCTACCATTAAGCAATTATTAGAAGACAATAACTGGAAGTTATCCGACCATGGGTGGGATGGTATCCAATGATCCAATAATTTCATAATAAAGGAGAATAATAAATGGATGTTGCAGTAATTAATGAATGTAAAGCTTTATCACTAGCAGGTAAGATCACTTTTCCTGAAGTCGTCAAGAGATTGATGGATACAGGTGTAGAACGTTACATCTGCGATCTGGTAGGTTTAAAAGTGCATTATTACGGTGTGAAAGGGGAAGTGTATTCTCTAACTCTAGACTATAGCTCCGAGCCGGTGGCAGCGGAATTTAATCCGAGTGCTGTCAAAGAGGCTGTAGGGGAAATTCAGCAGAATCTAATTAACTACCGCGAATTTCTGAAAAGAATCATAGGGTCTGGATGTTGCCACTATGAAGTATTTATCACTGGAAAAAAAGTGATCTATTTTGGACGTCAAGGGGAGCAGCATATAGAGCATTTTCCTGGAGCAAAACCATGAAAAAGCGCTGCGCTTGGGTGGATGAGTCTCGTCCTGACGAAGTTCTTTATCACGATACTGAGTGGGGTGTTCCGGTTCACGACGACAGAAAACATTTTGAAATGCTGAGTCTCGAAGGGGCGCAGGCGGGCTTAAGCTGGTATACTATTCTTAAACGCAGGGAGTATTATCGAGAGGCATTTCATCACTTTGATCCTCTTAAAGTAGCTCAGATGAAGGATGATGAATTAGAGGATCTGTTGGTTAACAGTCAACTAATTCGCAACCGTCTCAAAATTTTCTCTGTGCGCAAAAATGCACGAGTATTCCTGGATATTCAAAAGGAATATGGTTCATTTGATGTGTATGTGTGGAGGTTTGTCGGGGCTGCCTCTAAGGTCAATCGTCCCAACTCTTTGAAAGACATTCCTGCTAAAACAGCCGAGTCGGATGCGCTTTCTAAAGATTTGAAAAAACGCGGAATGAGCTTCGTGGGAAGTACTATCATGTATGCCTATATGCAGGCTATTGGTATGGTCGATGATCATATTCAGGGATGTTTCAAATGCAAACAATCTCGTTGTAATTAAATTCTCTGTGATTTAACCTTAATAACTAAATAAATCCAGTTACAAACTCACTTTAGGTGAGTTACTAATACTTAGAGGTGGTTATGGCGTTGATGGAAACAATCAATGAAGGAATTAAAGAGGCGATGAAAAGCCGCGAGCAGTTAAGACTTGAAACCTTACGCATGTTGAAATCAAAAATTTTGACTGTGGATGCTCGAGGAAATCTGCCAGATGCTGATATTTTAAAGCTTTTCAAAACATATCTAGGAAATCTACAGGAAGCTCTTGAACAATCACAAGCAGCTAACCGGCCTGAAATGGTGGAAAAATTGAAAGGCGAAATAGCCATCGTTCAAGAATTCTTACCTAAAGCGTTGTCTGAAGAAGAAACTCGAAAACTAGTAGAGCAAGCTATACACGAAACTGGAGCCAAAACTAAGAAAGACTTGGGATTGGTGATGAAAGGTGTCATGAAGCTTAACAGCTCTGTCGATGGCAAGATGACCAAAGATATCGCCACCCAGTTGTTAAGCGACTAGTTAAAAGCTAAACTTATAGAGGCATCTCGACAGAGGCAGAATGTGTCTTGGAGGACTCTCCGGGATAAAATATGCAATCTAAGGACACAAGTTTTCCAGGCCAAGTTTTGGCTACAAAAAAATAGGCTCTTTCGATGTCGCTAGACAAGGAACGATCTTTTTCAATGAAACTAACTACCTCTCTGAATTTGTTATAGACTTTTTCAGTGCAAAGACCCAGTTTCATAGAAGGATCGTTTCTTTTCCTTAAGTCGATAGCTTGCGAAGCGTGCATCAGTTCCATACCAAGAATGTAGTAGATATTATCTGTAATTTTACAGAGGCGTTGTAAAACTAATGGGACATTAGTTGATAAATCTTCAATATCACCCGCAACAGCGATTAAGTCTCTTGAAACTGGCATGCTCAGAGCTTTTACCTCGCCGTCCAAGGTGACAAAAGTTTTTTGGATAGCACCGAACACAATAGATTCATTATCTGGCGATAGAAAGCGTGAGAGATGTGTGAAGTGATCGGTTGAAAGACGTAACATACGTTGCGTAGAAGCATGAGATAAGTGACTTAATGCAATAGCTAAAGCTTCAAATTCGATAGCCCAATTTATTGTTTCAAAATTAGCTGTGGGTACTACAGCACCAGATCCATCCTGTAAATAGTAAGTTTTTTCAATTTCAGTAAAGGAATCATCTTTATCTGGATTGATGAGAACTATGGGGTTATCATCGGATGAGTTTAAATGAAGGCTTAATTTTTTCTTCGCTGATTTTATGAAATCTCGAACTGTACCGTGAACTTGACTGACAGCGCGGAAGCTAAGTGGATCTTGAAGGGCTCTATTAGATGAATTATTCCAGAGATAACTCTTTCGCAATGCATGGATGATATTGTTTGCTGATATTTTCTGGCCCGGATACGGCCTTGCATTTTGGGATGCCTTTAGATAGGGAGCAACATTACCGTTTAAAGCCTCTAAACTCAAACTAAATATTATATCGGACTTATCCATCAATGACTCTAAATCATGAATTATCAAGGCCGCTAAGGCTGTTGAATAGGCATTCGAGCTCATAATGGACAGGGAGTCTTTGGCAATGGGGACGATGGGGGATAATCCATTAATACTCAAAGCTTTGCTTGCAGACATTAATTCGCCTTGAAAATAAACCTCCCCTTCTCCAGCTAGGGCAAGACCTAAATGAGAGAGGATAGTAATATCAGCCTCTCCTACAGATCCTCTGCTGGGTATAATAGGTTGGATGCGGCGGTTGATAAATTCTAATAAAAGCGTAGCAACTTCAGGGCTAGCTCCGGTTGTGCCTTTTAGAATAGAATTCAGTTTAATTAACATAATACTAAAAACAATCTTTTCAGGTAGGTTGGGACCTACAGCAGAGCTTGTTGCGCGAAGATTATTTTTGTTGAAGGCTATGGATGCAAGCTTTGCTTCTTCGCTTAAGGCGTCACCTACAAATAGTGTTTTATCTTTGTTCTGTCCGACACCCCTATTTAATCCATAAACAGGCTTATCTTCTTTGGCTGCTTGTAACAGAATTTCATGCGACTTTTTGACTCGTTCCATAGATTGAGAGTCTATCAGGATCTTGGTTTTATTTTTTGCGTGATAGACAATATCATCGATAGTAAGATTATAACCAGTAAGAACGATTTCTTTTGATGGTGATGGATTTGAAATTATAGATTGATGTACTAGTATGTATAACGTAAAAAAAATATATAAAACTTTAGTTTTCATAACTGGACTTATTTTGTAAAATTTATTAAATTATATTTTATTTTTTGTTTTGGTGTCAATTGTGAATTTAATGATTTTATTTGTGTTATTTGAATAAGGCTTTTTGTGTTAACTTGTAAATGTAAGTCGCTATTTACTGATAAGAAAACTACATGGACAAGTACTGGCCTTGGTAAACTATTCAACGCTGTAAAAAGTGTGTAAATAGATGAGCATGAATTAATAAGAATTTGACAAGAAGCAAAACATAAAATTGTACGCGAAGCGCACAATTTTAGCGCTTTCAGTCAAACCCGTCGGATTTGACTGAAACCTCTGAGCCTCAGCGACGCTGCGACTGAGTTTGAAATACAAAATACATGCTTCCAAAGGAAACAGGCAGTATGGAGATTAACAGACGACACTTTTTTCCTCGATGGCTTTTTTGAAGGTTTTGCCTAAGAAAATAGCCACGACTAACCATACAGCTAATAAAGGAAACCCTAAGCTTCCGCTCAGCATAAGGTAATAGCCTCGCCCTGATAAGGCACCAAAAGCCGACTGTAGAGGAGTTAAGAGCATATTAAAAATCGATCCCGCTTCTTTAGAAGCGCGAGAACCGAAGGTTTCTATCCAAGCTTGGGCCTTGAAGCGAACGTCCGGCGTGGTGGGGATATACAGCTGTTTCAAGGCAGGTCCATTTAATGCGTAGTTGATAGCTTTCGATCCGACCATAAGGGCGAATAGAAATGAGAGGCTGTCCAGAGTCAAAAAGCCAAAGAGGGCGCAACCGACGATGACCGGCATTGCCGCTAAAGCCATTCCAACACCCAAAAATCGGGTTACGTTGCTGATGCCTAGCAAAAGACAAAGCAAAGAGACGATGTTAACGCTTGAGCCATAGATGCTCAGATAATTACTTAAAGCTACTCCGGTATATTGAGCGCTGGCCGCTAATTTGAAGTTAAAGTCAAAAATCGTGACGATAAATTCGTAGATGAAGTTGACGGTAAACATAGCTATTAAATACTTATGTTTTAATAGCAGTTTAAGCCCCTCTAAAAATCCTGGCTCCTGCTCGTTTTCTACGAGTTGTTCGTTCTTACCATGAAATGAGGTTAAGAGATGCTTTGGAGTAGCTCTCAAAAAATAGCGTACAAATGGAATGATCAAGAGGGTTAGAATGCCTAGCAAAACCATTGAGAGGATATCGGTGGTAAGTCCCAGTCGATGGGGCAAGCCGCCGATGGAATAAGGGGAAATGATACCACCCATTTGACCGAGAGCCACAACAAGGGGAAAGCCTCTTTTTGCTGAAGATGGGTCTGTGGTATCGGATGCGAACGCCCAAAATAAGGCCACAAGAAGAGAACCGAAACTTTCTATGAACAGATACCAGGTATAACCTAATATTTTAGTGCCTACAAAAGGGAGTAAGGCCCTGGCTGCAATTTCTTCTTTTGTGCCATGCGCAAAACTCATTAGACCTGCAAAGGCCAGGATAGTAATCCCGTAAAAGGAGGGTAAGAGTATTAACATTTTCTCGCGTGAAGTGCGCTCCAAAAGTTTAGTGTAAAACATGACTATCGGTAGTAGTGCAAGTACAGATACGGTTTTGGCGTAGGGTAGATGCAGTTTGTCGACAAGCTGTATGAATATGGCATCTTTCAATGGGCGTAAGGTCCAGTAGATGCCGATGATTAAGGCAAATATCAATCCCATGCGCACAAATTTCTTAAATTCTTCTTTATCGAAATTACCGAAATTGAATCGGCATATCCATTGAAAAAACTGAAATATATTATTTTTTATATTCATTAAAAAACCTCCCTTAGTTAAACTTAAAGTATAAACGATAAAAACATATTTGTATTGACGATATATTAGATATATAATATCGAAAATACAGATATATAAATTAATAATTTAACACAGGAGATCTGATGATGAAAAAGAAGCTTAGTTATACATCCGCATCTAGAGCGACTTATAGCAGCTCTCTTAGACACTTGCGAATTGCAGATCTGGAACTTTTTATCACTGCCGCCCATTTTAAAAGTTTGGGAAAAGCAGCTTCTTTGCACCATCTCAGCCAAAGTGCTGCTAGTGCAGCTATACAACGTGTCGAAGCGGCATTTGATAAACAGCTGTGCACCCACGAAAAACGGCAGTTCGCCCTGACCAAAGAAGGGCAGCAGTTATTGCCTCGAGCTGAAAAGTGGCTGCGGAGTCTCAGGGAGACGGTGGCTAAGGAAGAAGCTCTCCCAATTCGAATTGCCACCACTCATGCTATTGCACGAGTTGCTATTCCAAGTATTTTGACAGAGGATAGCATTGAACTTAAGCTGATGCGTCCGGACTTAGCTTATGGAGCTGTTTTGCGCGACGATTCGGATGTGGCGCTTGTCTTAGATAATGCGCCTTGGGAGGGGGTGATTGCCACAGAAATAGGAAAAGGGAGCTTTCAATTGTATTCGAAACGCAAAGATGCTACGCTATCGCCAGTCCTGTTGCCGGAAGATCAAATTGAAGTCTTGGCTCTTCAGCAACGTTGGATGCATATTTATAACCAACCGATGCTTGTTAAAGCGCGTTTGCCCAGCTGGTCTTTGATAGCCGATATATGTTCCACTTCAGAGGAAGTGGGATTTTTACCTGATTTTCTTGCAGTTCAGAGCAAGCTGCATGCAGTATCTTGGCAGCCTATGCCTTCTAAATACCGCATACTAGCTTTGTATAGGAACAATGCTAAACAGTTTCAAGTTAGATTAGATAAATTGATTGCTAAATGGAAAGAAGCCTTTGCTTAGGGTGAGTTGCTAAGAAAAAATTTCTTCCTTTTTGCTTTGAAAACGACTGCTATCGTAAAAAAGCTCGATCTTGACAATCAGCCCATCGCGAAAGGTTAGCATCGAGGCTCCAGGAAAATCTTCGGCAATTCCAGGAATATCTGTATTGTATACAATCATCGCCTTGTCACCCGATGCAAATTTAGCGCGTATTTTTAAAGAGCGAAAACTCTTCATAAAGTTGCTCGTCGCCAACACTACCGCTTCTTTGCCTTTTACCACAGCCATGGGACTGTAGAGTTCAACGTCAGCGTGAAGAAATTTGCTGAATTCGTGAACTTTCTTTTCACCTATAAATGTGTAATACTTCTCTGCTTCTTGCAGATAATTTGTTTCCATAAATAACTCCTGGTTAAGTTTTTGACAAATCTAATGGAATATATTGTATACTCCGGCTAGATGCGTTACGGTGGCGCATTATTAAGTATATCATATTATATTAAATATAGTCAAATATATCCAATATGAAGAAAGAAACGAAACGCATATATCGCTCGGGGACTCGCGAAGCGCAAGCTGCTCAAACTCGATTACACATTCTCAATTGCGCAAAAAAATTATTTCAAAACGAGGGGTATGATCAGGTAACTATTAGCAAAATAGCTCAGGCAGCTGAAGTGTCCATGCCCACAGTGTATGCTATATTTAAATCTAAGAGAGGTGTCTTGCTGGCTATGTTAGATACCGCACTTCCGCAAGATATGTTTACAACTCTGGTGGAGCATTCCATGCAGGAGAAGTCTCCTATCCAACGTTTAACTTTAACTGCAAAATTAGCTCGTGAAATGTATGATGCGGAGAGAGGGGTCATGGAATTTTTGCATAGCGCCTCATTGGTATCTCCTGAATTAAAAGAATTAGAGCAGGAGCGTGAGCTAAGGCGTTATGAGAGGCAAGGAGAGTATGTTAAAAAATTGTACTCAGACAAGTGCCTGGCCAAGGGGATGACTTTGCAAAAAGGGAGAGATATCCTTTGGTCTTTGACAGGACGCGATCTATATCGCCTCTTAGTGCTTGTGAGGGGATGGTCCTCTGATCAATATGAAGCATGGTTAGCACAGCTACTAGTGCAATCCTTGCTAGAACCAACGGCTTCGCAATAGTCGAAATGATAGCAACAACGGGTAGTTTATATGATGAATACTCTTTTTACAGAGCAGGCAGGAGTCGAGTTTCCTATTATTTGCGGAGCCATGTATCCCTGCAGCAACCCGGAACTCGTCGCTGCCGTCAGCGAAGCCGGGGGCCTGGGCATGGTCCAGCCGCTCTCGCTTGTTTATGTCCATGGCCATGATTTTCGTGAAGGCTTGCGCTATATTCGTTCGATGACTTCAAAACCCTATGGCATCAATATAATTGTCGAAAAATCCTCTCGCATCTATGAAGACAGGATGAAAGAGTATGTGGATATCGGATTGGAGGAAGGATGCCGTTTCTTTATCACAGCCTTGGGGAATCCCCGATGGGTGGTTGAAAAAGTCAAAGCCAAAGGAGGCTATGTATACCATGATGTGACCTCCAAAGCATGGGCTTTAAAAGCTGTGCAAAATGGTGTTGATGGGTTGATTTGTGTGAATAACCGTGCTGGAGGCCATGCCGGTGCATTGAGTGCGGAGGAGATGTGGCTGCAGCTGCATGATTTAGGCCTTCCGCTTATTTGTGCGGGAGGAGTAGGCGATAGGCGCGATTTTAGGAGAGCTCTGGAAATCGGCTATTCAGCGGTGCAGATGGGCACGCGCTTTATAGCCAGTAAAGAATGTGCAGAAAAAGCATCCTATAAGCAAGCTATTGTCGACGCCACAGAAAATGACATAGTATTAACGGAAAGAGTTACGGGGATACCGCTGTCTGTCATAAAGACACCCTATGTAGAGCATATGGGCACCAAAGTCAATTTTATATCAAGATGGCTGTTGAAAAATCGATGGACGAAAGGTTGGATGAGGTTGTGGTATGCTTTGACATCCGGCAGACGATTCAAACAGATAACCTTGCATGGAGGCTCCTCCAAAGATTATTGGCAGGCTGGTAAGAGCGTCCACGGCATCCACTCTGTGGAATCAGCTAAAGACATTATCCATTCTCTTGTTTCGCCTAATCAAAGCTCATAGACCTCAAAATGAGACTTTGACATGCCGAAATTCATTGTTGGAAGCTACGTTATCGATCGTCACTGTAAGAGGTACGGGGTAGCATCCTTCCGAAAGACATCCGCATTCTGAGCACGCGTCGCAAGAGAGTGTGCGTTGAGAGTGTTCCAGGTTTAACACCGAGATACCGTTGTTAATAGAGTGTATATGCTCCCAGACGGAATCAATGTGAAACCAGGCATCAAATCCCACCTGGCAATTTTTGGCTGTGCAGTGATGGTAGTGTATATTTGTGGCTGGAGAGATAAACTCAGGCCTTGGATCTGGCGCCCAGCCAAAACCTGTGCCATAGCCTAATGACGAATTCTGATTTCCATTTTCATCAAAGACTTGGACGTTTTCAGCTTTGCACTTGTAAAATTCCACGTCTGAACACAACGCGCAGCTAAAGCCGGTGGCCTGTTTATCTTCCGGATTAATGGCGGTGATATTTTTTACATAGCATTCGCTTACCTCTACATCGCTGGCGTATACTTCGATCCCCGTGGCTTTTGCCCCCTTTTGCGCAGGTCCGGCACCATCTAAGACATCGCTTACTTCGCAATTTTTTACAGTAGCATTATCGCATATGAAGATACTCATGCCGTGTGCATCGTCGCAGCAGCCTGTGATATTTGAAACCGAACACGACTCGATGTGAAGATTAGTTGTCATCACAGGCACAATTCCGATGGCTGTGTGCCCTTCTGTGTTGAGGTTGTCGATGAACTGGCTTGTAAGGCCATCGATGTGACATGAATCCACCAAGGCTTCGTCGCAAAATAAATGACCGATACCTGTACATGCTCCATCTTGGTTGAGCAGATTGCTGACTGTGCAGCCGGTGATCTGAGAGTAGAGCGTGGCAGTCAATTGTATTGCCGCAGAAGACCCTGTTTTGACATTCATATCTTTGACTGTGCAGGCGTGAATGCACACGTCGAGGCATTCGTTGGCTAAGATGCCGGTGGGAACTGTGTAGTTAACAACATCTTGATATGCAAGGCTGTCGACAGTTATGCCTTTAATCCACACGTGCGAGCATTGATGGCACTCTACACCGGCTACTCCCGAGTTGACCAAGGTTCCATTCAGGATTTGCAGATTTTCACTGCCTGTGGCTTTAATAGCTTGCGTTTTGTATGAAGAGGATGATGTGGTCAGAGTGCGTCCCTGTAGATCTAATGTGACGTCAATGGAATTTATGGTGATGGCCGCTCCGTCAGCAGAAGGGGTCCATGTCAAATCATTTTCGAAAATATACTTGCCTGGTGCGTTAATAGTGTAGCCACTTGAAGATATTTCTGTAATGACTTGTGGGGTCACCTGACAAGTATCATGAGCCCAAAGGTCGAGGTGGCTATGAAAAAGAAGGCACGCAAAACTTGTGAGTGTTTTAAGAGAAATGTTCATTTTTTGTCCTTGTATAAGCTAAGAGCTGCGCCTAAAAAATCTAATCCTACCGCTTGAGGAGCTGTTAGCGTATATTTGATGTCGCTTGTGTCCAGCTGCCAGTAATTTACGCTGTCAGCATATCCAAGTAAAATTCTAAACTGTGTGAAATATTCCTGCGATTGAATATCGTTAATGAACTCGGCTTTGAATTGGTTGGTGGTTTCATCTCTCGACGACCAGATGACCTGTACGGTCTTTAAGATGTTTTGGCTAATATCTATATCAAATAACTTTGCAATTTCGGTTACGCCTATGTACCGCACAAGGACGCCTCTTCCTCCCAGGTATTCACTGGCATAATTGAAGTAGCTCGATAAGCAAGGCGGTTCGTGAAACATCTTATCGTGATTGCCTATTACAGCTCCTTGTATACCCAAAACGAGTTTGCGAATGACTTCTTTAACCTCTGCTTCAAAGTTGGAGTTGACGCTTTGTGGGAGTTCGTGTTTAAGATTATACAGGTCGAGAAGGCCTCCGATCAATATGCCCTGGTCTCCCGTCCAGATCCAGCCATCAGTCCAATTCGGATGGGAAATGTCTTGGTAGTCGGAATTTTTAGCTAAGGGACGTTCGCACACCAGCCAGGCATTGTCTTGAAAAATTTTGATATAGCCGTCTTCTTTGCGCTCAAACCATTTTGAAAACCATTGCCATTGATTTAAGGCCATGTCAAGGTAGGGTGTTCTGTCTTCCTGGTTTACACCCGCTTGTGCCGAGAGTTTATATAAACGTGCAGACTGCATCAGTAGCAAGGCGTTCACGATGGTGTTCTTAACTCCTTGATCAGGCGTGTCGACGGAGTTGTTTTTGCAACCATGAGGAATGGGGGTTGCGTTTGGGCTATGGTCATAGCCATGCTTGATCATATAACTCCAGCAGTCATGTGCAAGCTCGAAGTATTCTTTTGCTAGTTTGTCGTTTTTCAATTTGGTTAGCAGCTGGTAAGCGTTAAGCGCCATGATTCCCCACCATCCGAAATCATCCAGCCATTTGTCTTCTAATTTAGAAGCTCTATAATATTTGAGGTTTTTTTCCAGCATTTCCTGGATAAATACGCTTATTTGAGACGATTCAGGATCGTTTGGATAGTGCGAAAGAAATACTTCTGCAAAACGCACGCAGGCATCGCAAGTGTTGGCCCTTTTCCAGAAATTGTCAAAGTCCCAATTTTTTTTAAAACAGTCAAAAGCTTTTAAAGAATAATGCTTTATTTCTTCGAGAGAAGGCAAGCCGTCGGTTTGTGCAGATGCGGATGCTAGCGAAGATGTCTTAACTGTGTTGTTGACGGTAGGGTGGGGAGATACATAATTTTGAAAGGGGTTATACGCTCCCAAACCAAAGCTTGATAGCCAATGCATATGTTCTCCTAAATATTAAATCAATCTTAGACTTTTTGTTTCTTACCTTTTGTACAGTGTTCCGATATTTATGAAAACTGTTTTTTTAAGATATACCTACACGAGTTGAGAAGATGGTATTTCGACCTGCCAAAGCCTCGAGATTCGATCTCTCGAAACAAGCTCCAACGTGTAATATGGGCCTTGTTTTGAAATTCTAAATGCGGGAGCTGTCGCTTGGGTCCAAAACCAAATTTTCAGGTCGTTCGGGTTTAAATAAAAGCATTGATTTTTTTTAATATTAATCTCTGGTTTTTACTAGAATTGACAAATTAATATTAAATAACTATAATTAATTTTTTTTACAATATTTTATTGGTAGATTTTTTAATATAGTGGATTTGTTTTATGACATTAACTGTTCAAAATAATTTGATTTCAACTAATGTGTATTCATGTCCAAATTGGAATTTGGGTACGAAGACGTGGAAAAAGTTTATATCAGAGTTGTCTTGTCTTAACGATCCAATTCGTCTCTCCTCGTTTCTTCATCTTCCAAGGCTAGCTGTAATGCCAGAAGCAGGTTTAGATGCTTTTGTTTCTGCAATCCAAACATTTATGCCGGATTATATACGTTTTCTGAATGACTATACAAATAGTGGAATTTCCTATGCCGATGTGCCTCAAGTGGGTAAAAAACTATTGGATGATATTATTAATGAACGTACTTCAATTAGGATTAATAAAGAACCGAAAGATTTTTTTAACAAGTTGATGGTTCGTATAGAACAGATTTTACAAACCCCAGTTGGAATAGAAATTTTTCTTTTATTAGCAGGCAGCGATGAGCCAATTTTTATTGTACCAGCTAGAAAAGACAGTTATTTTGATCCGCAATACAATGAAATAAATATTTATGCGGGTCATGATGTATGGGGAGGTCATGTCTGGGAAAACGCTGCTGATGGAACTTTTCATTTATGCCATCTAGATTCTGCTACGGTTTTGATTCATGAAGCGGTGCACGCCCTTCAAAATATTCACAAGAATAGATTTGGTCTTCGAATATCTGACTGGAAAAATCATTCGGTTAATGGAGATACATCCTCGGTATATCATGAGTTAACAGACAATTTTGCTGAACAGCATGCGATATTTATTGAAAATGTCTTTCGCTTTCAACGTAATCCAAACGAAGAGAGATATAGACTATTTCATTCGTTTGATATAGAAGGGTTGATTGCCCCAAGAACAAACCCTAATATTGAAAATTCACACGATTGGGGAGCCTTTCTCGATGCCATTAAATTAGGAGCTTCGGAAGTTGAAAAATTTTTAGACCGAGGGAAAGCTGTAACATCTAGCGGTCATAGCGCGCTGCATGTTGCTGCAATGGCTGGTGCATCAAAAGGTATTGTTGACCTGTTAGTGTCTAAAGGGTTTTCTGTACATGACAAAGATGTAAATGGCCAAACACCCCTTCATCTAGCTGCCAGAGAAGGTAAATTAGATGTGTTGAAGGCATTGCTTGACAAGGGTGCAGATGTCAACAGTTGTGATGATGGCGGTAATACAGCTCTTCACTACTGTGATCGGCCGCTGTGTGCTGACCTGCTTGTAAGCCAAGGAAGCAATGTCAATATCTGCAATGGAAAGGGAATGACTCCCATTCAGTGTGCTTGTGAATCGTCAACCGTTGCAAGTGAATATGGTGTTGGAACTGTATTAGACGTTTTAATCAGAGCTGGAGCGGATGTGCACACGGTTGACCATTGTGGAAGGTCTATATTGCATCATGCCATTCGAGGGCACTCCATGAACCTCGAAAAGCTGATAGGAATGTCTAGTATACAAAAGTTGTGGACATTAAAAGATAAAAGAGGAGCCTCTCCGCTTTACTTGGCTATAGAATTAGGAAATCAGCATGCTGTAGATGTTCTCATCAAAGCCGGAGCACAACTCTGGCAAAGTAACAATGAACTTTCAGGCGATACGCTATTGCATGCTGCTGTGAGATCCGGAGTCGTTTCTCTTGTTCAATTTCTGCTTGAAAATGGGTACGATTCTGTAGATTGTTTTGATAAAAAAGGAAACACTCCCCTTGACACAGCAAGAGAGGTTGGAAATGAAGGAATAGTGGCTTGTTTAGAAGAGCAATCTCGTTATCGACGCATGGTTCTTCAAGCCTCTTTTGAAGATGAACGGTTGGGCGAATTACAAATTATTAGAAGAGGCGGAGACTTTATCCGTATTTCTCGCGATTTGATGAAGCAAGCTTGCTTAAACAAGGAGGATAGAAAACGTGCTGTTTACAATCTAAATAAAAGATTGTTAGCTTTAAAAAAAGCTTGGGGAACTCCTCTAAAGCTGCTTGATGGGGGAAAAATAAAAAAACGCGTGTGGCAGTGGCAAATTGATTTAAGTAAAGGGCATCTTAAAGAACAGACCCTTTTTGCGGAACAACTGTTAGCCAAGCAAATAGATAAGCTTTGGCGAGATTATTGTTCAGGTAAAAAAAGTGATTTTAGCTCTTTTAATCTGAGTATTAGCCTTGATATGGAAAAGAAAAAATATTTGGAAGAGATTCAATCATCCGCAAGTGCGCTTATAGCAGATTCGGATCTGTGGTCTCAATATTATAGGGAAGTTCTTGAACAATTACCCCTTGCAGAATGGAAAAAAATCCACCGACTTTCTCCTTTTCAAGATCGAAGTGGTTTGACGTTCTTTGAACTAACTGCATTTGGAGATCTGTTATCATTAGACAATAAGGATGTTTATGCTAAACTCAAATCTGCCGTCGCCAATATTAAAAACCAACTTACCCCCCTAAATCACGCTTGAACTTAGCCGAATTTGGCAAGTGAAAGGATAGGTGCCTTGGCCAAGTCGTGACTTGGCCAAGGCGCTTAGCATTTCAATTGACAAATGCAGGCC
>CAYMKI010000072.1:0-14732 GCA_964390695.1 uncultured bacterium
GGGCATGTGTTTGCTGGAGGCCTGTGATTTGTTCTTGATGGATGCGTATGGTTTCCTGATGTTCCTGCGAGGTTTTGGCTTGGGCTTTTTTTAAGCAATCAATTTTATCTTGATAATTTTTGAAAATTGGCTGACTGTCTTGTTGAATATCGTTACTCGATGTTGCAATTTCAACAGCCTTGTCTTTGTTAACTTCTAAAAAATTCTCAGCATCTTCGTGAAGACTCTCTGTTGTTAAACAGGTGATAGCGGCTCCAAGCAATAGAGACAACAAAAATAAAGACTCCCAAAGTCCATATTTATACACATCAACGGATGGCAAAAAGGGAAATATGGTTAGAAGCAAGGCCGCAGCAAAAAAAAGCCCCTTCCAGCTCCATCTGCAGCAAAACCACAAACTCAATATGCAAAAAAATGAAGCGTAAAAAGGTAAAACGCTATCTTTAATAAACGTCACTCCTAAAGTGGCCATTAGTAATGACGGCCCCAGCAATAGCTTCCAAATGGAAAATTTCGATTTCAGTCCCTCGTTGGTGCTCACAAAAAATACTCCTAAGATTAGCGGCTGGTTTTTAGTGACTATTGACCACCTCTTATAAAACATATAAATTGAACCACAGGGCCCATAGAGAAAAATAAAAATGCAAGTTTGAATAGCATTCTTCGAGTTTTAATCCCTCTGTGTTCTCTGTGGGCTCTGTGGTTCAATTTCTTATGTTTCATGTGTCAGTGGTGGATAGTCCCGGTTACATAATATCCTTATTCGATTTAGAGACGGGATTATATATTATTAACTTAAATTTGGTAAATGAATGATTGAAAGAATATTTAGGTTGAAGGAACCTTGATACCTATTTAGCTAGACTAAGCACTGAAAATAATTGATAAACATATGTATATGCAGGTATGATTATACCTTACGAAATTATATTTTGGAGATAAATCAACATGATCGGCAGAAATGATATTTGCTGGTGCGGAAGCGGAAAAAAATGGAAAAAATGCCACTTTCCACAAGAAAGCAACAAAGGATCTAGACTGGCAAATGCAACTCAAGAGTCTTATTTACGCAAATACGGCATTATCCTTAAAACTCCAGAACAAATAGAGGGCATAAGGGCCTCTTGTCACCTTGCAGCTAAAATTCTGGAAGAAACCTGCAAGATGGCTAAAGCCGGTGTCACCACTTTAGAATTAAACAACTTCGCCTATAAGCTCCATCAAGAAGCGGGTGCAATTCCTGCACCGCTGAACTATGGCTCCCCTCCTTTTCCCATGAGCATATGCACGTCTTTAAATGAGGTCATCTGCCATGGTATTCCTAATAAAACCCCATTGCGCGAAGGCGATATCATGAATGTAGACATCACCTGCATACTCAATGGATATTACGGAGACTGCAGCCGCATGGTCACCATTGGCAAAGTCAGCGAGGAGAGGCAACTCGTGGTGGATGTATCTTATGAATGTCTTATGCGTTCCGTCGCCATTTTAAAACCGGGATTGCCCATATCTAAAATAGGTCAAGCCATCGAAGAACACGCTCAATCTAGAGGTTGCTCGGTCGTCTACCAATTCGTGGGCCATGGTGTAGGCGTTGATTTTCATGAAGCTCCCCAGATCCCACACAACAAGAACCACATAAATATTCCTCTAGTGGCCGGAATGACTTTTACTATCGAACCGATGATCAATGCCGGCGTGAGAGAAGCGGTGATAGATTCTAGCGATGGTTGGACGGCCCGCACAAAAGACGGCAAGGCCAGCGCCCAATGGGAACACACCGTTTTAATTACTGAGACAGGACATGAAATCTTAACTCCGTGGACGCGCTAGCAGATTTGCCCCTCACATTGCGTTCTGCCTTAGTCCCTGAGTGCTGACCAAGCTTGCTGCAATAGTCTTTCTCAATCATCTGGCAGTAGTACCCGCTAAAAAAATCACTAGCCCCAAATCGGAGGGTAGCTCAGGAGGAGACTGCCCCGAAGGGGTAGAGCTTCCCTGGGTAATATAGGATTTAGCAGCAATTGCAAATCAACTGACTTTTTTTGATTTACTTCTTGCTACTACTTCGACGGCATACTAGCAGAACCTTCATTGCGAATTTTAAAAACCTCAGCGATATTTTCTTTGAAGATGCGATCGTTCTCTAGGAATTTTATACGGTTTTTTTTCCCGATTTCTCGCAATTCTGCTTCAGGCAATGCTAAAAGAGAATCGATTACCTTAACAAGTGATTTTGGGTCAGGATAATAATTAGTTGCCAATCGATACGGTTCTGAACGATCATAAGCTACTAAACATCTCTTATCTAAGATAAATTCATTCATAGGAGGAGCATCAGTAGTCACGACAACAGCTTCGCAACTCATCGCCTCCATAATGTAATGTCCCCACCCTTCAGTTTCACTTGGGCAGATATGAAGGCCATGTTTATTCTGGATCGCAATCAATACATTTTCATTTAAATAACTATTAACTAACCGTATATTCGGCACATTAGGGATTTGAAAATTTTTTCCGTGCTCAATGAGCAGTAAGGAAGGCCATTCAGGATGCTTTGCCCAGGTCTCTCCAACCAACTTCGTGCTTTTATGTATACTACGGCCTGCTAGATGTATAGGAGATTTCATATCTTTGTCACTATTTGGAATTAATCTATCTATACTGGTAAAGCCAATGAATATAGTGTTTGGATTGAAAGGTTTAAAAATGCGCTCTGCTTCTCTAGTCTTACATAGGATAAGATCAAATTTTGGAATCAACGCAAGATCATACACATACCATTCAGGATTTGGAATCAAGTAATTTTTTTCTGCAAATTCAAAAAAGAATGGTTTAACCAATTCAAGGTGAATATTAATATCCACCTTAGGAACAGGTTTTAAATCATAACAATTAACATATTCAAGCTTATGTCCCAATTGGTTCAATTCATGCCAAATAATATTTAAATCTCTACTTAAACCAACACCATTACTATTTGTAAGAATGCGAATTTTACATTCTTTATAGATGGGAGGAATGTTTATGTTTTCCTTTCCATTTGAATGAGAAAAACAACTACTCCCGTTTAGTGTTGCTACTGATAAAATCAAAAACATAAATGCTCTAAAAAACATACGCTCACATATCAAATGAATTTTTTGATAACAATTTCGCATTTTGAAAAAAAAATAGCAAATAAAAAAAATCCGCAACACTATGAACAGCTACATAATTCCTTGTATGTTATGCGATTATGTAAAACCCTATGGTTTCGATCTTTGAGGTCTTGGTAAAGTTAGTATTATTTGCTGTTACGATATCTGAACTTGAGGTTAAAACAAGAATTTGTTAGATGGGCTAGTAATGAATATTAAATTTCCTTGATGCTAAAGCGACTAGTGAATTAACGGCATCTTCGGCATCTACACCTTCAGCGACGATGTTGATTTTTGCTCCCTTAGAGGCTGCTAACATTAAAATTCCCAATAGGGATTTAGCATTGACTTCTTTTTTTTTGTAAATAAGTTTGACATCGGATCTAAAGGCCGAGGCGCACTTCACGATTTCTGTAGACGGACGCGTGTGCAAACCTCTGTCGTTGCTGACAACAATTAAACCTCTGACTATGGATTTTTTTACGATGTGTCTTTTCATAATGATGCGTCTTTTAAATCTCAAATATCCCTCTAGGATTTTTTTATCAACTTTTTTTTTTGCCTTTTGGTTAGCTCCTGATTGACACCTCAAGCTTGCGGGAAATTTTTTTAGATGGATTAAAATCAAGGGCAAATTTAGACTGATAGTTTACAACTAGACTTTTGACAACTTTTAGTCATTTCTGACCCAAGCCTTCTCAGGCTCATATAGGGTGTGTCGATAAGCGCTGTTTAATGCTCCGACAAAGCCTGCATGAATAACGACTCAAATTTGTCAAAAATTCACTTACAACCAACAAGGAAAAGCACACTATGGCAATGGAAAGGCAACAAGTTAAACCGGAAGATCAATGGAATGTAAATGCGATGTATGCATCGCTGGAGGCATGGACTTCCGATTACAAAGCCCTATGTCCCAAACAAGCAAAACCCCGCTGGCCCTCGCTGGAGAAGTATAAAGGCCAACTGCATTCAGGCGCAAGTGTACTCAAAAACTGCCTTGAAGAAGTTTTTGATATATCACGCAAATTGACACATCTATACACATACGCCCACCTGCGCCATGACGAAGACATCGCCAATGATGCACACAAGCAAGCCTATAGCCAAAGCACGGCTCTCCTGCATGATTTTTCCGAAGAAACAGCCTGGCTTGAGCCCGAAATTTTAGCCTTGCCCCCAGAAACCGTGTCCGCCTACTTGAAAGACCCTCTTTTAGCAGACTATCATTTCCACCTCGAAAAACTGCTCAGAATAAAACAGCATATGCTTTCCAAAGAGTGTGAAGAATTATTAGCGTTGAGCGGCAAAGCTTTACAGACTGCATACAAAGCCTTCAACGCCATAAACGATGCGGACTTCAAATTTGAACCTGCCGAAGATGACAAAGGCCAACGTAGAGAATTAAGCCACGGTCTTTATGGTTTATACATACGCGATCCGGACAGGCACTTGCGACAAACAGCTTTCAGCCAAATGCATCATAAATACCTTTCCTTCGAAAATTCGCTCTGCGAACTGCTTAACGGCCAAATTCAATCCCATCTGTTCAATGCCAAAGCCAGAAACTACAAATCTTGCTTAGAAGCCGCTCTATTTCCCAAAAATATCGATCCTCAAGTTTACCACGCCCTGATCAAAGCCGTGCACAACAAAATGAGCGCCTTGCACAAATACATCAAACTGCGGAAAAAGCTGCTCAAGGTTGAAGAACTTCACTTGTACGACATGTATGTGCCGCTCATCCCAAATAGAGACTTTCCGATTGCATTCGATAAGGCCGTAGATTTAGTAATCGAATCGGTGGCGCCTCTCGGCACAGAATATCAAAACATCCTCCACAAAGGCCTAAAAGATAATCGCTGGGTAGACCGCTATGAAAACCAAAACAAACGTTCAGGCGCCTATTCAAGCGGTTGCTACGATAGCATGCCCTACATTCTAATGAATTACAAAAACATAATGCGGGATGTATTTACGCTAGCTCATGAAGCCGGGCATAGCATGCACAGCTATCTAAGTCATACCCATCAGATGTATCACCAAGCCGACTACCCGATATTCTTGGCTGAAGTGGCCTCGACATTCAATGAAGAACTGCTGATGCAGCTGATGCTGAAACACTCTTCTTCCAAAGAAGAAAAGATGTACCTGATCAATCAAAAAATTGAAGATATCCGCACCACCCTATTCCGACAAACGATGTTTGCAGAATTCGAGTTGAAGCTCCATGAAATGGCTGAACAACAACAGCCTCTCACCCCCAAAATTCTCAAAGAAATCTATTTAAAACTTAATCAGCATTATTTTGGCACATCCGCATGTGTTGACACAGACATACAAATCGAATGGGCGCGCATTCCCCACTTTTACTACAATTTTTACGTATTCCAGTACGCTACAGGCATTAGCGCTGCCTTGAGCTTATCCGAGCGCGTGCTACAGGGAGGTGCTGCAGAGCGCGAGGCCTACCTTGCATTCCTCAAAGGAGGAAGCAGCCGTTACCCCATCGACCTACTCAAAGTGGCTGGTGTCGACATGCTATCGCCGGAACCAGTAGAAACAGCGATAGTCAAATTCAGCGACTTAGTCGATCAATTGAGCAAATTAGCTGAGGAATCATAAATTAGCACTTACATTTAAAAAGTGCTAATTTACGCTTGCGTAAAATTCCTCTAAGTGCTAATTTATAGATGACTTGATTACCATAGCTCGACTTAGCAATATTTTTGGACAATGATGAGGAGTACAAAAATGTCGCTAAGTCGAGCATAGCGTTCATGTACCATGAACCCTATACTAATACACCTAACCTTAAAAACAGGAGATGAAAAAATGTCTCAAACTCAACAAGTACAGAAAAAGAATAGCAAAGAAACAGGTCACCCTCAATCGGTCAACCTACGCCCTCTTGGAAATCGCGTCCTCGTCAAACGCCTCGAAATGGAAGAAAAACTAAAGGGAGGTATCTTACTTCCTGACAGCGCCAAAAAAAAACAAGAAAGAGCTGAAGTGGTCGCCATCGGCAACGGAAAAAAAGATAAAAATGGCCATTTGATTCCTATCCCTGTCAACGTGGGCGATATTATACTTATGGAAAAATATTCAGGGCAAGATGTCACGCTAAATGATCAAGACTATGTGATCGTACGGGCTGACGATATCATTGCCATCGTAGAAAACAATTAATCGAACTAAGGAGCACTGAAGATGACTGCCAAAAATATTAAATTTAAAGAAGAAGCACGTCAAAAAATCCTCAAAGGCGTACGCACACTAGCCGATGCGGTAAAAGTAACTTTGGGGCCTAAAGGTCGCAATGTCATTATCGACAAATCATATGGCACCCCCCATATCACTAAGGACGGCGTGACCGTAGCCAAAGAAATTGAACTGGAAGACAAGCATGAAAACATGGGCGCCCAGATGGTGAAAGAAGTGGCTAGCAAAACCGCAGACAAAGCCGGAGATGGGACCACAACCGCCACAGTATTGGCTGAGGCCATCTATAGCGAAGGCCTAAGAAACGTTGCTGCCGGTGCCAATCCCCTAGACCTTAAAAGAGGTATGGAAAAAGCTGTTAAAACTGTGATCAAACACCTCGAGAAACTCAGCAAGCCTATCAAAGATAAGCATGAGATCGAGCAAGTGGCGACTATCTCCGCCAATAACGACCAAGAAATCGGACAGATTATCGCCCAAGCCATGGACCGCGTAGGTAAAGACGGTACCATTACTGTGGAAGAAGCCAAAGGTTTTGAAACCACCCTTGACGTCGTAGAAGGGATGAACTTCGACCGAGGTTATCTTTCCGCCTACTTCATGACCGATGTCGAATCCCAGCGATGCATCTTAGAAAATGCCTATGTTTTGATCCACGAGAAAAAAATCTCGGCCATCAAAGACCTTATCCCCATTTTGCAAACCGTTGCTGAAGCCGGACGCAGCCTGCTCATCATCGCTGAAGATGTTGAAGGGGAAGCTCTTGCTACATTAGTCGTTAACCGTCTAAGAGCCGGACTAAAAATATGCGCGGTGAAAGCTCCTGGCTTCGGCGACCGAAGAAAAGCCATTTTGGAAGATATTGCCATCTTGACCGGCGGGCAGCTTATCGCAGAAGAACTTGGCTACAAACTGGAAAACACCACCCTCGACATGCTAGGCCAAGCAAAGAAAATCATTATCGCCAAAGACGATACCACACTCGTTGAAGGTGCAGGCAACAAGACTTCGATCAAAAAACGCATCGAACAACTTAAGCGCCAAATAGAAGAGACAGAATCTTCTTACGACAAAGAAAAACTTCAAGAACGCCTAGCCAAGCTCTCTGGAGGAGTGGCTAAAATTTGCGTAGGCGCAGCTACCGAAGTTGAAATGAAAGAAAAGAAAGATAGAGTCGACGATGCTCAGCACGCTACTGCCGCTGCCGTAGAAGAGGGTATTCTTCCTGGCGGAGGCGTAGCTCTTGTACGCTGCATTCCGGTCATCAATAAACTAGTTGAAACACTGGATGGCGACGAAAAAACCGGTGCCAGAATCATCGCTCGCGCTCTTAGCGCCCCATTGCGCCAGATCGCTGAAAACGCTGGGCAAGAGGGAGCCATTATCCTTCAGGCTGTCGAAAAACTGCCCGAAACACATGGCTTCAATGCTTTGATCGAAGAATATGTCGATATGATCAAAGCTGGCATCCTGGATCCCACAAAAGTAGTGCGTTGCGCCCTCGAAAACGCCGCTTCCATAGCATCTATGCTTCTAACCACAGAAGCTATTGTTGCGGAAATTCCTGAAGAAAAACCCGCTGCTCATATGCCAGCAGGTGGAATGGACTACTAATCTGATGACGCGCCTCGTACCCTCGAGGCGCGCTTACTTTTTTACCTCAACACTTAGTCTCTAGATTTCAGACAGTTATATCACCACCACGTGAACTCATGAGGACAGTATATCTTTTTTTGTTAAGTGTTTTAGTATTCAATTCATGTCTATACGCATCAACTTGTGAGCAGAAGCCAAAAGTTGCCGTTTGTTATTGGGGATTAACCCGTAGCACCAAAAAAGTCTACATCTCTGAAAAGTATGTAAAATATATTTGCGACAAATACAATTTAAATGTGAAATTTATAGACTTTAGATTCGAGCTCGTCAGACCCTAACTATTCGCTATTTTCCTCCGTGATCTCACTGGTCTCAGTGGTTCAAAATTAATTCTATGTAGGAATTATGAAAACCATCAACAAATAACTAACCTATCAATTCTATACACAATCTTAACAAAACATTTAAATAAAATTAAAGTCACCATTCTACAATTGTATTATTCACAAAATTATTAGATCAAAATAAAGAAAAGTATGAACTACACCGAAAATTATAGCGCTCAGGTAAACCCATTTCCAAAATTACCTGAGATAGATCATAACAAACTGGATGCTAACGAAACACTCAAATGGATAAACGCCCATCCAAAAGACATGCAGCCACACATAGCTGAGATAGCACAAAAAGTAGAACATGTATCCTTTCACGCCTTCACAAACAATCTGAAAGATGGATTTAATCAATTTAACAAAATGTTAAAACAGAATGTCGTCGAAGACTATATGATCATGGTCGAACCGGGAAAAAGCAATCAGTGGATGTGTGAACTCGCCCTTCCGTCATTAAAGGTAAATCCCACCCAGATATATCCCTTAGGGAAAAAGGGTGTTAATTTTCAAGCATATCTGCACGAACAAAAGAGAAACAAAACACCTTATTATCCCAGTACGTTAGTGTTTTTTGATGACGGTATCTACAGCGGCAAGCAGATGTCTTCTTATGTTAAAGGCGTATTCGACGCCATAACAGCATTCAATCGCGAGGCCCTTAATCGTAATGAAGATCAAATTGAATACCCGAAAATCCACATCATAGCCCCCTATGCAACTGAGTTTGGCGAAAAAATGATATATAAAGTCAATGAAGCGAATTCCAAAAACATCACTCTATCATGCCACGAGCGTATTAAGACCCTCGCTGAGGTCCTGACGCCTGATACGGCTGCGCATCTCAACGCAACCTGGTGGAAAGACGATCCAAGAAACGACAAAAACGAATTTACCTCCGCTTTTCAAAAAGGTGCTGAAAGTCGTGGGAATATCTGGTTTGATCATAAAGTACCTAACTGGCTGTCGTTTGCCTTTCCTTTAGAGTGCGGTATAGTCACTGACCATGATGGAAAAATACTAAATGGTACCCTAGTGCGCAATCCAGAAAATGAACCTGTATTTTTAAAGGCTCCCGGTAAAGAATATTCGCCCATACCTGCTACTATTCCACCTTACAAGGGCGTGTCATAGAAATTCTGAATACTGAGCCTGAAAGATGTGTTTTTATGGGATTTCAAACATTTAGCTGCGATTAGCTAAAAAGAGCCATTTGAGGATAATATAAGTCGACCACACAAGCGCAGCTGTCATTACGGCTGCTATTAGGCTACCTGAGAATTTGCCTGTATCAGTATAAAAAATATACAAAGAGGCAAGGAGAGTGGAGCACGCTACCACAAAGCCGGCTTTATCAATGAATTTTCCTTCTCCCATTTTCTCTTACCTGATAATTTTTTTTACTTTTAGATGGATGGATATACCTTTTGAGAAAGAAGCAGCTCTTTAGAGCTGCTTCCAGTGAAGCTATCCTTATTTAGGACACTTGGGTGGGCATGGTGTTTGGCAATTTGAATCGCCGCAAACATGCTTATAGTAATACTTGCATACATATCGGCATTTCTTTTCGCATACCCATTTTTTGCATGGTTGGCAGTACTCTACATCGTAGTACTCAGGAACTTGTTTGCAGTGTGTTTCAGTGTAGTACTGTGGTACATAACGGCACTTTTGCACTTCATAGTTTTGTGTCACATATCTGCAGCAGCGCTTTTTGCAGATCTTTTGATCTTCGACACATTTCCAGTCATTATAATAGCAGGGCTCATAATGACACATTAGACACCAGCAATCGCCGCAGGGCTGATCTTCACAAGGATGATCTGCCGGGCAACAATTAGCATCATAGCCTTCGTGACCATGATATGCATCATAATGATCATGTTGGTAATGTGCATCTTGATTAGCTGCGGGAGCTGCAACTTGAGCTTGTGCTGCAGGTGCTGGTGCAGGTGCAGGAGCGGGTTGATTAGCATCGGTATAGCCATATTGAGCTGTAAACAACGCAAAAGCTGCGAGTCCCAAAAACAACAACTTCTTCATAAAATTCTCCTTTCAGGAAGGTTGATCTTTGTATGCCCTAATTTCTTTGATTGAATCCGGGCATATCTGCCATAAAATTAAAAATAATTTTATAGCACACTTCAATTTCTACCATGAGTAATTTTACAAATTTTAGCAAACATTTTTTTTTACTGTACTAATGAAACGAGAATATGACATTCCGGGGCATTTTCGAGAGCGCATTGGTTATGTTTGATGATAATTTTTTCGTTAAAGTGCTTGGCAAACCCTTTCATCAAACCTATGGCAAAATAACACATTTTTCGCGGCGACACATAGGTAACATTCACGCTTTTGTTCTCGCGCTTGCAAATAAATTTTCCTTGATTGAGAGCATTTTCTCCCTGCTGGAGAATATTATAATTGAATAATTCCAGGCGCTCGATAACATCCAGCGTTTTCCAGTCTTTTTGTATCACGCTATTATACGTCTGCACAAAAAACGGAACCAACTTTTCTCCTAAATCTACTAAAAATTTATCCAACGAAGTCTTGGTGATGCGAAGCGCTTCGGCGAGGACTTGAAAAAACTCTTCTTCCGGGTATTGTTGATGGCTATAATATATTTTCGAATCACTAAGACCTGCTTGTACTAAAATTTTTTCCCAAGTCTTTCTTTCAAAATTATTGCAGACATAGCTTTGAAGTTGTACAAAAAAAATCCCTCTCACACACCCCTCACATTTAAGTATTTTTAGATAATTTTTGACGCAAAATATACGGCATTATACCGCCATGCTTGTAGTACTCAATTTCATTCTGAGTCTCTACTCGGGCCACCAGCTTCACCTGTGCTTTGACTCCCTGCCTGTCAATTTCTAGGGTAATTTCCTGGAAGGGTTGCAACGTACTAATATCCCCTAATAACGTGAAGGTTTCGGTGCCATTAAGCTTTAAGCTTTCGGCGGTCTCTCCTTCTTTAAATTGTAAAGGCAACACTCCCATGCCTATCAGATTGTTTCGGTGAATTCGTTCGAAACTACCGGCTACGACAACCTTCACTCCCAACAAGGCTGTGCCTTTAGCAGCCCAATCTCTGGAACTGCCCATGCCGTAATCTTTACCGGCAAAAATGATCAGCGGGGTTTTCCTTTGAGCATAAATCTGGCAGGCATCGAATATAGTCATCAAAGACCCCTCGGGCATTAACTTCGTATACCCTCCCTCTTTTCCATCGGCCATCTTATTTTTCAAGCGGATGTTGGCAAAGGTCCCTCGCATCATCACATGGTGGTTTCCACGGCGGCTGCCATAGCTATTAAACTCATTTTCTGGAATACCGAGAGAAGATAAATACTGGCCTGCAGGCGTGCTTTGCTTAAAGGCCCCTGCGGGAGAAATGTGATCGGTAGTCACTGAATCTCCGAAAATAGCTAGCGGATACATATCCTTCAATATAGGCTGTAGCGGATGCTCTAATTGAAAATCCTCAAAATAAGGGGGATTTTGTATATAGGTGCTATCTCTATCCCAAGCATACAATGAACCAGCCGAGGTTGAGATATCATTCCAGATAGGACTTTTGTGAGCGCCGGGCGCATAATTTTTCCTGAACATTTCAGGCTTTACCCCTTCCAAAATAGCCTCTTGTATCTCTTTTGAGGAAGGCCAAACATCCCTTAAAAACACCGGCTTGCCGTCCTTGTCAAAACCTATAGGTTCTTTGGTCATATCAATATCCACTCTGCCAGCCAAGGCAAAAGCCACAACCAACGGAGGCGACATCAAGAAGTTTGCTTTGACAGCTCCATGAATTCTTGCTTCAAAATTACGGTTGCCGCTCAATACACTCGCGACGACAAGATCATGGTCTTTGATGGCATTTTCAATACACTCCTCCAAAGGACCGCTATTTCCAATGCAGGTCGTGCAGCCGTAAGCTACAAGTTGAAATCCCAGCTGATTGAGGTATTTCTGCAGTCCGGTTTTTTCCAAGTAGTCGGTCACCACCCGGGATCCTGGAGCTAGGCTGGTTTTAATTTTTGAACTAACCCGCAAACCCTTTTCAACAGCTTTTTTTGCCAGCAAACCCGCGGCGACCATCACATTGGGATTGCTGGTATTCGTACAGCTGGTAATAGCTGCTATAACAATCGATCCTTGTTGTAAAACGGCATCGCAGACTTCTTCGCTAGAAGCTCTCATGTATCCCGGATCAGATATAGCTTCAGTGATAGGTCTATTGGTCACCATTTCGCTTTCGCTCCAGGAAGATGGGCGACTGCTGGATCCAAGCTCCGGTACGCCGCCTGTGACATGAGGCGAGGTCAAAGAAAATGAATGATTGTCTTTAACACAAATTTTTTCTTTGAGCTGTTCTGCTGATCTGCCATAGCCGCCCTCTTTCACGTCGGCCTTCAAGATATCGATGAACTTATTTTTCAGGTCTTTCAAATCTATTCTATCCTGAGGCCTCTTAGGTCCTGCCACACAGGGAGCAATCGTATGCAAGTCCACTTCTAAAATTTTGGTGTAGTCGATCTCATTTTTTCGGGGGATGCCGAACAATTTCTGTGCGGTTAGATATTCTTTGACTTTCTGAACGTGTTCTTCCGATCTACCTGTGAGCCTCAAATAGTCTAGCGTCTGATCATCAGCCGGAAAAAATCCCACTGTAGCTCCATATTCCGGGGCCATGTTGGCAATAGTCGCACGGTCGGCAATGCTTAATCCAGCCGTCCCTTCGCCAAAAAATTCAACAAACTTTCCGACTACTTTTTCTTTTCTTAAGATCTCTGTAATGCGCAGCGTGAGATCTGTGGCTGTAATCCCCTCGGGCAGTTTTCCGGACAAATGCACTCCAATAACTTCCGGCATTTGCAAATAGACAGGCTCGCCGAGCATAGCGGCTTCCGCTTCAATACCACCTACGCCCCATCCAAGAACTCCTAAGCCATTGATCATGGTGGTGTGCGAATCGGTCCCGACAAGTGTATCCAGATACAGCAAAATCCCATCGTCAACTTTTTGCTCTACCACAACTTGGGCCAAATACTCCAGATTGACTTGATGCACAATGCCGATGCCCGGAGCAAACACCTGGAACATCTTGAAAGCCTGCTGCCCCCATTTTAGGAAAGAATACCTTTCGAGATTTCTTTTAAATTCCAACTCCAGGTTATATTCAAAGGCATCAGTTGTCCCCGAATGATCTACCTGGACCGAATGGTCTATGATGAGATCTACCGGCACCTGCGGATTTATAGAGTCGGCAGAATATCCATTTTTAGCCATAGCATCCCGCATGGCTGCCAGGTCTACCACCAAAGGCACCCCGGTGAAATCCTGCAAGATAACTCGTGAAACGATGAAGGGTATATCCCCTTGATGCGGTTTATGCGGATCCCAAGAAGCCAGCCTGACAATATCTTCATTTTTTACAGCCCCTCCTTTGGCATTTCTCAGCAAGGACTCGAGCATAATTCGTATAGACACGGGCAATCGATCGATTTTTCTTCCCAAAGCCTCCTCTAGAGCAGATAGAGAGTAGTAATGATAACGCTTATTGAGGGTGCGCACGCAATTAAAAGTGGAATTTTGTCCTGCCATAAAACCTCTATGATGGTAAAAGGATACTTCCATTAATATATAATAAAAAATATAATTGCACAAAGAACATATTTCTTGATCAAATTGGCCGATTATTATACATACCGAAGAAGCAAACATATTAACGCAAAGGAAACGTATGAACCGAGTAAGTACAGGCGCTCTCACCCCTGCGCAGCATGAACAGCAAAACAGGATATATGAAGAACAAAACCACTACGACTATCTGATTATAGGCTCCGGCAATTCAGCATTAGTGACTGCCGCTCTCCTCGCGAACGCCGACTATAAAGTCTGTATATTAGAAGCCCACGATATCCCCGGAGGATATGCTCATACCTTCGAGATGAACGATTTCCATTTTTGCGCCCAGGTCCACTACATCTGGGGATGTGCGCCTGGTCAACCAGTCTACGAATTTTTAAGACGCATCGGCTTAGAAGACGATATCCGATTTCTGCCCTATGATCCCAGCGGCTATGACCATATGGCCATGCCAGACGGAAAGAGAATTCCTATTCCCTATGGCTTTGACAGGCTCATAGAAAATATCGACGCCGCCTATCCGGGTCAAAAACCCTACCTGCAAAATTTCTTCAACACCATGGATAGCTTATCCGACGCCATCACCGCCTTTCCATTATCTCAGCTGAAATGGTGGGAATTTGTCACTCAATCCCCCAAATTGGCCACACTTTTGAAGTACAAAAACAAAACCCTGCAAAATGTGTTTGACGAAAGCAGACTAAGCCAAGCATCCCAAGCCATC
>CAYMKI010000073.1:0-6003 GCA_964390695.1 uncultured bacterium
TTACCTTTTTATATTTTTATGGATATATTCTAAAAAGGTCCAAAAGACCGCCTTTACGAGTTTTGCAATTGCCTCTCTAGTTATTTATTATATCTGCGTTCAAAAGGTTTTATTTTATGGACAAATCCAACGCCCCCTTCAGTGTCACTCATCTCATGTTTGAAGACCGAAAATTCGCTCCTCCATCCTCATTTTCCACCCAAGCGCATATTAAGGACATCGCTCAATATCAGCAAATGTACCATGAATCCATTCAGAATCCCAACGAATTCTGGTTAAAACATTCAAATTCCCTGCATTGGTTCCAGAAACCCTCTTTGGGGTGTAAATACGTATGGGACTCGGATAACGACATCGCCTGGCACACCTGGTTCGAAGATGGATTGATCAACGTGTCCTACAACTGTCTGGATAGGCATCTGCACGGTACCCAGCAGCATAAGGCAGCTCTCATCTGGCAAGGAGAAAACGACGCTGAAACCCGCACACTGACCTATAAAGAATTACATGAACAAGTCTGCATATTTGCCAATGTTTTACTTTCCCGGGGTATAAAGCAAGGCGATCGGGTATGCATCTACATGCCTATGGTTCCGGAACTCGTCGTCGCCATGCTTGCCTGCGCACGCATAGGTGCCATACACTCTGTAGTCTTTGGAGGCTTCAGCGCGGAATCTCTATCGCATCGCCTCAATGACTCGTCATGCAAACTGCTTGTCACGGCAAACGTCTCCTTGCGCGGCGGTAAAAAAATCCCCTTAAAGAAGATAGCTGACGAAGCCCTGATGAAATCCACTAGCGTTGAAAAAGTCATCGTGCTTAAGCACTCTGAAGATGAATGTGCCATGGAAGAAGGGCGCGATGTGTGGTTTCATGATGAAATAGCCCACTCCCAACCCACTTGTCCCGCCTTACCTTTAAAAGCTGAAGATCCTTTATTTATTTTATACACATCGGGATCTACAGGCAAACCCAAAGGCGTGGTACACACTCAAGCCGGCTACCTCTTGCATGTCAGCCTCACCCACAAATATGTCTTTGATATCAAAGAGTCTGATATCTACTGGTGTACGGCTGATATTGGCTGGATCACGGGCCACAGCTATATCGTCTACGGACCCCTAGCTAACGGCTGCACCGTGTTGCTGTTCGAAGGCATCCCCACATATCCTGATGCAGGCCGTTATTGGCAGGTAATTGATAAGCACAAAGTCACTGTATTCTACACAGCCCCTACAGCTATACGATCCCTTATTTGTGCCGGCAGCGAATACCCCGGAAACTACAGCTTAACCTCCTTACGGCTGCTGGGTACTGTGGGCGAACCTATAAATCCCGAAGCTTGGATGTGGTACTATGAAGTCATAGGCAAAGGACAAAGGCCCATCACAGATACTTGGTGGCAAACTGAAACCGGGGGCATCATGATTGCTCCCCTTCCTGGGGCGCACACTCTTAAACCAGGCAGCGCCAACCAACCTTTTTTTGGTATCGATCCGATCATATTGCGCGACGATGGTTCGGTTTGCGATATCGATGAGGGCGGCTGTTTATGCATCAAGCAGCCTTGGCCTGGCATGATGAGGACAACCTGGGGCGACCACCAAAGATTTGTCAACACCTATTTTAAAACATTTAAAAATAGGTATTTTACCGGCGATGGATGTCGTAAAGATTCAGATGGAGACTACTGGCTGCTGGGACGTATCGACGATGTAGTCAATATTTCCGGACACCGTATTGGCACTGCAGAAATCGAAAGCGCATTAGTCAGCCATAGCGATGTGGCCGAAGCTGCTGTAGTTCCGGTTCCCGATGATATCAAAGGACAAGCCCTCTATGCTTTTGTCACACTGGTGCAAGGAACACAGGAACTGCCGTCACTGCGAGCCGAACTTTGCCAACACGTCCGCAAAGAAATCGGACCTATTGCAGTGCCGGATAAAATCCAGTTTGCTAAATCGTTGCCCAAGACCCGTTCGGGAAAAATTATGCGACGTGTGCTAAGAAAGATTGCGGAAAAAGAAGTGGATGATCTGGGCGATATCAGCACCTTGTCCGATCCGACAGTAATTCAGGACTTGTTAAAAATATAAAGTCCTTTTTCCGATTGCAAATAATAGATATCATTGTTACACTTAAGTTTCTAAACCTAAGCATAATTAAATAAGTTAATAATAGGTAGCATATGGCTGAAAATAACAATGTCAGCGAAATCCTCACCGACATCACTACAGAAGTCAACGACAGCGGCAGTACAGACCCTAAAAATCTTTCCCTAGAATCCATGATTCTGCTTCTGACAGCCGAGCGTCTACATCGCCTAGAGGACGACAGCAGAAAACAAATGGACGAGCTGCGCAAGCGGCAAGAGCAAGTGAGCTTTTTACACAAGCTGATGAAAACCATCAACACAGCTACCGGCAATACGGGCACCGTCGATTTATCCCCCTATCCCGAATTGGTGGACATGCTCAAGAAAGCCAAAGAGATGGGTGTAGAACTGGACGAAAATAAAACTTCGTACAATAATGATGAAAGGGAACGCCTCGTAGAAAACCTGCGCATGACCGTCGAAGATTTAAACGTGCAAAATGATATGCAACTCCAAGTGATTTCTCGCATGACGAATGAACGCTATGAATCTTATCAGATGGCCAGAGCTATTTTAAAGCCGCTGCATGATGCAAAACTCAGCAATGCACGGTACATTGCCGGCAGATAACCTTTTTTGAGTGTGCCATATGCAATTGTCTCAAGATTCCTTAGAAGCTTTATATTTTACCGCACATGGCTGCTACACCCAAGGCAAATACGAGGATGCGGTCTATTATTTTCGTTTATTGACAAGATTGGACACACTCACCAAAAAGCACTGGATGGGCCTAGCGGCGAGTTTGCATATGCAAAAAAACTATCCCAAAGCTATTGAAGCCTATGAAATGGTTGCAGCTATAGATCCCACTGATCCCTTTGTGCACTTTCATGCAGCGGAGTGCTTGCGGAGCCTCGGAAACACCAAAGACGCACTTTTTGCTTTGACCTGCTGTAAAAGGGCCATAACGCTTAATCCCCCTTCGGATAAACTGACAAATTTATTAAAACATATTCAATTGATGTCTAAATGCTGGAAGACACCCCAGAATAATAAGGTACAAATATGATGAATTTTGATAGCATCTCCTCCATTAAAGGCAAATCACAGGATTTTTCCATGAAAGGGTCCAAGAACTACTTGCTCGACTTGGAAGATCACACTCCTCAGAGCGGCATCGATGTCGTTGAAAGCTACGCCGAAGCTGAGAATAAGAGCTTTCAATTTTCTGCGGTAGACACGCTCTCCTCAGCTATTCCTCCTTCACCACCCGAGCAAGACATCGCCGAACAACCCGAAGCACCCAAGCCTAAATTATTTAGTTTCGACACGATAATTGACATGGGCAAAAAAGTCTGGGCGTGGATCAGTTCATTTTTTACTACACAGAAAGAGACAGAACCAGTCACTGGTAGTACTACAGAGGATGGTGTGCAAAGCATCAGCGGCTCTCCTTCTCTTGAAACTCCAACTCTTGTCAACAAGAAAATGATCGATAAAATGATTCAAGAGCTTATCGAACAGTCGCAGCGTATCGAAGAATCCGGCAACGAAGCCAAAGACCAAAATCTTAGCGATGAAAAGCGATTTATTGAATATTATAAGATTCAATACGAGTTGCGAAAAAATGGCACTCTAAACATCCAATTTCAATTTGTATTTAACCAGCAGAAGGAACGAACTATACGCAAGGAAATGAGCGACCTCAAAACGCAAAACATCGAACTGCAGAAAACACGCCAATTCTGGGGTAATGTCAACACTGGATTGACAGTAGCCGTTGTAGCCGCTACAGTCGTTGCAGTCGCAGCAAGCATCTTCGCTACGGCCGGGGTAGCCTTGCCCGCCGCCTTACTAGCCGGAGTAAAAATTATGACAGCAACTCTTGGAGTGCTAAAAGCTGGATCGAGCGGTATTAATGCCGGCCTCGAATATAAAGAAGGCAAGCTTACGGGTAAGATCGAGATTATAGATTTTAAGCAGAAATACTTAAACGATCTAGTTAGAAAAGACGCACAGCTTACCCAGAGCGAGGCCTCAAAAGGACTAGAAAATTTTGTTGTACTTAAACAAATGCTTGATAACATGTACAAAACACAACGTGTGGTGTCAAGCAGATAGAGTTATGTGCAAATTTTTTGCATTTACCTCAATAAATATAATTAATAAGGAGACTCTACATGCCAGTATCTAATGATGAAATTCAGCACAGACCCGGCATCTTCCTGCCAGAAGACACAGTTATTGAGAAAGAACTCAATAAAAGACTCAAGAATCAATTCGATGACAAACGCGATATCTCAAAAATTCTTGAACAAAGCCTTGTTATAGCCATATTGTTGGCACACCAAAATAATAAAGTCAGCCGTGACTTCATCCAAAAAATTCTTCCCAAAATTAAAGAAGAAGTCGAAGTCCAGGCCAGCAACCGCGCCAGCGAATTGGTTTTGGCATTAAAACTTGGCGGTGCTTTGATCTCCGGAATAGCCTCAGCATACGGCGCTTATGGTGCTGTAAATGCGATCAACACACATGGATTGGAAAAAGCTATCACAGCTATGAAACCCATGGAGTTCGAACAACAAGTAGTGAACGGCATTTCTCAAATGTTGTCTGGAGGAGCTGATTATTATAAAGACTACCGACAAGCTCCTATGGACATACGCCAATATGCAATCGAAGAGATGAAGCGCCACAGAGACCTCAACCAGCAGTCAGGCCAATCGGCTGAAGCTAAAGAAGCTGAACAGATGCGAAATTTACAGCAAATTATGCAATCAGCACATCAAATCAGCTCACAAATTTTAGGTCAATCGAGCTAATAGTGTCGAGTTCTAAGGAGCAGTTTGGGAATATAAGCTGCTCCCGATAACTTGTGTATATAAACTATATTTCTTGTTTGTTTGACTTATCTGAAATTTCGCACTTGGCTAAATTCACCGCAAGTCTGTTCTTGCCAAATGAAACACTCATCATATCTTCATGTAAGCCATAAAGCATGCTTTAATATTTTAAACTATCTTTAATCCCCACTAACGAGCTTTAAAATGCAACCTCTTAAAACTAATGATGTTAGTTTAAACATTCTAAATGATAATTATATTTTAAATACAGATCCGCCTGTAGCTGTAGATATTCAGACTGTCCCACCCGCGCCTGTTGTAGATACAGAAAAAAACAAACCGACAGCCGTAGATAGATTGATCAAACTGATTGAGGATCATGAAAAAACACAGATTGTTCCAAGACGCAGTCTCATCGAAGAAATTTGGGATAATTTTAAATCCTTTGTTAGGAACTTGCTAGGTCTTGACCACTCCTTTGAGGAGCGTGAGATTAAGTTAAAATTAGCCATGCATCATTTTAGATGTTATGATGCCTCTATCCTGCGCTCAAATAATACTTCAAAAAGCAATCCAACGGAACTTCCCTTATCTGTCTCACTTGAAGCCTATTACTCCACCCTTCAAAACTTCAAAAAACAATTAGATGTATCCGACGAGAAAATTCAGGCTCTAGGAGAGTGCGTTGGCTATTCCAAGACGATTGATAGCATCAAATCTTCTTTTTTACCATTCCGTAATCTAAGATTACAGAGATTGACTGAAGAAATAACTCAAAGAATCAATTCCTTGAAAGACGGCGAGTCTATATTCCTTCCTGGCGGCTACATGCAAGTGGATAAAAGTGATGATGTAAACAGTTGGAGCGAAGAATCACATCTAGCCTCACTGACCGGTAAATCCATTCCCATGATCTATGAGGTAAAAAAAGACCCTCAAAATTCAAGCAGGATAATCTTGAGAGTCTTTGACAACTCCATTGAAGGTAATTCCCTGATCAAATCCAAGTTAGGCGTGTTATCCGCTTGTCATAACTTGAATATTCCTATTGGAAATGTTCCTGTG
>CAYMKI010000073.1:6013-13739 GCA_964390695.1 uncultured bacterium
CCTGTGTATCGTCTGCAAAAATCTAACGACCAAAAACACGCTCTCTTGGAAAACAATAAGACACCTTTTATCAGTGAATTTAGACTGCAAGAGAAAGATTTAACTGATCAACTCTATAATCTATTAGAAGTTCAAATTTCTCCTCATGAATACTCTCTAATGAATGGTATCGAGCGCTTATACTACAATTGGAAACTAACAAAACGTTTTATCGCGAACCACAAACAACAAGCTCAGCAGCCCCAGATAAACAATTTAGCTACGTCCAGCTACCAGGAGATTTATCAAACCTTACCTCCAATGGTTCAAGATCTTTCGGCAGTAAAGCTTTACAAGACCTTTCAGCATTTCAAACAAGTACAGGTCAAATCCAAACGTTCAGCAAAAAAATATGAATTTACAGCAAAAAAAACCGACTCACCAGATGCTTTAAAAATTGTGGAGCTTTTCTCAAAAACGCTTTTAAAGGATAAAGAACCTGAACGAAAATTATATAATAAAATTGCTCTATTTTTAGATATCTTTAAAGACTGCCAACCAAGACTATCCGATATCAAGGTCAGACTATGGCTGAAAGAGAATCTCTACACACTCATTCAGGATTTAAGTAAAGTTTTTTCAGATGATTTTGAAATAGAAAAAATTTTAGAATGCTTCAAAGAAAAAATGCACACCCTTTTGAAATATGAAGACAGCAAGTCTATTTGTATTCCAAAGGGAGTAAAAGATCTACCGCCTCAACACGATATGATGAAGGAACCTGTATATTTTACAGAATCCACCATTCCATTAAATAGCTTTTTGCACGAAAGTTCTCAATCTCAAAGATCAAATAAAGATCTTGATGCATTAGAATTAACTCCACCTGAACTAAAATCAAATCCTCACCTACCTTTTTTATTTTTGCAACAATTCAAAACATGCCAATATCTTTCAGATCTCGGCAACGTATGCGAATTACGATACGCCGTTTTAGATGCCTTCGAAAGCCTTAAAAAATTAGATTCACAAAACTTGTGGAATACACTTTCGTCTCTTGAATTGGAGGCTTGGAGCAACCAGATACACCTGTTAGCAGGTTATCTTTATCAGGCTCATTTTGGTGCCAATATTAAAAGCCCCACCTCTCTAGAAATAGCAAGTCTTCTCAAAGCCCTGAGCATTAGCATTAAACTAGCTCAACATAATGACAAAAACACTGGATTTGAAGACTTCAGTGTAGATATGACTCCATTTAGAGATATTCTAAGAGATAATTACTTAAACCTATCTTTAGAGGGCCCTGAAATCTATAACTCTCTGAATGAAATCGAAGCGCCAAATAAAAAACTGCTTAAACTTACAGACCCTAATCCATTACATAAGCAATTGGCAAACGACAAACAATTTTTCTTGTCCTATCTCCAGAGGTTCAGAAAAACTCAGGTTGATAGTACGCGAATTACTGAAGACTTTTCGCTTGGAAAAGGGCATCTTAACCCTCAGATAGTACACATAAGACGTTTGAAGATCTTAGCTTTATCCATGATGGCAAAATACAGGACGCTAGGAAATCCAGATATTTTCTCCGAGGTAAAAGATGCCTTGATAACCTTTGTGAACTCATTTACAAAAAAATCAGAGGATCTTGATCAAGAGTATATCAATCGAATGTGCGCAAATATCGACAAAGCCCTATATTCTAAAGATATTGCCCCGCCCGGCGATTTCGATACCACCACTTATTTTTTGAATAACAATAAGATTCTGCATGTTAATCCCGAGTTAGACTACATTGACTATGATAAACCCCTTGCAGATAACCTCAAGTCGCCTTTTGCTTCGAGACGCTTGCCCTCGCAGTATAAGCTCAACGAACCTAGAGCTCCGGACGAATTTGCAAAAAAAATCCTAGAGGGATGTGTTAGTGATTGCGAAGGAAGGATAGTCAATGAAGAGGGTATTTGTATTCCTCCATCTCCCGACAATCCTAAAATTTATAATAAAATCGATAGAGTACGCTTCGTTCCTTCCGGAGAGTGCCATACCGAACGATACATTTATGAGAACTCCGAGAACAAGTTAGGTTTGCCGAGTGATATAATGGCAGAGCTAACAGCTACAAAAACCTCTCCTTTAGGTACTCGTATACCTAATACTCTCGAGTTCTTTGTCGAACATCCTAATTATCTTGGCTCCACCAAATATGCACTTTGGTGCCAGCAGTTAATGAATTTGAATTTGTTTCGAAATAACAATTTGGCCGAGTATTTAAACAAACACCCCCTGTATACCACCACCCTAGTCTCTCATCTTACTACATTATTTGCAGAAGTACATAGTTCCCAAAATATTGAGGGCACATTATTTGTCATGCAAGTCATTTCAAATGTAAGTACCATTTTGCAATCTTTAGTCGATAAAAATCTTTCGGGCAGTGAAAAATTAGGAAGGGGAATTTTTTCCACAGAAATAGCCGCTCTTACAGGTCTTCAAGAGAGGGTAGATTCTCTTCTGGAAGATTGGAGCCAAAAATGCGAAGACAACCTTATTTTAAAACCCCATAAACGCCTAATCTACCAAACATACCTCTTGTTAAGTAAAGAATCTTCTAAAACAAACCCGTTGTACCTGCTTAAATGTTGGTTCAAAATGAACCAAATTCCTCAATCAGCCGATACTTACAACTTCATAAATGAAGATCGAATCAAATATCAAATTCATAGAATATTACCTGTCTGTGCACTAGCGCTGCGGAACAAAAAAGTACGGACAATGTTCCTAAATGAACTCATCAAAGAATTAAATTTTGAGGGTAACTCCAAATCCTGGAATATAGGTAATGCTTCTCTGCTCTTCCATAATGAAAACCTTTGTATCGACTTGAAAAATGGGCTTTTCCTCCAAAACGGTGCAGCTAGATGCACCCTTCCCGAAACGATAATTCAAGATCCTTTATGCAGGCAAATGTTCGATGAACATAACATCCATTCTATATGGTGTGAATATAAAGTTATCTCCCATGAATCTCAAGAAGGGTTTTTATGCCAATTTGAATATAAACAGCAACCTTTTGCTATAGTCAAAATAGGAAATCAGCCTCCCTTAATTTATCGGCAATGCCAATATAAACAGGATGTTAAATCTGAATGGTTCCAGTTAGCCCACACTGGATTTAAACCACAGGATGATTCCAACCTAATGCCGCTAATTAAACAAGTATTTAATAATTCCAAAAAAACTGATGCCCCCCCTAGCTCCTCTTCCTTTTTACCAGACGCTCTAATGAAAAATCAAATGTGGATATCCTGCTCAAGTTCTCGATTTTTCGTAGAAGGCAAAGACCACGAAATCCTTTTTGAAGGTGAATTTGAAGGAGCCGAGATTTCTGAAAAGGTATATCAACAAAAACATGTTAAACGAAACTTAAAACAATTGACTGCCTATGCGCATGGAGAAAAGAAAAGAGTGATCAACCCTTGGAAAGAAAAGGCGTATGCAGTATTTTCTTTTTTAGCCCCGCCTTCCAAGATTTTAATGACCTGTCCTACCCAAGATTCAGAAACTCTTAACATTAGATACCTTGAGAGTAATCTAGAGTATACATGGACAGGAGCGCATCCAGATCCTGCATTACAGGATAAATGGGCCTGCAAAAACTATCCAGGGTATTATTTATCTTCGAAAAAGCTTGAACCTATTTTGTCTTTGGAAGATGCCAATTCAACAAGAAATTTTTTCGCAGAACAATTTCATTTTTATCATATATTGGAACACCCTTCGCAACCCTCATTGCTCTTACTACCCTGTCAAGAGTATCAAAAAAACAAAACACCTCTTGCAAAAAACCGCAAAGAATATTTGCCTGTTTCGGATACCAAGACTAACCTATCTTACTATGATTATATCATAGACCCTTATGAGGGATTAAAGAGCAAGTCACCGGAAGGCTATTTTTATCTGGCGTACATCCTTTTTATACAATCCGAATATGAACAGGCTCTTTTTTATCTTAAAAAGGCCCAACAAATAAACCCCGAAACATCTCCTGATTGTCAACGAATTCTATCTTGGTTTTCACAATGGAAGATTTCGTCCTTAGATGCCAAGGCTTTTATGCTGAATGTTTATCTATTGATATTAGACCAATCACCGCATATTAAAAAAACATCCGACCTCAATTCAGTACAAAGAAATCTACTCATTAATTTCATCAAGGTGTTCTATCAATATGATTTTACAAAACCTATGGACTGCCTCAAACTACGCCAAAACGATTACGCTCATGCTTGCGAATACATCCAGTTAGTTGATGATCACATAGAAGACTTCATACATTTAGGTTCCGAAGGCAATGAAAATGAAATCGAACAACAAGTAGGATGTCAATTTTCTGAAATCAAAAATGCTATCAAATTATCGACTAAGCCTGACCCCTCTCCTCTTCTTGATGTATCAAGACTTGACGAACAAAAGGAAAACCTCGAAAAGAGCATGGATCTCACCTCTTCGCATCAATTAGGCTATGTCTATAAAGAAGTTAATCGGCCTATATTTGGAAGTGTTCGCAAATTTCTTAGTCATCCACCTCTTAAAAAATCTTCTCAGAAACTCGATTTGCTACTTAACGACCTTCAATCAGAAGCGTGCTCGTACGACATTTTTGAAGATCAAATAAAGATGGATCTCGTACAGGATATCCTCAAAGCTAAAAATCAACAGACCTTTACCTCTAATATCATAGATCCGCTTGACTACCCTAAAGTAAAAGCCTGTTTAGATGCAGATATTACCGATCTAACGTCTCAAGTGAATGAATACAGAACAAAAATCCTAGAAGTTATCCGCCCCCGTAAAAAATCTGCCAGACACACCTTCGAACAAGAACTAGGCAAAGCTTGGGAAGTCAATCACAATTCATTTCGCGAAATTTTATACGCCGCAGCTTCGCAAGAACTATCCGATAGCTACTTCAACACATACTACAAAGTAGAGTTGGCTAAAAACACAGATATGGTGGAACTGGCTAAAAATGTTCGTGTTTACCTGGAGCGCTTAACCTTACTGCAACAACATCAAAAAGCCAAACATTTACTGGAACAATGCCAACATATCAATTCTCCCTCCTTAAACAAGGCTCTTGCAGACTTGCTTTCAATAGAAAGACTCTTCGACTGCCAGGAAGACCCGCATGCGATTGCTATTTTATTGCTTGAATCCGAACAAAAGGTCATATCCAGAAAAAGCCAGCTCGAAAATTTCAGAACTATGATTGGAAAGCGAAACATCTTCAAACATGCAGCTTTGGCAGATGGAAAAACCACATTTTTGCGTCACCTCATTTCAAAATTCAAGGCCAACAGGCAAAACCTATCATGTTTGATCACCCATGAGCCTTTAATCTCCGTACATCACAAACAACTAGAAAAAGCAACTTCTGAAGCTTATGGTGATAAGGTTTATAGATTCGAATTTAACAGAGACGACGCCACAGACCTACTGTCTCTTAGAATCATTCGAAACCATCTCCTTACATGTATTACCCAAAATGGACGCTTTGATTTTACCCCGCATGACATGCTCAGCCTACATCATTCGTATATCCTCAAATTTGAAGAGTTGTTCAATCCACATAGCAAACGCAGCCAAGATGTCATTCACGAAGAAATCGATATTCTAAGCGAAATTCTCGAAATCATCAAAACTAAAGCCACAGTAAGCAGCGACGAAATTGATAAAATCGTTGAAGCAAATAAGCAACATAATTACGGCCTAGGCAAGCCGAGCAAGCTGAATGAAAACAAATGTCTGGCCGGCTCTCAATTAGTTGAATGGATCCTTAATGACGAAGAACTACAACACATTTTCAAAAACAGCGATATCGAACTCTGGAAGTACGCACACAACAAAAACTTTGAGCTGGTATTTCTCAAAAAGATGGCTGCTAAGGTGATAAAAAAGTATTTACCGAATATATCTTTAGAATACATTCAGACAGCTTTATTATACCTGACAGATACGCTCAGCCAGTCATCTGAAGAGGTTAAAAAATTTCGCCAAGAAATCGTAAGCAAACTTCCCTCGGATACACAGCTAACCCTAAAGACGTTCCATAAATTATTTCACAAGATAATTCCCGAATCCTTCAAAAAACGCAATGGTTTAAATTTTATTCGCTCAGAAGATGGTGTCCAAGTAAAACCCGTGATCCGCAATGGAAAGTGCAGCGAGTTATCTGAATTTGGCACTGAAGAGGAAACCATTTGGTATACTTGTCTTAGCTACATGAACAGCCTAAACTCAAAGACTGCCGGCGGGGTAACCTCAGACCAAATAGCACAGCTTGTGCTAGACTTAAAAAACGAGGCTGCTAAAGATTTAGCCAAACGAATAAAGCAAAATCCCCATGAATACATCCTTTTTAATCAGACAGAATCAGCTGTTAGATTTCGAAATAATTTTAACATTAATCTCGACGCAGTCACTTCTGAACATTATCCTCTCCTAGCTAAACGACTCAACAACAACCCGTCTTTACTGGCCAGCTTTTTAAATCAATATGTATTTCCTATTTTCGAATGCCATTCACACCAAATTGTCGGAACCCCGCATCATCTGGTAGCCATGTTTAATGAATTTTCAGGTTCATCCGGAACATCCAACATCTGGAGATCTCTACCTGAACAAATCCATATCGATGCCGATCACGTGAAACAACCGGGTGCCGATGGAAGTGTATTATTGAACTTAATCCAAACATTTTCCTTATCGGACCTGATTCAATATGATGACACCGCCAGCATCTCTGAGCAAATGGGCAACCTATTAAAACGTAAACCCGGAAGTGCTTTGATTGACTGTGCTCCGGTATTTCCAGGTTTGACTGTCGATAAAATCATAGAGAGCATCTCACCCTTCATGCCTAAAAAATCGCTCCTTAGATATACAAATGATGAGGAGCAGGAAGTGGTATTCGATAACGAAAGTCAAACCTCATATCCTGATAACTCGATATCTATTGACAACGCCTTTACCATTTTTGACAAGGCCCAAACAAGAGGTACAAATAAAGATCTGCCCTATGAAAGCAGCGGCATGCTGACCATCAATAAGCTTACCACCCTTTCAGAGTTCTTGCAATCGGCCATGAGAATGCGCAAGTTTGGCAAAGGCCAAAAAATACAACTAGTGGTCGATCCTCATACCTATAACTGTTTAGTCCAAAACGGATCAACAGCCTCTAATGTTATCAAGAATTTAATTAATCTTCTATGCCATAATGAAAGCGAATTTTTGAAACATCAACATCACATAAAATCCGAAATCCAAAAACTGCAATCAAAAGCTGAGATTACCCTCTATTACTCCTTGCTCAAAATTAAAAACCATGCAGATCGAAAAGTGCTGTGGCAACATTACCGGCATTACTTTATCAAACCTTCTCAAGAAACACTGGAATCGATGGACGATGCAGAGATGCAAAAATCGCATATAGCCTTGGAAACACTAGCTCAAAATGAAGCTGTAAAGTTAAAAAAACTCATCGAACAAATTTCAAACTTAGATATTCAAGATCGCGACGAGTTAATCAACACTCTGCAACCCTGCCTGCAAGACCTTGAACTAAAAGCCTCCGGAAACTGTATGATTGCACCCCGATATCTTCCAGCCTATTCATATTCAAGTTCAGCTGATCTTCAGATGAATAACTTTGTGCAAAAAGAACAAAATATCAAGACAGATCGCG
>CAYMKI010000073.1:13749-14694 GCA_964390695.1 uncultured bacterium
AGTCCGCAGATGTTTACCGTGAGGGAATGCGGCGCGAAATCGAAGAGGAAATCGATCTAGAAAAGAAAACTGAAAATCTTCCGAAGCAGACTTTTGTGTACTGCTGGAAGGATATATGGGATAAAGGCGATAGCCCCAGCGTAGAAATCTTGCTAACTAAACTCCAAACACCTTCAGAAACCTCCTCTCTTATTCCTATAACAAGATACACTCCGTTTTATGATAAAAGCATCTTCTTTACTCACAATCTGTTTCGACCTGTTGATAAATCCGTAAAATCCCTTTTTCCTGATTTATTACCTTGGGGAGACCGAGAAGACGAAGACCTCCCAACTGGACAAACGCGTATATTTAAAATCGCCTTAATCGTAGATCGTAGATGTTCCCCTAACGCTGTATATGGTGTGCTGGGTTCCTTAAAAGATTTCGATCACGTATTTTGTCAATTGCAAGATTCTCCATCCAAAGAAAGCGGAGTAGACTATTTCATCTACAGCCTTACCACCGACTCTCTTGTCGGCGGAAATTGGCCTGAAGACTATTCGCCTGATCTGCATAAAAAACTCACAAGAACTATTGTACAAGCTAAACATCTTGCAGGCGAAATCAACTTGCAGGATACACCCTACAATCCGGAATCACAGGAAAATACACAGACCGAAGTATTTAAGAGATGGTTAATAGAAAAATTCGAGATGGATGGAGTAAATATAGTCCATTTAGAAAAAAACCTCAGAAAATATTTACGCCAATATCGCCCAAGCATATCCCAGCACTATTCTGTAAGCACCATGGCACGTATTTACTCCGACTGTAAAAGGATTTGTAAAAAATTAGTACAGCCAAAAGACGATCAACTATCAACAAAGTCGCCTGTAATGCATGTAGCCACATGTGAAAAGCCTGAGGTTTTCTGACAAACATCAAAAAAGCACAAAAAAAAGC
>CAYMKI010000074.1:0-14528 GCA_964390695.1 uncultured bacterium
CACCCACTGTGGTCACCTACACCTCTTTACTCCAGCTCTTTGTCCAAAAAGGCGATGAGCGCAAAGCTTATGACGTCTTGCAAAAGATGATTGAAGCTCACATCCCACCCACTGTGGTCACCTACACCTCTTTACTCCAGCTCTTTGTCCAAAAAGGCGACGAACGCAAAGCCTATGAAATTCTTGAGCATATGCAAGCAAATAAAATCAACCCTGACAGGATTACCATTGAGTCATTTATAGATCTGCACGTGTCAAAGCAAGAGGTTGATAAAGCACAAGATCTCATGACCACGTACAGCATCAAATCTCGTTTGAATGGAGAATACATAGACTTGCATCAACATTCTCATGGAACCGCCTATATGTTTGTAAGGCAACACTTAACAACTCATCCCTGTAAGACAGTGAAAATCATCACAGGCAAAGGGCTTCACTCACAAGAAATGTTCAAAATGCAAAACACTATCATAGAAAAAATCAAAACTTACCATCCGGAATATATTTGCGACGTTCAGCACAATCAAGGAAGACTGCATATATATAAACGCGTATAACTACTCAGTGACCTATTCAAACCCAACATACTCTAATCGCGTTACAATAAGCGTGCAATTAGAGTATGTTGGGTTTCAAGCAACTTTTCATTCACGATGTGTATACACTAATTTTCTTGCCTGTTCTAGCATGGAGCGGTCATCCGGATGAGCGATGCTGATCAAAGCCTCAGCACGTTCTCTGAGGGTTTTTCCAAATAGATTGACATACCCGTATTCCGTGGCGACATAATGCACATGCCCGCGGGTAGTCACTACACCTGCACCGGGTTTCAGCTGATGCACTATGCGCGATGCGCCTGTCTTTGTCCTTGAGGGTAAAGCTATAATGGCTTTGCCTCCTTTAGAAGTCGCAGCTCCCCGCATAAAGTCCATCTGTCCACCGACGCCTGAAATGATCTTGTGCCCGATGGAATCGGCGCATATTTGACCTGTTAAGTCCACTTCTACAGCTGAATTGATGGCCGTGACTTTTGGGTTTTGCGAGATCACTTCGGGAGCATTTACATAGCCGATATCCAACTGCAGAACAGACGGGTTGTCATCGATATACTCATACAGTTTTTTAGTGCCGGCGATAAAGCTGGAAACTGTGGCAAAGCGGTTGAGTATTTTTTGCGAGTTGTCGATAGCTCCGCATAATAACAGCTCAAGCGTACTGTCCGTCCAGGTTTCGGTATGTAAACCGAGGTGATTATGGTTTTTAAGTTTGGCTAATATAGCATTAGGAATCGCCCCTATGCCTACCTGCAGGGTTGCACCATCTTCTACTAAGGCCGAAACAAATTCTCCGATTTTTTCTTCTACTGGGGTGATAGACGTCAATGCCAGTTCCGGCAAAGGTTCATGAATTTCGACTGCATAGTCGATTTTGGAGCTGTGGATAAAGCCATCCCCATGCACTCGAGGCATATGGACGTTGATCTGTGCGATGACCAAATCTGCAGCTTTGACAGCTGCAAAAGCGATATCGACACTAGTCCCCAAGGTGCAATATCCATGTTTATCGGGCGGTGAAACCTGGATCAAAGCTACATCCACGCGACGAGTGGAAGAGCTTAATAGTGTCGGGATCTCCGAAAGGAAGCAGGGCAAGTAATCGATGCGATTATAGTCTAATTCTTTTCTTACATTATGCCCAACGAAGAGGTTTGCGACTTTAAAATGGTCTTTGAAGCCATCTTCTTTATAGGGCAAATCCCCTTCCAAATGAATATGGATGAGCTCTACATCTTTCAATCTATCCGAGCTGTCATATAAGGCCCTGAGCAGGCGATGCGGGGTAGCCATACATCCATGCACAAACACTCGCTGACCTGATCGTATATGAGAAACAGCTTCTTGGGCACTGCTGACAATCTTCATCTTACCTTTTTGGATTGATTTTTCTTAGAAGCGGTTTTTTTTTGTTTTTCATACTTCGCCAGCATCGTCTTGACCCTGACCACTGCATCGGGGCTTAAGCTGATGCTGTTAATTCCGCAGTCTACCAAGAATTGGGCAAACTCAGGATAGGTGGAAGGGGCGTCACCGCAAATACCGATTTTGCGTTTATGCTTCCTGGCTACGGCGATGGCGTGTTCGATCAATTTTTTGACAGCTGCATTGCGCTCATCATAAATATCGCCTAAGCGTTCATTATCTCTGTCTATACCTAAAGTAAGCTGGGTAAGGTCATTGCTGCCGATGCTGAACCCGTCAAAGATCTGGCAAAATTCTTCCGCCAAAATAGCATTGCTGGGAATCTCACACATGACGTAGACTTCCAGGCCCGCATCTCCTTGCTTCAGACCATTTTGTTTCATCACCTGCAAGACGCGCCGTCCTTCTTCTACTGTGCGGCAAACTGGAATCATGACTTTTAAGTTAGTTAACCCAAAAGCCTTGCGGACTTTTTGAATTGCCTGGCATTCCAGCGCAAATCCCTCTTCATATTCTTTGCTATAGTATCTTGAGGCTCCACGCCAGCCAATCATAGGATTTTCTTCTTTAGGCTCAAAATACTTGCCGCCGATGAGGTTGACATATTCATTGGTTTTGAAGTCGCTGAAGCGCAAGATCACATCACGAGGATAAAAGGCTGCGGCGATCATCGCTATGCCCATTGCCAGCTTATCTACAAAAAATTGACGTTTGTCCGCATAACCTTCCGTAAGCTTTTGGATAAGTTTTTTTGTCTGCCGGTCTTTGACCTGATTAAAATCTACAAGCGCCATAGGGTGTATGCGGATAAACTCGTTGACGATGAATTCTTCCCGGGCCAAGCCTACCCCTTCGCAAGGTAAAAAGCTATGTGCAAAAGCTTCATCTGGATAGCTTATATTGATCATGATTTGCGTCTTCAAACGGGGTATTTTGCGCGTATCGATTTCATTCACGCTGAATTTAAGAAGACCTTCAAAAACCACGCCTCGTTCAGCGTGGGAACAATCCACGGTAATAGGCTGTCCCGACTTGATGACAGCCGTGGCATCGTTAGTCCCCACCACACACGCTAATCCCAGTTCCCGGCTGACGATGGCAGCATGTGAAGTCCTGCCGCCGCGGTTTGTAACGATAGCGGAAGCCTTGCGCATGATCGGCACCCAATCAGGATCGGTCATATCCGTTACCAAAATTTCTCCATCCTTAAAGCGGTGCATATCCTTGATGTTTTTAATCACATGTGCTTTACCTTGTGCGATTTTGCTTCCCACGCTTTTGCCTTCCGTCAGCATTTTGCCCCTCTGGGAGAGAGTGTATTCCTGGATGACATTGGGGTTTTTCCTCGAATGCACGGTTTCGGGACGTGCCTGTAGGATGAACAGTTTGCCCGTCTTTCCATCTTTAGCCCACTCTAGGTCCATGGGCGTCCATTTGCCATATATTTTACTGTAGTGATCTTCTACAACCATGGCCCAGCGGGCAAGCTGCAGGACATCTGCATCGGTGATGCACAATCGTTTTTTATCTTTAAGGGGTGTTAGGATTTTTTTGATGGCATTCTTAGCGCCATAGATAATTTTGGTCGCTTTGTTTCCCACTGTTTTTTTGAGGATAGGCTCATACCCCAGCTTTAAAGTAGGTTTAAACACATAGAATTCGTCCGGATTTACGGCGCCTTGGACCACATTTTCCCCCAATCCGTAGCTGGCATTAATAAAAACCACATGCTGAAATCCCGTTTCGGGATCAAGTGTGAACATCACCCCAGCGCTGCCTGCATCTGACCGCACCATCTTCTGGATGCCCACGGATAGCGACACCTGTGTCTGTGAAATGCGATTTTCATGGCGATAGACGATGGCCCTATCGGTATAAAGGGAGGCAAAGCAGCGTTTGCAGGCATGAAGAAGTTCTTGTTCTCCCGAAATATTTAAATACGTCTCTTGCTGTCCGGCAAAACTTGCTGTGGGAAGATCTTCGGCCGTGGCAGAGGAGCGCACAGCCACATCGGTGTTTTTTTGTTTATACAAGGCAGAAAGGTTGTGATAGGCTTGGACAATCTCTTTTTCTAAATCAGGTGGAATCTCGCAGTGTAGAACAATATCGCGGGCCTTCTTTCCCACCTTGGCAACGGCTTCGGGATCAGTGACATCCACATTAGAAAATAGGCGTCGCAGCGGCTCTATGGCCCCGCCGCTTTCGAGCACATATCTGTAGGCAGAGGAGGTGATGGCAAAACCCGAAGGGATAGGGATGTGTTTTGCTTTAAGATGTTGGTACATCTCCCCTAAAGAGGCATTTTTTCCCCCTACCAGACTTACATCCCCTATGCCTATTTGATCTAGCCAGAGGATATAGGAAGGCTTCGTCGACTTTTTCATTTAAGACCTATTTTTTTGATTGCCTAAAGCTACGCAATTACCTTGATGGGCAGCTTGGCTCTATATTTTTCTATATAACCCATTTAAGAATTAAAACCCAACCTGCGGTTCAATATATTATACTTTGTGAGGGGTGGTGAAAACTCACCCTAAAATTTATTTGTTGCTAATTTTGTGTTAAATTTTTTATTAATTCTATTTCAAGGAGATATATGATCCATTCAGGTTTAACCACCACAAAAGCCCCCTTTATAGAAAATGCCCGCCAGCAGGGTGAGTTGTTTATCAACCAGCCCTATGATTTATACAGCGAGGACAACCAGAAAGCCTGGCGCACACTTTATGATAAGATGCTGCCGAAATGGGAACGCTATGCCAACGCTAAGTTTCTGGAAGGTATCGATCATTTGGCGCTGCAGCCGCACAGCATCCCCAAATTAAATGAGATCAATAAATTTCTAGAACCCTTAACCGGTTTTCAAGCTAAAGCTGTAAGCGGGTACGTGCCCGCGTATCTTTTTTTTGACTGCTTAAAGCGCAGGGAATTTCCCACTACGATCACCATAAGAGACAGTCAAACTTTAGACTACCTACCCGAACCGGACATTTTTCACGATATAGCCGGGCATGTTCCCATGCACACAGATCCCACATTTGCTGAAGTCTTGGTCAAATTCGGCTGTCTGGCCAGCCTCGCCGCCGACAGGCATAAGCTCATTCTAGACCCCCATGATAGAATAGCTAAAATAAAAAGCAATATTCAGGCCTTGTCGCGCTTTTTCTGGTTCACCATCGAGTTTGGATTAATGCGCCAGACGCATAGGCTATGCGTCTACGGCAGCGGCATCTTAAGTTCCTATGGAGAGATCCAGCATGCCGTCGAATCGCCTAATGTGCAAAGGCCTGCTTTTCAGCTCGAATGGGTGATCCATCAATCGTTTGAAATCGATCATTTTCAGCCTTTGCTATTTGTGATAGAGTCTTTCGAACATCTGTATGGGGAAGTTGAAAAACTTGAACGATGGCTTAAAGAAGGTAAGTTGGACTATGTCGCCCCGGGAGAACCTGGGGTCAGTCAAGAAGACCTTGAAGAATTTTTACATTTCGACGATAAGATAATGAGTCATGCCATAACCCCGTAACCTGAGGAGCTATAATGCATACGAGCTGTACACTCACCCAAAAAAGTTGCGTCCCCTGCAGAGGAGGAGTGCCTCCATTAAAAGGGCAAAAGATCACGGAGCTGTTTTCTCAACTTAAAGAAGGATGGCAAGTCATTAAGGAACATCACCTAGAAAAAAGCTATCTCTTTCCGGATTTCAACAATGCCCTTTTGTTCACTCTAAAGGTTGGCAACCTTGCTGAATATGAAGGCCACCACCCGGATATACATCTCTCTTACGGCAAAGTCACCCTCAGCATTTGGACACACAAGATAGATGGATTATCTGAAAGCGATTTCATTCTCGCCGCCAAATGCGATGACTTGCAAAGATAAACAAAGTACTGCATGTATGTCATCTAATTTATTTCGCTGCTCTACAGGTCAGTTTGAAAGACTCTTAAGCCTTATCAAAGCAGACAACTATAAACTCTTGGGGCCTAAACTGCGCGATCAGGTCATCGTCTATGATGAGCTTCAATGCGCACAGGATTTGCCTATCGGCTGGGGAGACGAGCAGGAAGCCGGACGCTACCGCCTTATACCAAGAAATGACAAAGCGTATTTCGGCTATAACTTAGGCCCTCACAGCTGGAAGCAATATCTGTTTCCGCCTAGAGAAAAAATGTGGTCGGCCCGTAGAAATGACAACAACAAATTCACCATTCTCCAAGAGGTTCAGCCCCAAGAAGAAAAAATGGCTTTCATAGGAGTGAGGGCATGCGAGATCCAGGCTATCTGTGTATTAGATAAGGTCTTCAATACCCCGCTTGCCATTTACGAACAGTATCAAAGACGGCGGGAAACCACTTTGATCATTGCAGTCAATTGCACAACAGCCGCCAAAACATGCTTTTGCACATCAATGCAATCAGGCCCTGAAGTAAAGCAGGGATACGATTTAGCTTTAACAGAAGTGATTTTAGATAACGACCACTTCTTTATTGTGGCCAGCGGTTCATCGCGCGGCGATAGCTATTGCCAAAGCCTAAAACTCCCCTTGGCCAGCAAAAGTGAAGTGGAATTAGCCTGCCAACGGGTCGAAAAGACAAAAGAACAGATGATCCGCAAAGTGGATAATGCTCATGTGCATGAGATTTTAAAGCACAGCCTAAACAGCCCAAGATGGGAAGATGTCGCCAAACGCTGCATCAATTGCGCTAACTGCACTATGGCTTGTCCGACCTGTTTCTGTTCTGACACTCAAGATGTCGTCAGCATCGATGGCGCTCAAGTCGACCGCTGGCAGAGCTGGGAGTCGTGTTTTAACCTGTCGCATTCCTATATCCATGGAGGAAGCGTGCGCCATTCTGCTGAATCCAGGTACAGGCAATGGCTTACTCATAAATTCGGTACCTGGTGGGATCAATTTGGAGTATCAGGCTGCGTTGGCTGCGGCCGTTGCATCGTATGGTGCCCTGTAGGTATAGATGTCACTGAGGAACTTAAAAATTTACACCGGGATTATTATGAAAGAGATGGTTGATATCATAAGCGAGCATGCTTTTTTTAAAGACTTATCGGCTGAAAATCAGGCCTTGGTAGCGGCATGCGGAAAAAATGCAGCGTTTAAAGAAGGCACTGTCTTGGCCAATCCAGGCGATATGGCCGACACTTTCTATCTGATTCGAGAAGGTAAGGTCAATCTTTACATCGATCTTTCCCCTGGACAGTCTTTTATCTTTCAAACCTTGGGCAAAGATGATATCTTAGGCATTTCGTGGTTGATCCCCCCCTATAGATGGACGGTGACCGCACGCGTGGTCACTCCTGTGCACGCCTTTGCTTTTGATGGGGCTTGCCTGAGAAAAAAATGCGAAGAAGATCCCATCTTAGGATTTAAAATCATGAAGCATCTCGTGCAAGTATTAGTCAACCGCGAAGAAGCCACACGGCTGCACTTGCTAGATGTATATGGAAAAAAATAGATGACAGACCGCTGCAGCATGCTGATTCCTGAACCTTATCAAATCCAGTCGGTTTCTACCGACACAGCCGATGTCTTTACCCTTGTCTTGGCAAATAGCAACGGAAAGAGCAGTGCGAACTTCATGCCGGGTCAATTTAACATGCTCTACCACTTTGGATGCGGAGAAGCTGCCATTTCTATATCAGGACATCCAAAATTCCCACAGCAAGTCGTGCACACCATCCGCGCAGTAGGATCCGTCACCAAAAACCTGCAAACACTACAACCCGGCGATGAAATCGGCGTACGAGGCCCATTTGGGTCTTTCTGGCCGCTAGAAAGAAAGTTCCGTCATGTGCTGGTGATAGCCGGAGGTATAGGCCTGGCGGCCTTGAGGTCTGCTCTGCTGACCCTTTCCGACAACTTTAAAGACTATCAATCCATCACCTTGCTCTATGGCACCAGAAAATCTGAGGACATCTTGTACCGCCAAGACCTGGAATCTTGGAAGCGGCAAGGCATGCAGGTGGAGATCACGCTCGATTATGCCGACAAGCATTGGCCTGGACACGTCGGAGTAGTCACCTCTTTGATCAAAGCCCATGTACAACATCCCAAGGATACCCTGGTGTTGATATGCGGACCTGAAATCATGATGCGCTTTGCGCTGCATGAACTTTTGGCGGCACAAGTAGACGAAGATAACATCTATATCTCCATGGAAAGACATATGCAGTGCGCTGTCGCTTTTTGCGGCCACTGTCAATTAGGCCCTTATTTTCTATGCAAAGACGGACCAGTGTTTTCCTATACGCAGATCAAAGATTATTTTTACATCAAGGAGCTGTGAGTGTCCAAACTCGTTCTACTCAAACCCGCGTTGCCAAAACTGGCTGTATGGAAATTTGCCTCGTGCGACGGCTGCCAGCTTTCCCTGCTGGACTGCGAAGATGAGCTTTTATCCTTCGCAGAGATTGTAAATATATGCCAATTTCCAGAGGCCTCTTCAAAATCTATCGCAGGCCCCTACGACATCTCCCTGGTAGAAGGATCGATCACAACAGAACATGACAAAGAAAAAATCCTCGAAGTGCGAAAACAGTCAAAGGTGCTCATCACCATCGGCGCCTGCGCCACAGCCGGCGGAGTGCAGGCCTTGCGCAACTTTGCCGATGTCGAGGAATACAAACGCATCGTGTATGCCAAACCGGAATACATCCATTCTCTCAAAACATCCACACCTATTTCACAACATGTGCTCGTAGATTTTGAACTGCAAGGCTGCCCCATCAACAAATTCCAGCTGTTAGAAGTCGTCACCAGCTTCATCCGCGGAAAACGGCCCAACGTCTCCAGCAGCAGCGTCTGTACCGAATGCAAAAAGAACGGCAACATCTGCGTCACCGTAGCCTACGGCATCCCCTGCCTGGGACCGGTGACACACTCCGGCTGCGGGGCCTTATGCCCGGCATATCGCCGGGGATGCTATGGCTGCTATGGTCCCAAAGAGACAGCCAATCCCTTAGCTCTGACGCGTTGGTGGGAAAAAGAGCTCTATACCGACTCCCCTGAAATCAAAAGGCTGCTATCCACGTTTAACTGTGCGGCAACGCCTTTTCGAGAGGCAAGCGAACAATATGAACGATGAATCATCCCCAGATAATGTCAAAAACTTGACCGTCAAAACCGGCATGCGCAGTAAGACTTTGCATGTCGACTATTTGACCCGCGTAGAAGGCGAAGGTTCTTTATATATAAGGACCAAAGGGAACTCTATCGAAGATGTGCAGCTGAAAATCTTCGAGCCCCCACGTTTTTTTGAAGCGCTCTTGCGCGGAAGGCATTATGGAGAAGCTCCAGATATTACAGCCAGAATTTGCGGTATCTGCCCTATAGCCTACCAGATGAGCTCTGTGAATGCCATGGAAAATGCTCTGGGGGTAAGCATCCCCGACTATCTACATCAGCTAAGGCGGCTTTTGTACTGCGGAGAATGGATCGAAAGCCATACCTTGCATGTCTTTATGCTCCACGCCCCAGATTTTTTGCATTATAGCGATGCTATTGCCATGGCTAAAGATCATCCTGAAATTGTCAAAAAAGGTCTGCGTTTGAAAAAAGCCGGCAACGAAATTCTCCGAGTGGTTGGAGGAAGGGAAATTCATCCCATCAATGTCAAGGTAGGGGGCTTTTACAAGCTGCCTCGGCGTAAAGACCTGCATGAACTAGAAAATCCGTTAAAACAAGCACGCGATGATGCCATTGAAACTATCCGATGGGTGAATACTTTTAATTTTCCCGACTTGGAACGTCATTATGAATTCGTTGCTTTGGTAAACTCGGAAGAATATCCTATGGTCAAAGGACAGATTGCCTCGTCCTCAGGCTTGGCTATAGAAGCTAAAGACTTCGACCAGCATTTTGAGGAGATACATGCACCCTACAGCCACGCCCTGCAGGCAATTCTAAAAGGCAAGGGGGCCTATCTGGTAGGACCTCTCGCCAGGTATAACCTAAACTATCATCAATTATCAACTTTAGTAAAAGAGATCATACAAGATATCCGTTTTGAAAAACGATGCCTTAACCCCTTCCGCAGCATTATTGTAAGATCGTTAGAGATCCTTTATGCCTGTGACGAAGCCTTGAGAATCATCAAAAACTATCAAGCCGAAGATCTGCCCGCCTCTGTCGACATGACGATTAAAGCATCTGTAGGCTATGGTGTCAGCGAAGCGCCTAGAGGATTGCTATACCATCGCTATAGCCTTTCGGCTCAGGGGCTGATTCAAGACGCCAACATAGTTCCGCCCACCTCCCAAAACCAAAAGACTATCGAAGATGACTTGCGTGCACTCGTCTCAAAAAACTTATCGAAGGCAGATCCCGAACTGATCCATCTGTGCGAACAATCGATCCGCAACTACGATCCTTGCATCTCCTGCTCGGCCCATTTTCTAAAACTGGAACGCCATAATGTCTAAGCTTGTAATTGTTGGAATCGGAAACCCCTATCGTTCAGATGACGCCGCCGGATGGGCTGTGATCGATGCTCTAGAAAAAAAAATCGCAAATAGAGTCACCCTGGTCAGAAGCCGCGGAGATATTGCCGAGCTGATAGATATCTTCTCCACTTATTCCATAGTCTATGCCGTGGATGCCTGCGATGGAGGTTCTTTTCCGGGGTCGTGGGCACGTATTAATACCCAGCTCGAGACTTTCAACGGGGAAAAACAGCAAACATCTACCCATGGGCTCAGCCTTTCACAAGCTTGGGCCTTAGCAGCAAATCTCCAGCTCCTGCCCGAAAAGCTCATTATATACGCTATCCGTGGACAGAGTTTCGAAATCGACCAAAGTTTATCCTCCTCCGTATACTCAGCAATTGATGAGGTGGCGGAGGCTATCTTAAAAGAAGAGGACATATCCCTATGCATGAACACCATGTCATGAATGATCTATTTAATAAAATCCTATCGCTAGCCAAAGCACAAAAAGCCACCCAGGTAACCAAAGTGTGCGTCAAGCTGGGCGCCTTGTCACATATGTCGGCTTCGCACTTCAAAGAACACTTTGATCATGCAGCTCTCGGCACCCTAGCCGAGCACGCTGAAATTGAGGCGGAAGAATCATTGGACATCTATGATCCTGACGCCCAAGTCGTGGTTCTCAAGAGCATTGACATTTCGTATGACCCATAAAAGAAGATGGAAAAACGACTCCTTATAACCCTACGAGGATGCGTGCAGGGCGTTGGATTCAGACCCTTTGTTTTCCGTCTAGCCCATCGCCACCATTTGAAAGGATACGTCTGCAACACCTCATATGGAGTCTATATAGACATACAAGGCAACGAGGAGGCGCTCACTCTTTTTCAGCGAGAACTTGATATGGATAAACCTCGCGGCGCTTGTATTTCCGAGATAAAGCTAGCCAGCGCTGAGCTGTGTGAATATTCTCATTTCGAGATCTCCGGCAGCCGCACCTAAGAAGAGCGCACCCTGCCCTTGCTACCCGACACTGCCCTAAGCGAGCTGTGTGTGCATGAATTGTTTGATCGGCAAAATCGGCGCTACCACTACCCTTTTTTACATTGCACAACGTGCGGGCCGCGGTTCAGCCTCTTTACAGCTACGCCCTTCGATCGCGCTCATACCACCATGATAGATTTCGACATGTGCGCGTTATGCCGTCAAGAATACAACGATCCTCAAGATCGAAGATTTTACTCCCAGACAAATTGCTGTCCCCATTGCGGACCCAAGCTACAGCTGCTGGATATAAACAGCAATGCAATGGCAAAAGAAAATGAAGCTCTTCAGATGACCGTGGACATGTTACTTCAAGGCAAAATCGTGGCCATCAAAAACACCGGCGGATATCAATTGCTGGTAGATGCCACACAAGATGATGCTGTGATGGAACTTAGAAGACGGAAGCGCAGACCCTCAAAGCCATTTGCTGTACTAATGCCATGCCTTAATAGCATTGATCAAATCGCTCAACTGTGCCAAACAGCGATAGAGACACTCACAAACACCTCTCGGCCTATAGTCTTATTACCAAAGAAAAAAAATAATAGTTTGACTATATCCCCTTCAGTGTCCAAAGACAGCCCCTACTGGGGTATGATGCTGCCGCATAGCCCTTTGCAGCATCTTTTAATGCATTATTTAGACCGCCCTCTTGTCGCCACCAGCGGAAACTTTTCGGGAAATGCGTTGTGTATTAATGAACAAGAGGCTCTTTCTCAACTATCCACTATAGCCGATGCTTTTTTGGTACATAATCGCCGCATCCATCACAGATTAGACGACTCCGTGGTGCATATCATCGCCAATAAACCCGTCATGCTGCGCCGCGCCCGCGGCTACATCCCTTATGCCATTACACTGCCGCAAGGCTATACCCTGCCATCACAATCTGTGATTTTTGCATCCGGAAGCCAACAAAAAAGCAGTTTTGCATTCGCCAAGACAAACCGCCTCTATCTCAGCCAATATATCGGGGACCTTGAATCAGCAAACACCTGCCAGGTATATGCACAAGAGATCGTAAAATGGGAAAAACTGCTGGCCATCACACCCACAAAAGCCATTGCAGATAAACATGCAGGATTTTTTTCTCACCAGTATTTGCAGCATAGAAAACTACCCTATACTATCCTACAGCATCATCAGGCGCATGTGCTGAGCGGCATGATAGATAATCAATTGTCTCCTCCATTTTTAGCTATCTCCTGGGATGGCACCGGTTGGGGAGAAGACGGCACCATCTGGGGAGGAGAAGCTTTTTCTGCAACTTCGGCGGGAATGCAAAGAGTTGCCTCCTTATACCCATTTAAATTACCGGGAAATCATAAAGCTATTCGTGAACCGCGACGATCTTCTTTAGGGATACTGTTCGAGATCTTCGGCAAAAGCCTGTCTACTTCGCCTAACGAATGGCTGAAGCAACATTTCTCTTCTCAAGACCTTCAAAATCTACTTAAAGCCCTTGAAAACAACATCCAAGCTCCGCTCTGCAGCAGTGTCGGAAGGCTATTCGATGCCGCAAGCGCTCTGCTATCGGCTTGTACCTTCAGCGACTTTGACGGACAAGCCGCCCTGAAATTGGAATCTTTAGCCCTCGCAGCAAATGATAAAAAACACCTCTATCGCCTAGCAGTTTATAAACATGATGATCTTTGGCTATGCGACTGGCGTGACATGATGATGCAGGTGTTAGAAGATGTACAAAAAGGCCTCTGCCCTAACGAAATAGCTTGGGCTTTCCATGCTGCCTTATCGGACAGTGTTGTCGATTTAGCCAAGAAGATGGCTCTACCCTGCATTTTATTGACCGGAGGAGTAATGCAAAACAAATTATTGGTGGAGCTGACAGTTGAAAAACTTACCCTCCACGGCTTCTTAACATATATACATCATAATATCCCTCCAAATGACGGAGGAATCGCTGCGGGACAAATCATGGGTGAATTTATTGGAAAATAGAGTGATATATAGTTTCGATTAATCGATCTTTTCCAAGTAGGTGGCCGCTTTATTTTCAAAAATCTCTAAACGATCACATCTCGAATATGATTTAAACATTTTTAAAGCGTTTTTAGCGCAAGAAGATAAGGTCGGTTCATCACTCAAAGCTGTTGCACAAGTTTCAAAACCCTTGCCAAATTTATCAATGAATAACTCATAAGACAAAGTTTCTGTATCCAATATGTAAAGCTTCGAATGATCTTTATGCATTTGCATATTAAACCAAGAACAATCATCTAAACCTGTTTTCATAATCAATTGGCAACATTGATCTGCTAGGATTTCTTGTGAGCTTACAGTCAACTGTTTAACCGCATCTAGGGTAGCGTTACGGTCCAATACATCTATTTTTTCAACACATACGATGAAAGCCTCATTAATCGTCTTTTCATCTAAAGTGGAGATCTGCTCTTTTGAAAAAAGCGGATATAATCCCTTTTTGGGAACGCCAATGTGCGTCAAATTGTCATCGACAATTATGTCTTGAATCAATGCAGCCATGGGAGCTCTAAGCGTATTAGCCATAGGGTGCAAAGCTGAACTATTCGGATGATAGGTTTTATATATAATGCCCGGTGTTTCACTTAATTGCACATGGGCTGTCCTACGAGTTATCTTAGCTTTGTCGGTTACATAGTTTGCAATAGACGTCCTTTCATACATATCTTCCTTAGAAAAGTGATCTTTAGCTAGCTCTTTCCATTTTGTCAATATGGGTTTCATTTTATTAAATTGTTCAGGATCGAATTTATTTTCAACCGAATAGGTTGTAAACAAAGAATCAAAAGAGATGATTTGCGGTTTGTCCCACACTCCAGTACATAATTGATAATCACCTTTTACATTATTCATACAATATTTCCTTTTTTATAACAAGTTAGTTAGTAATGTAACATATTTATTCATTAACGTCAATTTTATTTAAAAAATTAACTATTCATTTGTTTAAAATTATTTCAAGAGTTCCCGCCAGAAAAATAACATGCTTTAGAAAAACGCTTCATCATGAAAAACAGGATGAGCAGAATAGGCAGGATAAACGGATATATTTGTTTTCAC
>CAYMKI010000075.1:0-14398 GCA_964390695.1 uncultured bacterium
AAATTCCATCGAACGCGCACAAATGATCCCTGAGTCGTTAGGGCGCAATTGAAAATCACAACAACCTAAATTCACAGTCATATACTTCTCCTTTTATTGAAAGTGTAAATAGCAACATCAAGCGAAAGCTTTAAATTATTTTCTTGAATTTATATACATACTCTCCTATTAAAGTAAAATATATGTTTAACATCAAGTGGAGTTTTCCCATGTTAAGATTTTTAGCTATCGTCTTTGGCCTGGTCTTTATCACCATCGGCATTTTGGGCTTTCAGAAGGAATTCACGCCTGACGGCCTGCTTTTCGGCTATTTCCAAGTCAATCCCATGCACAATGTGATTCATCTGGCCACAGGACTCATAGCTCTCTTCTGCGGAGTCAGCAACAACGCTGCCAGCAAAGCCTTCTTTGTCATTTTTGGCTTAGCTTCTTTAGCCTTCGCCGGCTATGGATTTTATTCGGGATCCGAAAAGTTGTTTGACCTGATAGCTGTCAATAAGGCTGACAACATTGCCCTCTTAGTCACCGGCCTGGTATTTATATATATCGGCTTTGGACTGAAAGCGCATAAGGCCTAAGACCGCCTATCAGATCCTACCCTGGAGCATTGAAATGAAGCAGCACTCAGATGATGAGGAATACAAATATCCTGTTGAAGATGCCTGGAGGGTTTTTAGGATCTTATCGGAATTCGTGGAAGGCTTTGAGACGATGACCTCCATAGGCCCTTCTGTCTCTATATTTGGCTCGGCCAGGCTGCAGCCTACCCATCGTTATTATAAAATGACCGTGGAAGTGGCCAAGTGCATTTCACGCAAGGGATTTGCCGTGATCACCGGCGGGGGCCCGGGGCTCATGGAAGCATCCAATCGCGGTGCCCAGCTAGGCAAGGGCGCCTCTTGCGGCTTAGCCATTGATTTGCCCATGGAGGCAGAGTCCAACGCCTTCATCGACCCCAAATACAAACTGCAATTTCGCTATTTTTTTGTGCGCAAGGTGATGTTTATACGCTACGCACAAGGCTATGTATTTTTGCCTGGCGGATTTGGCACCATGGACGAACTCTTTGAAGCCCTGACCTTGATTCAAACCAAAAAAATCCATAGCTTCCCCATCTATCTGATGGGATCTGAGTACTGGGCGGGGCTGATGGATTGGATCAAGGATACCGTCATGCGCGAGAACTGCATTACTGCTGACGACTTGAATATGATGCAAATCACGGATGATCCCGAAGTGGTCGCCAATGGTATTGAGCGGCATTACCAGCGAAACCGTGCTGAACGGAATTTCTAAAGACAAAACAAAAGAGCCGCTTTCGCGGCTCTTATCTTAAACTTCCTTTGCGTTATTGCTTACGCAAGCCGAACGGCTGGGCATAAGCGGCAGGGGCCCTTCCATTGTTCATAGAAGGAGCGGGAACAACCACAGCCGCAGGTTGTGCATATATCGGTTGCGGTTGGGGATAACCCACAGTATAGCTAGGAACTGGAGTTTGGGTGGCGTTTACAAGCAGCTTCGAATGTTCGTTGCCGCGGGCATCTGTATGGGAAACCGTTACAGATGTATTTTTACCTACCGGTGTGCCGTAAGGTACGGGAACCGTTGTAACTTGAGTGGTAGTTTGAAGGGTTGGGTAGCCAGCTTGATGCACTCTTTGGGCTACTTGTTGCTGGGCATTTGCTACTTGGCGATTAGCAGCTTCCCTTTTGTTGAGGACTTCACGTCCATTCACTATGGTTTTTTGCTCTACTGTGACGGAAGTGCTTGGAACTTGTCCTGAATACATAGTTTTTCTCCTAGATGAGGATTACATAGGTTATATAGATTAGAACGCTTATCAGTTAGGCTAGCAGATTTATTGCAAAACCTGCATAGCCTTAGTCACATTAACACAGAAGTCTAGTTGGTGCAACGGGTTGTCACAAATTGCTGTGAGCAAGTCACGTTCAACAAAATGTTGGGTGTGAGGAAATTGAAGAATGAATCGTTCGTACCGATGATCATAGTGTCGTTCGGTTCCCACAAATTCCATACAGCTTTAGTAGTAGATGGCAGCACCCATACGGATCCGTCATTGAGCATCAACCAGCCGTCGCCATAAACAGGCTTATAGATTTCGATGACGAAAAATCTCAAATCCCAGAGAGGAGCTTGGCTGATTTCCACTTCAATTCTTTGGTCATTGCGTGTGTTCAAGATCACATAAGGATAAGCAGGCTTGTACCAAAAGCTGCCCTGATTTTGCATCACCAGAAGCACATCTCCAGGAAACCAGTCAAACAATTTTAAACGATCATTAGGATTGGTCAACCAGTAGGAACCATCTTCGATTTCAATCATATCTCCATAAAGAGTGGTGCCGAGGTAAATGTGGTTGGCGCGATTGTGGCTGGTGACGTAGTTAGATGCACTTTCAACAGTTTCTTCTTCACCATCTACTTTGCGGATAGGTTTTTCGAGGGTTGTAGCTCCCCCTGCGATTTCTTGTGTTTCAGCTTCAGAAATAACTTCTGGACTAGCGAACATCGGCATGGTAAATAAGCATGCGGCCACTAAATTCAACCATAATCTTTTTGATAATTTCATAGGGTTACCTGTTTGTTTGGGTTTAGATTTTTTTCGTTTTTGATACGGACGTCTCTGGTCCACTCAAAAAGAACTGACATTATATTCGGGGAAATGTATTAAGGCTAGATAAAGTTGATGTTAATATTTTATTATAGCGAAAAAGAATTGCACCCGCACGCACTGCCACTGAGCAAAAAAACTCAGTGGCAGACTATGCTACAACGGCTATTCAGGCAGGAATTGACAGCCTTCATGAATCAATTTATCTACATAATTCAGGTCATACTCATGACTCAAAAAGTTGCCATCTTGCAGCATGAATAAATGAAATGGAATGGTGGAAGAAACCCCTCCGATATGAAACTCTCGCAAAGCTCTTCTAGCAATAGCCACGGCCTCATCTCGAGATTTCCCCTTGATGATAAGCTTGGCAATCATAGAATCGTAATGCGGCGGAATGGTATAGCCTGAATAACAGGCGCTATCCACCCTGACATGCGGGCCGCCGGGAGGTAAATAATACTCAAGCCTTCCCGGAGATGGTGAAAAGTTATAGGCGGGGTTTTCCGCATTGATGCGGAACTGGATGACGTGGCCGTGGAAATTGACATCCTTTTGTTCTAAGCTTAAAGGCTTGTCTTGAGCCACCTTGATCTGCTCCGCCACCAAATCGACACCCGTAAGCTCCTCTGTCACGGTATGCTCCACCTGGATACGCGTGTTCACTTCCATAAAATAAAAGTTGCGATCTTGGTCTAATAGGAACTCTACAGTACCGGCCGAATGATATTTAGCTTCCCTGACAACATTGACGGCAGCTTGGCCTATCTTTTGACGCATTTTGGGTGTTAAGACAGGGCTAGGGCTTTCCTCAATGAGCTTCTGCCGGCGCCGCTGAATAGTGCAATCCCTTTCTCCCAAATGGATATAGTTGCCGAACTTATCCCCAAGGACCTGCACTTCAATATGCCGGGGATTGACTATCATCTTTTCTAAGTAGACATCGGGATTGCCAAAATTAACCTCAGCCTCTGCACGAGCGGTGGCGAAGTGTTTGACAAACTCATCCTCATTATAGGCAATGCGGATTCCCTTTCCTCCCCCTCCAGCGACAGCTTTAATAAAGATGGGATACCCCAGGCGCTTCGCTTCATGCAAGGCTTGTTTGATATCAGTCACCACACCGTCGGAGCCAGGTATAATGGGACATCCGGACGCTTTGGCTGTAGCTTTGGCTTTTGCTTTATCCCCTAACAAGGCAATGGCTTCGGCGGAAGGTCCAATAAAATTTAAACCGCAACTTTTGCAAATTGAGGCAAAGTTGGCATTTTCGCTGAGAAACCCATAACCGGGGTGAATGGCATCGGCCCCGGTAATCTCGCAGGCGGATAGGATGTTGGGGATTTTAAGATACGATTTCTGCGCGGCAGCCTCCCCGATGCAAATTGCTTCATCGGCATGCAGCACATGCAAAGCTTCAGAATCAGCTTGAGAATACACTGCAACGGTTTGCAAGCCCAGGTCATGACAGGCGCGAATGATCCTGACGGCAATTTCACCTCTGTTGGCAATTAATACTTTTTGCATAACACCACTTAGGTAACTCGAAATAATTTAGTACCAAATTCAACTGGAGAACCGCTTTCCACCAGAAGTTCCACGACGGTGCCGCTCACTCCGGCTTTGATTTCATTCATCACTTTCATCGCTTCAATAATGCAAACAACGGTGTTCTTATCGATTTTATCCCCTTCTTTGATGAAAGGCGGAGCATCAGGTGCAGAGCTGCTATAAAAGGTTCCCACCATTGGCGATGTCACATAGACGCTCGCCACCTCCTCCTTATCGGATACAGGCGCGGAGGGTGCACCACTCAGCGATGAAGCCGATTCTTTAGCTTTGGAAAAAGCTGCATTGGCCCTGCGCATAGGCTCGGTGTTGCTAGGTAGCTCATCTATTAAATCCATGGATTGTTCTAAGCGATCATCAAACTCCCGCTCCAGATGTAATTCTACCCCATCTTTTTTAAAAGTTAACCGCTTAGTACGGGTGCGGCCCATGGAGGCCATTAACTCTTTGATATGCCTGATTTCCACTTACTTTCCTCCAAATTTTTCTTTGATATACCCGGGTGTAATTTTAGATGACTAAACGCGCTGAATATATTCATTCGTTTTAGTATCTATCTTGATAATATCGCCAACTTCTATGAAGCTGGGCACCTCTATTTTTGCCCCTGTTTCTAGAACAGCTTCTTTCGTGCCTGCAGGAGAATCTTCATCCGCGGTCTCTATTTTTACTACCATGATTTCCAAATATTGCGGCAATTCGACAGAAAAAATGGTGTCGCCATAAAATGAGGCTTTAAGCTCCACCCCCTCTTTGAGGTAATGCACTTTATCACCTACTATATGGGCTGGAACAAGCACCTGTTCCAAATTAGCCACATCCAGAAACAAATAGTCAGATCCCTCAATATATAAGAATTCCAACTTGCGTTCAATCAGGCTGACATCCTGAATGGCTTGATTGGGCTTAAAATTCTTTTCGATCATTTCGTTTGAATTTAAGTCGCGCAATTTGGTTTTGATAAAAGGCGTCCCCTTAGGAACGGTTACCTTTACGGTTGATTCTACTTTATATAGCTTGCCGTTAAGGGATATAGTCATCCCCGGAGTGATGATAGTTGTTGCTGCCATGCTGCCCTTTACTATTTAATTTTAATCTGATTTTTCAACACTTTATTTTCCCGCTTTTTTTAACTCAGCGATCGCTTGGTTCATCTGCGGAGTGGAAAATGCATAAGTTCCCGCTACAATAACGTTAGCTCCTGCTTCAATACATTGCTTGGCTGTGTTGGGATTAATTCCTCCATCCACTTGTATATCAAAAGGGAGTTCTATGGGCTTGTCTGCCGTAGCGACTTTGCCATACTGCCGAATGTTAAGCTGATCGCACACCCCGCGAGCAAATTGAATTTTAGAAAGAACCTCAGGCATAAAATCTTGTCCCCCAAAACCCGGGTTTACGGTCATCAGCAAGAGCTGATCGCATTTGTCTAGAAATTTGGGAATAAATGATTCTGAGGTTTCAGGACAAAAAGCCAATCCAGCCTTGATATTGCAAGTGCGGATGTATCTCAAGGTTTCTTCTACATCTTCGGTCGCTTCAAAATGAATTGTCAAACAGTCGGCTCCGGCTTCTACAAACCTTTCCACATAGTCGTAAGGATTATATATCATCAAATGCACATCCAAGAACAGCGAGGTAGCTCTGTTAATTGCAGCTACAGCCTTGGGACCAAACGTTAAATTGGGAACAAATTGCCCATCCATTATGTCAATATGCAGCAGATCTGCACCTGCGTCTTCAATTCTCTTAGCCTCATCGGCCAGATGCCCAAAATCCCCAGCTAAAATCGAGGGTGCGATTTTAAGGTGTTTCTTTTTCATCATCTCAATCCTGTTACTTCCTGATTATATCACATTTAACATATTCATTTTATCTAATTATAACTTTTGATTGCAAAAAGAAAAGAGCCGTTTCATCCTGTAAATTCAATATAAAAAAAATACTTGCATCCAAATTCACCTTTTCTTCATATAAAATATAATTTACACAAACCCCAACCATCAACTAGCTCTTTAGAAGAAGGAATTGAATGAATCGTTTTATTTCCGCCAGCTTACTATGGACTTGGTGCATTCCCTTGACCATTTACGCCCTACCCAATCAGGGGCTCAAGCAATCTCTTCAAGCTTCCTCTAAGTGGAAATTAGGGTCCGACGATGTCAAGGATTACCACATAGGGCAAACCGGGCCCATCGGCATGACAGGTCCCCTTGGTCCAACTGGCCCGCAAGGCCCGCAAGGAATACAAGGCCCCACCGGACCTACGGGAATTGGTGGAAACAGTGGCGAAAATGGTCCTATGGGACTCCAGGGCAATCCTGCAGGATATCTTTACTCTCCAGACTGCACAGCCACTTCGATCATTGCGGGCACGGTGATCTTTCCCCCTCCCGGAACGACCGGTCCCGTGGGCGGCACTGGCCCAGGCTACACCTATCAAATATCCGGAACACAACCCGCCAATGAGCTTATTCTCACTTTCACCGTCGGTCCAGATGCACCCACAGGCTCTGTCTACAGCATAACAGCTACCGCCGTAAATTCATTTGGTCTACCGTTATATATAAATTCCGCTTACGACCCCTCCACCGGAACCTATACTCTTAGCCCCAGTGCAGATTCAGAGGCAAATACCGACTACAATGTAGATGCCATCAATTTCATAGCCGTAGGCTGTATGCCGCTAGAAACTTAAATCTATTTAATTCCCGAGGTATTTGTGAATTTTCAATATCGCACTCTAAGCGCTGCCAGCGGATTAACGGCTGGACTTTTGGCTCTGCTCATCTTATCCTTCCCAACTTCCTGCGCAGCGGGTTGCAAGTGCTTGCCTGGACCTGAAGGCGCAACCGGAGCGATAGGTTCGACCGGTCCTATGGGACCTATTGGCCCTACGGGAGATCCTGGCCCTCAAGGCCACGATGGGATCCCAGGATCCACTGGTCCTCAAGGCCCCACAGGTTATCCTGGAGGAAACGTTATCTCCCCCTGCAACTCAGCCAAGGTAGTGGCAGGGATCATACCTTTAGGAAGCTATTGCGGCATTCCCAATACAGATGAACTGGATGCATACTCCTACGTATCCTATGGAGACTATGTCATTGTAACCTTCACCTCTCCAGGGCCCTATGTTATTACAGCGACAGTAGAAACTCCTGATCCATACGAGACTACCACAGCTGTGATATCTGCACAAAACGATAATATGGTGCGCTTTGACTTAAGCGACTGCGGAGGTGTGGCTTTGGATTTCATTGCCATCAGTTGCACTGATAACCTTCCTTAATAAATATTCCAACTTGAGATGACGTATTATGTTTAAGAAAATACAAGACACCCTTAGCTTGCTCAGCCTATCGCTCCTTGCATGGACCCCCTTGTCACTTTCGGCTCAGGAATTCCCGCAGATTTATTATGAGGAATATGCCTTGCCGGAAAGCGATGAGCTATACGGCAGTCCATTTCCTTTCGACCTGCATATCGGTTATACTTCTGCAGAAGGCATTGGCCGTAGAGAAGGATATGCCACTATAGCTTTGTCCACCTTGCCGGCCCCTGAATGCGGCAGAGTAAACCCTTTTCTCGATTTTCGCCTACATTATCTAGACAATAGCCGCCTGGCGGGAAATTTTGGCGTAGGATTCCAAATCCACAACTATAGCCAACAACTCCGAGGATATGTTTTTTATGATTTTAGAGATACAAGCTACAGGGTCCTTAACCAGATCACCATCGGCGCAGATTGGCTTTCACCGTGCCTTGATCTCAGAATAAACACTTATTGGCCGATGACTAATACTGGAAAAGCAGACAAAGATTATTTTGTTTATGAGCACGGACAAGTCGCTACCCGCATCAACAACAACCGCGCATGGAAAGGCGTAGAATTCAGTGCCTCCAAGCACTCCTGCCTATTTAATCATGATATTTACTCCACCGTCGGAGCTTATGTGTATTACGGCCATCGCCGCCACCATTCGGCTGCAGGGGGAAAAGCACGCATGGAGACCGCCATTTGGAAAAATCTAGACTTGGCCATGCAGTACTCGTACGATGCCCATTTTCAGTCCCGATTTTATGCTCAAATATCTTGGAAACTGCCATTTAGCAGCAGCTGCAACTATGATGCCTTTTGCAGCACCTCTATTTTACGTGAAGAAATCATTGTCATCGATAGAACGTGCCATTGGAAAACCAACTATTAAACAGGTCATTTATGAAACGTTGCGCAAGTATCCGCCTGACTCTACTCAGCTTAGGAATGATTAGCTACCTACTGCCGCTTTATGCTATAGATATTCCTGCGCATTCGCATGGCTGCTGTCCAGGACCTAGAGGTCCGCAAGGACCTCTAGGAAGCACCGGAGCTACAGGACCTACCGGTCCCACAGGCCCTACGGGAGCTACCGGCAATAACGGCTATCAAGGTCCTCAGGGTATAACAGGAGCCATCGGAATGACAGGGCCCAACCAACCTACGGGCGCCTTTGGCAATGTCCAAGGAACCTGCGAAGAGAACTCCGCCACTCCCTTATTGCTTTTCGGAAAACTGGATTTTATTTATGCTTACTATTTGCACATTGCCAATGGGTATAGTTGGGTATACAGCCAAATTGATAACGCCATACTGATCAATTTTTCAGATACCTCTGCCACGTTTGCAGTTACAGCTATCGCCGGCAGCGAACCCTCGCCAAATACAGCCGCTGCCATCACTATTCAAAGGCCCGCATATTCCTATGCCTACTCACAATTCTTCGATGTAGGACTTTACTATCACCCTACCGATATCCTCCCGGATTATATCGACTTCATTGCTGTGGGATGCTCGGGAGAAAGCGATAATTAAAACCCAACATACTCTAATTGCGCGCTTATTGTAACGCGATTGGAGTATGTTGGGTTTAAAACCCGATATGCTAGACTTTTTGCAAAAGGTCTAATTTACCGGCGTGTAAGCTTCTTGGAGGAGTTGATGAAAAACCTGCAAAAACTGCTTTTGTGATGCCTCGTCATTGCAGGGGTAAATATATCCGGAATAAGAGATTCCCTGCTCTAAAATATGAGAGCTGATAATGTGGGCGGTAGAAATTCCTTGCTTAGCTAAAATACCCAGATAGTGTTCCTTGATGCAATGACGCTCTTCTTTAATCATCACATAGACATAATCAGGGTCTTGCATTCCTGTAAAGTGATAACCTCTAGAATTTAATAAAGTCATCTCAATGGATTCAACCAACATCAAGAATAGCTTTTTTATTACTTGCGGATTGATGGTAGCTTTGATGCCGATAGGCAGCAGGGAGCAAAAAAATTTGTCGAGTAAAAGATCTCTATACTTTAATTCACTACCCAATAGTTCCCGAAGCTCTTCGAGGAGTTCACTTTGCTTATCGATCATACCCCCATTAAAATCTCTGACATCTCCAATGATCCTGACGATTTCTCCTAAAATATACTGACGAGCCATTAAAAGATCTATGGAATGATCTTTGCGTAAATATTTCTCTTTTGACAACCTTAACCGAAAAACTTGAGCCTCTTTGACGTATTTTTTTCGTATGAGGCCTATGTTTTTGGAGCGCTCATGGATAAAATGAATCTGACTGGCTGAATTAGATAACACTTCCTGAAGTGGTTTATCCTTGGCCTTCAACACCCTGACCAGGATCAAGGTAAAGAATAAATGCTCACCTGTCTGTTCCTCAAACGAAATCACCACTTGGGGTATATCCCGCACAAATTTTACCTGGTGGCTTAAAGCTAAAATATTCCTCATGATCTCTTCGTCATTTCTGGGCATAAAGACAGGATGTATGGGGTACTCGATGCGATCTTTTAAATCTCCCGGCAATTCGCGCCTCAAAAGCACTAACTCTTGCTCGGTAAATTCCCCATGATTTTTTTCCACCTCTAAGTAAAGAGTGCAAATCCCTTCATTCCCCGTGTAATTGGAGAAGAATGAATCCTCCACATAAGTTGCGTCTGGCAAACAAGCGTGAATTGCTGCCAAGAGATGCCTTTTTTGAAACACTTCCTTTTCTTTGAATAAATTTACACCTACTGTAATGGAAAGCACTTTTCTCCGCTTGTCAGCGGACTTTAGCCAGACCCGATTTATCTTCAGGCTGAGATACCTTTTACCTCGAAAAGCTTGGATGGCTTCTCGAATCCACTTCCGATACATATAGTGTAAACAGATGATGCGTACTAAATGTCGCACCTGCCTGACTTCTTTGAACTTGTCCTTCCATATCACCATATAATGCTGCATTTCGCTGATAAGATCTAAATCGAAAGCACCTGGAAATCTCTTTGTCAACAAGGCAATATATTCTTGCAACCGGGCCGTTTTTTCTTCCTGTGATAGACCTTTGGATTCTAAAATTCGCCGGGCATAATAACTCGATTGCAATCCAAGCTTAATCTCGGTTTTTAAAAAAGGGATATTGTTTTGAATGATGGTTAAATCTTCGCGAATGTCACTATCCACAATGATTTTGCAAAACGTATACAACTGGTTCTTTATGCTGGGAAAATAAAAATCTACTCCATAAACCAGAGCGACATTTAATTGTTTACCTGGCACTAACCATTGGCTGACCAATTCAAATAGAAACTTAAAAGCATTAATTCTATGGGGAGAAATAACTTCCAAGGATAAAGAACATGGCACTTTCTGACTAAGACTGCAATGTACCCAAGGCAGTATCGACTGTTTGGTTTTTTTTGCTTTACTCATTTCCTTGAAAAATGCTTCTAGAGGGAATTTTTCCTGTAATACTTTATATAGGAATTGACTGTGAATTTCCGGACTCACACCCTCTTCCACATTATCCAAGCTAGATTTTATGACGGGTAAACATCCTTCTTGTATCATTCTCATACCAAAGTTGAATAGTCGATCACAATGCTGATCCCGCATCCTGTCAAATTTTGTCAAATAATGCAAACTTTATGTAAAAAATCCAGCAGTTCCTGTCAAAACATCTTTTACCCAGGGGCGCGTTGCCCCTTCGGGTCTGCCTTCCCCTGGGCTACGGTCTTTCGCCCAATTCTGGGGCTTGTGATTTTTTAGTGGGAACTGCAGTAAAAAAATCCTAGAAAAATATTTATCTTTTCTTTATAATTAATACCTGATAGAAGAATCCAGATAAGCATTCGGAGGTTAAGATGAATGTTAGATTAAAATCGTGTAATCGCAAAGCTTCAATTTATTCCCTTTCTCCGTCTACATGCCAGCAAAATGGCCTCAATCAATTGCAACGTCAATAATTCTTTCGTTTTTTAATTATCACAAAACTTTATACATCCAATATCCTAAAAGTTTTGTTTATACTTATTGGAGATCACATGTCTTTATACTATTTAATTGCAAACATAGCTGACTATGTTTTATATATATCTTGTTTATTTATCATCGGAGGCAGCCTTTACCTCTCCATTAAAACACGCTTTGTACAAATACGCCTCATCCCCTCGATTTTCAAAATGTTCTATGCGTCTATATCACAAACCTCTGCTCAAGACACTCATCATACAATACGCCCTCACCGCGCCCTACTCACGGCGATGTCTACCACTTTGGGTATCGGGACTATTGTCGCCCCAATCATGGCCATCCATTTTGGAGGCCCCGGAGCGCTGCTTGGATTTCTGATCACCGCTTTTCTCGGCAGTGCAGCAACCTATATAGAAGTTAAATTAAGCGTAGAACACCGAACACAAGGCTCCTGCGGATCCATATTTGGCGGCCCCATGCAATACCTCAAAAATATTTTTTCTCCGGCCGCAGCAAACGCTTATGCTGTCTTGTGCTTAATCATTATGGTGGCATGGTCCGGAGCACAGTCCAACCAGGTTTCTGCCGCCCTTAACTCTCCACAATTAGGCGATTTTCGTATCTCTCCATCTATATCCGGTGCTATTATGGCTTTGTTAATCCTATACTTGCTAACGGGAGGCATCAAACGCATTGGTTCCTTTTCAGCTAAACTTGTCCCGGTTATATTCGTTTTGTATATTAGTTCAAGCTGTTGGATTATTTTTTGCAACTTGGATAAAATGGGTTCGATCTTTAATGCAATGATTGAAGGACTCTTCCAACCCTACCAAATGGCGACAGGCTCTTTGGTCGGCGGCATGATCAGCGCCATGCGCTGGGGCATATTTAAAGGAATTCAAGTCTCAGAAGCAGGAATTGGAACCCAGACTATTCCACATTCCCTGGCGAATACGGATGATGCCTCATCACAAGCGACCGTTGCCATGTTATCGACCTATACGGCGGGTATATTGGCATTCCTTTCCGGAATAGTAACCTTGATTACGGGAACATGGGAAAATCCTGAACTCCCTCTTGGCATCAGCATGACGGTAGCATCCTTCAATCTTTATTTTTCCACCTTCGGCATCGTCATCGTCAGTATAGCAGCCCTGTTATTTGGATTCGGCACTATATTGGGCAACAGCTTTAATGGCAGCCAGTGCTATAAATATCTCACCAATAATAAAGGCTCTGTATTCTACTTTTTGTTTACGGCTATTGGAGTATACGTTGGAGCTATTTCCGAAGCTAAAGTTTTTTGGGCCTTTAGCGATATCATCTTAGCCTTCTTGTCTATACTGCACATTTCCGGCTTAATTAAAGCCTGCACGCAAGCTACAGCATCAGAAGAGTGCCTACAGGCTCAAACAGACTCATAGACTGGATTGACAAGGCGTTGCATAGCATCGGAAACCACGGTTCCCGATGCTAGCTCGCCTTCCATAAATGAACGAACAACCAACTGAAGGCCATTTTTTTCCGCCAGTTCAATACACCGCGGATGCAACACTTTGGCACCTTTGTTGACAATTTTCAAAGCTTCCTGATGAGTTAAGTGGACATAGGGAGTACTGTGAGGATCAGTCTTGGGATCCTCATTGTAAATGCCTGCAACATCTTTGTAAAATTCCACCGTTTCAGCTCCCAAAGCTAAAGCTAAAGCCACCGCTGTGGTATCTGAGCCTCCGCGACCTAAAGTCGTAATTTCTCCTTGTCTGCTGACCCCTTGAAATCCGGCCACGATCACCAATTTGCCTTGATCTAAAAGAGGCTCCAAACGATGCGGACGTACATCTATAATTCTGGCATCGGCATGACGGGAACAAGTAATAATCCCGGATTGACTCCCAGTAAAGCTGATGCCTTCGTGACCTTTAGCCGCCAAGGCCATAGCCAGCAGTGCAATGCTGATCCTTTCTCCCACCGTAACCAGCATATCATACTCTCTTTGGGGTGGGTTGGGGTGAATTTGTTTAGCCAATGATATAAGCTCATTGGTAGTATTGCCCATAGCGCTGACAACTATAGCTATGCGTGGATATATGGATTTGCGCTGAATGATGATATCCGCAATCCGAAAAAAATGGCTAGGGGTAGCTACAGATGCCCCTCCAAATTTCATGACCAGTGTTTTTTTCATAAAATGTGAATGAAAATAAAAAAGACTATTTGTTACAATTAGTTTCAGGTTATCATAATTAGCCTGCTCTTGTCAAAAATACTTGCAAGGAAAGCCTAAAATGTTCGAACTAGAAAAATCTTTTAATTTTGAAGCAGGTCATGCTTTAAAACATCACGATGGCCAATGCAGGGATCCCCATGGCCATTCGTATCGATTGACCATTCATGTACATTCAGAAAAAATGATACAACAAGGCCCTAAAACGAATATGGTGATGGATTTTGCTGATATTTCCCATGTAGTCAAACCGATGATCAACGAATACCTCGAACATAAATGGCTGAACGACACCTTGCAGACAGATTCACCCACATCCGAATTCATAGCTAAATGGATTTATGAGTATTTAGCCCCGCATCTTTCAGGACTCTATGCTGTGACTTTGCAGGAAACTGCTACTTCAAAAGTTACCTATAAACCCAAATTACCCCTAAATCATAGCTCAGATTGAATCAGGCAAATGAGATAGCGCGGCTATGGATTTGAAATACAGAGATTACCAAAAGTAGTGTGAAAGGATTTGAACCACAGAGATTTGCAAAAGTAGGGTGAAAGGATTTGAACCACAGAGATTACCAAAAGTAGGGTGAAAGGATTTGAACCACAGAGATTACCAAAAGTAGTGTGAAAAGATTTGAACCACAGAGATTTGCAAAAGTAGGGTGAAAGGATTTGAACCACAGAGA
>CAYMKI010000076.1:0-14270 GCA_964390695.1 uncultured bacterium
CCCCCCCCCCCCCCCCCCCCCCCCCCCCCCCCCCCCCCCCCCCCCCCCCCCGCATCATTTCGCGAAACATTACGCTATCCACTACTTCTTTCCACGTTTTACACACTAATGCCACAGTGTCTAGCTCTGAACTCAAATTATTGTATATATTCGGAAGTACATCGAATGGGAAGATGCTAAAGGAACTGTAATCAATATTTATCGTCATTAAAAAATATCCTTTCATTTAATTTGTAATTTATTAACTGTTTTGGCAAGCTAATGTATGTTAAAAATCTGATTGCTGTCAATAATTATATACATAATTACCGAAGTTTTCTCCCTATTATCTCTTTATCAGGGCGTTTTCATGATATAGGTTTGATAGTTCACTCTAATTACCATTCATTTTTAATGAAAACGCCATGTTGATTTATAAAAACAAACCGGTTAAAATAATCATACATCAATAATTTCATACAATTTTAAAATCACAAATAATTAATATAATTCTATGGTAAATAAATTTGATTCATCTAATTCAGGCGCTTTTCCATCTGATCAAACGCCTTATGTTGGCAGTTCAGCCGAAGGCTCCATTCCGACTTTAAATCCCAGCCTTCCATGTTTTCAAGAGTGCATTGTGGGCTACTTGCAGTCCGATGACAATGATCCTTCTTACTTGCAGGCCACACGAGCATCGCTCTTTGACAGCTTTCCGCATCTGCAGCCACACATCCAGCTGATAAAATCTCTCCCCGAATCCAACCTTAAAAACAACCATGTGAATGCCTTGTATGTTTTGGCGGGGATTAAGCCTGTGCTTGTGGTGGAAGGATACTATTCATCGGAAGAAGCAGCTCCGATCGAAGAGTGGTCCAAGCATTTTCCCCATCTAAAATGGGTGCAAAACACTCGTAGAGACCATTTACTGGTCAATGAGCATCCGCTGCCTGAATTTGATCCACGCATATTTATAGAGAATTTCGATCAAACCTATACGGATATTGCCACTATCGCTGCCGAAGCTTTCGTCAGCCAAAATCAGCTCACAAGCGATAAGCTCCTTTCATATCTCCTGGGCTTTGGTCCTTCGTGGGAAGCCTATGCAGGCATAAATAAAATGCGGTACCTCACCCATCACACGGCCCTTACCATTTTTTCTGACGAACACTATCTTCAATTAGGCAAAGCCCTGCACGCATTCAATCCAGGAAGCAGCAAAACGGCCGCATCACGTGAAGCATGCATTCAAGCCGGTCAGCAGTTCAGTATAAATGCACCTAACCACCCTTGGCCAAAATTTCAACCTTTCCAAATCCCAATAGAACAGCAAAAAATTGAAAAACTATATATGCAGCATATGATTGACCGCATCAGTTTCCATACAGATTATATTCAAACGGGCATGAAATATAGGCAAAGGCTGTTACGCTTGCTTGATATTCCTTAACTCCCTTTCGGAACTATCTTACCGTCTTCGATGTGATCGATTTTGTCGGCAAATTCAACAATACGCGCATCGTGGGTGATGAGCACCAGCGTAATTTGTTTTTCCACCACGACTTTTTTGAGCAGTTCCATGATTTTATGTCCTGTGTGCACATCTAAAAAACTGGTGGGTTCATCGCATACAATGATCTGCGGGTCATGTGCCATGGCGCGTGCGATAGCCACGCGCTGTTGCTGACCGCCTGAAAGCTGGGGCGGATATACACCGATCTTCTCCGCCATTCCCAATTCACTCAGTAGATGTTTTGACTTTTCCAGAGCCTGCATCTTTGGCTTACCCAGGATGACTAGCGGGATGGAGATGTTCTCCTCGCAAGTTAGCGTGGGAATGAGGTTGAACATCTGAAAGACAAAGCCGATATTTTTACCGCGATAATGGGTTTTATCGGCATCCGGCAAGTGATTAAGATCGATGTCGTTAACCAGGCATATTCCGGAATCTTGGCTCAGGATCCCTGCCATAATCGAGATTAAAGTAGTTTTTCCCGATCCGGAAGGCCCCATCAACATGCGCAATTCGCCGCGGTAGATCTCCAAGTCTATGCCTTTCAGTGCATCCACACGGGTGGATCCTTCTCCGTAATGTTTACATATATTTTTACATTGAATTACGGTTTGTCGCGTTGTGTTCATGCATGACCTAACTTTTGAATACGATGGCCGGGTCGAGTTTTACAATCTGTTGAATGCAAATAAATGCAGAAAATAGGCTGATAATCAAAATTGAAGCCCCGCTTAGAAGATATAGAGCCAGCGGCAAGCTGAACGATAGCTCTGTTCCGCTGGTCAAAAATCCGAACAGGGAGGCAAAGCCCATGCCGATGCCCCAGCCTATAGCGCTGACAAACAAAGCTTGCAGCAGGACAATTTTGATTAACATCCGGTTATCTGCGCCCATGGCTTTGAAAACAGCGAAATAGGGCAAGTTATCCATGGTGAAATTATAGAGCGTTTGACCTGCAATCGCCGTGCCGATGATAAATCCCAAAATAATCGCCACGCCGAAATTGACGAAGATGCCGGTGTATTTGACATAATAACCAAGCGTCAGTCTTTTGAGCTGATCCGGTGTATAGGCAGCAAAACCGGTTTGATCTCGGATCCGCCGGCACACCTCTTCTGCATCTTCCCCGGGCTTAGTGTGCGCGATGATAAAGGAAAGCAATTTTCTCTGTGAAGGCACGAAAGTGGTGGCGCGTTGATAGGTGGTATAGAGGACGGGCTGTGATTGGAAGGTGCGGGATACCTGGCATATGCCGGCGACATAGGCGCGATGATCGTTCAACTCCATGGTATCACCTACCTGCAGAGGCTGCAGGACATCGTCTTTATGCATCGCCAGCTTGGTTTGCGATCCCACTTTGTCGACAATCACCGCATCCTGCATGCGCAAATTTTCTAATTTACCTTGGAGCATAACCGGCGGCCCTCCGATTAATGTGGCATCATCGATACCGATGAGCAAGCACGTCTGGAAGGTACCATTGTGCAAACGCGCTTGAATAGTGCCTTTGTATAAAGGCAGCGCCCATTCTACCCCGTCGACACTGCGGACACGGTAAACATCGGTGTCTTTCAGGGGCTTGATATCATCTATAAACTGAACCGTAGGATCCACCACCCATATATTAGGCTGTGAAGTATCTGTGATGAAACCAAATGTGCGTTTAACGATCCCCACTAGTATGGCAGCTTGCTGTGTGATGATAAAAGAAGCAAAGCACAAACCCAGGACGATACTGACATATTTGACCTTGTCGCCGATCAACATCTTAAGGGCATAGGTCAACATCACCAATCCCCTCCCAACGCTTTGTATATAGCTATCAAATCCGAAGTCAGCGCCTGCTGGCTATCTGTGAGAGTATTTAAAGAAGCCAGCCAGACCGCTTTGGCTTGAAGCACCTGGGTATAATTATCTAGACCCGACTGAAAACGGTCTTTGGTCAGGTTGAGAATTTTCCCATACGCCTCAGATTCTTTGACCAAGCTGGCCTGGCGCTTTTCCTCATTAAAATATCTTTGAAGGACCTGTTCGGTTTCCTGAAAGGCGGCGATGACCGTTTGTTGATAGGCGTAATAGGCTTGATTGCGGATGGCCATCTGCTCACCAACGGCGGCGCTTCTTTTTCCAAAATCAAATACCGGCGTCGTCGCCAATCCGCCTATACCCCAAATAAGACTTTGATGACGGAACAATTTGCTCAAGGTATCGCTGGTGAATCCCACGTTAGCCCCTTGCAAGGGGTTTGCTGCAAAAGAACTGCTCGAACCGGTTAAGCTCAAGGTGGGAAACAAGGAAGCCACAGCCACGCCGATTTGTTCAGTAGCTGCAGCCAGCTGCCTTTCGGAAGCTCTGATATCAGGACGCCTGCGCAGCAGATCAGAGGGTAAGCCTACCGGTATCAAACCCTCGGCCTGAGGTATTGTTCTTTGCGTTTGGAAGAGCGCGATGGTTTCCTCCGGGAGCATACCCAACAAAATAGACATGGAGTAAATCGTGTCTTTTAAAGCCGATTCCAAGAGATCTAATTGCGCTTTATCCGCCTCCAAAACAGCTTTGGCTTGCTCTAACTCTATCATATCGCTTAGACCTGCATTTACACGGCTCTGGGCTAAGCCTACAAATTCCTCGTCCAAGCGTACAATGTCTGAGGCGATATGCTTCTTCTGTTGGTATGCGCAGATGACGGAATAGGTGTTGGCCACTTCGCTAATAACCGTCAGTTTCACCCCTCGCAATTGCTCGGCCGAAGCTTCCCATTGATCATAAGCCGCCGCGGCCGATCTTCTTAGCTTGCCGAATAGATCGATCTCCCATATAGCATCCAATCCGGTCATAAAGAAATTCTGTATGGGCGAAATAGCTGTTGTGGCAGACGCGGCATCCACCGAAGGCCCAAAAGATTGGCTGGTGCGGAATCGAGAAGCTCCCAGGGTCGCGTCGAATTCCGGCAGCAGCTGGGTAAACTGCATCCAGTAGATGGCCCTTGCCTGAAAAACGCCTTCCAAAGCTATACGGTAGTTAAAATTATGGCTCATAGCCCTATCAAGGAGTTCATCGAGAAATCGATCTTGAAAGATAGACCACCAGTGCACTAGATCTTCGTCCTCAACCTCTACCATTTGATCAGGTGAAACTTCACTGAATTCGCACGGCACCTCTACCACAGGAGGGTGATAGTTGGGTCCAACTTTACATGCTGTCAAGCATAAGCACAATATAAATAGGAATGGCTTCATCTTTTTAGAAGGTCTCCGATCGGTTTAGATTCAATAAAAATATCTAGTATTTGTCCTGGATAAACGGGCAGCGTATGTTTATCAAATTGATACAGCACTTGCAGCACACGGGTATCGACCCTCTCCACTGTTTGTCCAGTGAATGAGGTCTTAGGGATGACATAAGGTTCGACACGTAAAAATTCCAAGGGAAAGTGAATATTGCGGTTTCCTCTGACAAATGCCGTGGCCTTGCTTCCTGGTTCAAATCGCCATGCGTCGTCTTCATCGATATCCACTCTGACCTGCAAAGGCTGCACCGTGCCCATCAATATTAGCGTGCCATTGGCAGCGGTCAACCAGGTGGATTGAGCCGAAATGAAGGGGATGACAGGGGCGATCTCTCCTACGTGGATATTGACTTGGAGGATTTTTCCTGAGACCGGAGCCTTGATGATAGATCTTTCGATATTTACTTTGACCTCATTGAGGCTAGCTTGGGCCACTTTCAGGTTTTCCTCTGCTTCCAAATAGGCATAGTAGGCTTGTTGATAGATCTGCTCGCTGACCGCATCAGTCATTTTCAACCGCTGATAAAAAGAATACTGCTTTGCTTTATCGGCTAAATCCACCTCGGCGAGATGCACGCCGGCTTGGGCGGACTCCAACTGCGCATGTAAACTCCTCAAGTCCAATTCAAAGAGTTTATCTCCAGCTTGCACATAATCGCCTTCGGTCACATAAATTTTTTGGATGATCTCATTAAAGGGTGTGCCAATGGATATATTTTGCGAAGAGGCTTCGATAATTCCGGCAGCAGCTATGGAATGCGGATACGGGGAGTGCGCAGGAGGAAACAGAATGGGAGGGGTTGGCACCTGTTTTTGACTCCAATGGACGGTATAAAGTCCAAAGATCGCTCCCATAAAAGCCAGGAGAGGCAATAAAATTTTCCGAGCCATGGGTCAGCCTTTTAAGAATTGTGTTATTTTGGCTAGGTCGAAATGCAAAAATTTCGGGTTGTTTGGATCATCTATAGAAAAACAAAGAATGTAGTTGTAGTCAAGAATTTCAAATTAATTCGACGAAGTGATATAAATATTCGATATAATTAAAACCCCAATTTCATAGGAGATTCCTATCATGCAATTATCCAATCCCCCTTACCTAGGCCTGCTCATTCCCAGCCCAAAACAAGAGCACGCTCTTACTAATCAGGAAATCCAAGCCATCCAAGATGCGGTGAATGCTCATGGGGGAATGCAAGGCCGCAAAGTGGAAGTTTTGGTCACATCAGGGAATCAGATGAAAATCGATGCGGCCAAAAATGCCGTAGCAGAATGGATTCAGCAATTATTTCATGAAACACTTATAAATCCGCATGTACAGGGTTTTGCCGTATCTTCCAACATTGACGAACAGCCGCACAGTCAAGATGATACCCTTACCGGAGCACAAAATAGATTGAAAAACTTGAAGAAAGAATTAGCTTTGAATGCACTGAATTCACATGTCCTAGATGGTACCTTGCGGGTTTTAATTTCCCTTGAGAATGGGATTATGCTTGAAAAAATTAATCCCCCAAAAAATAGCGCGCTTTTTACCACACACACAGGCGCTGTATGGGTAGACAGATGTATTACGACTGCCGAAATATGGTTTAATGGCCGCACCTGGGAATTTTCAGCTATATCAGAAGGGGTAACCACGCCCAAAACTGAAGTCGAAGCTTCTGAACAAACAAGTTGGACACAAACAGCCGGTGCTTTTATTGCCAAAAAATATGGGTGGAAGTCCAACAACTTCCATGGAGATCTAGCCGGAAAAGGACGCCAAGAGATCATGGAAGATTTGCTTAAGGCTGCATTCGGTTTGCCTTATACAGCCTGAAACCTCAAATCCTGTGCCAGCTTTTCCATCCTGCCGGCGAAGCCGATCCTGCCCATCTTTGTTCTTATTATGTTTTAAACAGGATGAACAGGATCGGCTTCGCCGGCAGGATGTTAAGATTTAAAATCCATCTTGCGCCCCTAAATCGCACTTGAACTTAGCCGAATACTGAATTGACATGTCCTAGATGGTACCTTGCGGGTTTTGATTTCCCTAGAGAATGGGGTTATGCTTGAAAGAATTAACCCTATAAATAATAGCGAAATTTTCACCACACACACAGGCGCTGTATGGGTCGACAGATCTATTACGACTGCCGAAGTATGGTTTTATGGCCACACCTGGGAATTTTCAGCTATATCAGAAGGGGTAACCACGCCCAAAGCCGAAGTCGAAGCTTCTGAAAAAACAGGTTGGACACAAACAGCCGGTGCTTTCATTGCCATAAAATATGGATGGAAATCCAACAACTTCCATGGAGATCTAGCCGGAAAAGGACGCCAAGAGATCATGGAAGATTTGCTTAAGGCTGCATTCGGTTTGCCTTATACAGCCTGAAACCTCAAATCCTGTGCCAGCTTTTCCATCCTGCCGGCGAAGCCGATCCTGCCCATCTTTGTTCTTATTATGTTTTAAACAGGATGAACAGGATCGGCTTCGCCGGCAGGATGTTAAAATTTAAGGTTGGGATCGTTTTTTCGCACTAATAGGCAAAAGTCAAGAGGCGCGGAGGGTGGGTTTATGGGGCACATTTCTATACCTCTGTGCGCTCTTCACCTCTTACTCTCCGCTTTATGATTGGTTTGCCTAATAGCCGTTAGAACTGTTACGATATTTTAAACCCAACATACTCTAATTGCGCGCTTATTGTAACGCGATTGGAGTATGTTGGGTTTTAACTTTGGCTGACTAAAGCTTTGTTGAAGATGCGTGAAAGGGCCGATACTTTAATGTAATTTGTATTGCCTTCTGCATCCTTTGGAGATACTACCAATTGGCTTAAATCAACGCGTTCGCCTGTGCTTCTATGAAGAAACCCATCTCCTTTTTCCAGGTTTTTGGATATAATGCTCTGCATACTGCCTATGGGTCTAACAGTCATATATTCTTTTTCTAAAAAATATTTTTCCGCTACGGCTCCGATAAATCCATGTAACAGCATGGATAAGCCCGCATATTTTTCTTCGAATACCCACCAGGGATTTCTAGAAATACCTCTATTATGAAAGCTGTTATTCTGTATAGAAGAAGCGCGACCTTTCGAAAAATCGGCACCTACCGAAATCAAAATATCATTATAGCTATCAATAAAATTTTTTACTGTAAGAACTTCTGGTTTTCCAAGTATGTTAAAGTCGGGATTTGTCGTGGCATATACGATATAATTTTCTTTCTCTGGATCAAAAGCCGTAGTCATATGATCCATACCCACAGAGTTGGCTCGAATAATGTTCCTTACTTTATCGAGGGCATTTTTTTCCTTCAGAGCTTTGGCTTTTTCAGTAAATAACTGATACTCGTCTCGAGAAAAGCCAAAAACTTGTATCAATCTTTCGTTATATTCTGGAACATTATCATCTTCCACCATTTGCAAAAATACACTCAAAACATCTCGAGAATGACAATTAGCTACCCATGTGCTCATCTTTCTATATTGGTTCCAACTCTCTGTATTTTCTTTCGTTATACGCTCCATTCGAAGATAAATAGGTTCATTATTGTGGATGACCTTAGCTCCATAAACACCCTCTCGCATAAAATAATCGGATGCATGATTTGGACTAATGTAAGCAATAGGAGTTGTAGTTGCATCTATATTCATTATTTACCTCCATGAATATTATTCATAATAATTATAAACATATTATAACATATTGATTTTAAAGACTTGATTATATTTAAATTTTTATTAAATTAATTAATATTTATTAGTATCAAATCATGAATAACATTTCAGTAACTATTCAGGCGACTGTTCATAAAGTTACCTTGACAGCTTCAAACAAAATGTTTATTTTAATCAACATTCAAAGCGGAGGGTGGCAGCCAAGATGACCAAAGAACAAATCAAAAAAGAAATTATCCATTATTACGACACCTGCGAAATCAACTACAGACGCTGGTGGGACTTAGATCGCAGCCTAGCCATGCATGCCGGCTTTTGGGATGCCAGTACCAAGACATTATCACAAGCATTGGCAAAGGAAAATGAAACCTTGGCCGAGATTGCCGGAATACAGGCAGGAGACTATGTGCTGGATGCCGGCTGCGGCTATGGCGGGAGTGTATTCTGGCTAGCTGAACACAGACAGACAAAAGGAGTGGGCATTACCTTGAGTGAAAAGCAAGTTGCCTTGGCAAAGGAGCAAGCCCTTCGCCGGCAGCTAACCCCATCTCCTGAATTTTCGGTCATGGACTACACGCAAACTTCCTTTACCTCGGACACTTTCGATGTGGTCTGGGCGATAGAAAGCGTATGCCACGCAGAAGATAAACGCGAATTCATCCGAGAGGCCTGGAGGGTATTAAAACCGGGAGGGCGTCTGATTCTGGCCGATGGCTTCCAGGTGCGAAACGAGTATAGCGCGGAAGAAAAAAAACTGCTGGCACAGGCGGTGAACGGGTGGGCAGTGTCTTCCATGGAATCTGCTCCGAATTTTGAACAATACCTAAAAGATCAAGGATTTCAAGGTCTTAAGATTACGGACGCGACACCCCTAGTGTTGCCGTCATCTAGGCGATTATACCTCTATTCCTTTCCGGCCTTAGCTTGGTCCTATTTAGGGGAGTGGTGCGGTTGGAGCACGCGCACTCAAACTCGCGATTTTCTGTCTTACCACTATCAGTATCATGCCGTCCGAAAGGGACTTTGCAAATACCTAGTATTCTTTGCTCAAAAATCCATTACATAATATGTCTTGCGGAGAAAACACCTTATGAAATCATGCAAACTATTTCTTATCTACTTCCTCTGGATCTCCTTTACCCTTGCAGCCGATAAACCCACGGTGTGCTTAAATATGATTGTCAAAAATGAAACCGAGGTGATCCGCCGCTGCCTATCAAGCACTAAGCCTTTGATCGACTACTGGGTGATTGTAGATACAGGTTCCACGGACGGCACCCAGGAGATGATCAAGGAGTTTATGAAAGATATTCCAGGAGAACTGCATGAACGACCTTGGAAAAATTTCTCGCACAACCGCAACGAAGCCTTGCAACTAGCCAAGGGGAAGGCGGACTATGTCTTGATCATCGATGCGGACGATGTCTTTGAATATCCGCCCGACTTTAAATGGCCGGCATTGACCTTGGATGGATATTTTATTCAAGTGCAAGACTGCGGCACGAACTACGAAAGATTTCATCTCATCAACAACCATATCGAATGGAAGTGGCAGGGCGTTCTGCATGAAGGCTTAGGCTCCACCGAAGCCAAAACATATAAATTATTGGATCAGATCGTGTATCACAGGATTGGCGGAGGAGCGCGTTCTAAAGACCCTGAGAAATATCTCAAAGACGCACAGGTGTTGGAAGCAGCTCTCAAAGAAGAGCCTAACAATAGCCGTTATGTGTTCTATCTCGCTCAAAGTTATATGGACGGTCAAAATTATCCCAAAGCCATCGAAAACTACCAAAATCGCATAGCCATGGGAGGATGGAGGGATGAGATCTTTTGGTCCAAATACAAAATCGCCTTGATGAAAGAGCTTTTGAACCACGATGAACAGGAATTCATCGCCGCCTATGAAGATGCCTTTAACTATGCCCCTCACCGGGTGGAGCCGCTATATGGATTGGCCAGTTACTACCGCAGGCATAACAGGTTCGGCGAAGGCTACCGTGCTGCCTTGAAAGGGCTGCATCTGCAGACTCCTCCTACGGGACTGTTTATTATGGAGTGGATGTTCAACTATGGACTGCTGTTTGAGTTTTCACTATGCGCGTATTATGAGGGAAAATACACCGAATCCTTATTGGCCTCATATGCTCTATTAGCCAAACCAAACTTGCCGGAAGATATCAAAACCTGCGTGCAGAACAACATGAAATGGATGTATGCCAAGGCAGCGGAACAAGCCCTGGCCATCAAAATTCAGCCTGCACACATAGACTATTAGCGAATGAATTACTTCTTCGTTTTCAAGTTTTTATTCTTAACGATGGATTTTGCTTTAGCTGCCGAAGGGCGAGGTTTAATTTTAGGCGTTGACTTCTTTGCCGGAGCAGCAGCCTTGGGAGCCTTAGATGCTTTCTTGGTCGCTGCTGGTGTTTTGGAAGCGGGCTTGCCTTTGTGTTGCTTGGAAGCGGGCTCTGATTTTTTGGCGGACTTTAGAGGTTTAAACTCCTCTTCGTCTAATTCTTCGGAATCGAAATCTTCGTCTTCAAAATCCTCATAATCGTCTTCGTCTTCATCTGCTTCCGAATGGTATTTTTCAGACATTTCGTCTTGTTCTGATTTTTGCGGCTGTTCCAACCAGCGGCTAGACAAGTTTCTCAGGGCAGCAAGTTTCTGGTTAAGGCTTTCCAATGTCATCTGAGGTTGTGCAAATTGAGATCTTCGGCTGGCCAGCATTTGCTCTTCGCTTTCAAATTTGGAAGAGAAGGCAATAATCGAGGAGCTGGAATGCTCAGGAGCAAATAAAAACAGACGTGCTTCTGAGGGTACTGTGGTATAGATGTCCAAAGAAGCTTGCGGTTCAATCTCGTGTTTGATGATCTGCTTTGGAGGTCGTCCTCTCTTAGGACGGGGATTCAGGGCTTCGGTAGAGTAGTAAGACTTAGATTTGGCACTGATCACTTTTCTCGCATTCAAGACATCTTTGGAGGTTTTGGCTTCAAATAAATCTTTCTTCACTTTTTCTATGACAGATTTGGGAATCTCGAGATCTTCTTCAAAGACAAAAGTAAAGTGGTTGTTTCGCAACCATTCAATGATGCGGATACGGGATCTTTCCTGGTAATATTGCTGCCATTTTTCAAGTTCCGCATGGTGGTCGTAGACAAACTCCAGAAAATTCTCACGGGCTTCTTTGGATTGAATAATATCGAGCAGTTTTTCTTTAGTATCGATATCATAGACTTTTTCGTTGACAAAGCCTTCCATGATCTTCTTGGTTTCGTAAAATGTCAGCTTGGGAATTAAGCAATAGCGGTCGCTATGCAGCTTCAGTTCTTTTTCTAAAAGCTCAAGATCATGGCTGGACTTATCTAAATCGACATAGACGATGAACCCTTCAAGGCGATCCAAATAAAAATCGCGTTCGTCATCTGATTTGGCAAAAGCTTCCATGAGCCTTTGGCATTTAAGAATCAGGGGATTTTGCGCTTTTAAATTTGATTTTGCAGACATATTAAACCTAATTTTTCTAGAAGATATATAATATAAATAGTATACAAAAAATCACTTCTCTTCAATCTAAATGTCACCATTCTGCATGCAGAGTCGCGATTCCCCTAAATATCCACTCGGCCGGGCCATACAGTTCTACTAGCCTGAAGCCTTCTGGAGAATTTTGAAAATGGACCTTTAAATTTTCGTTAGATCTCGGAACAAGCGTGATGGGGGAGGAAAGTCCGTAGCATTGGGCTGCTATCAAGGCAGCGGCCGTAGCGCCGGTCCCACAAGAAAGTGTCTCGGCCTCTACCCCCCGCTCGTAGGTGCGGATGTGCAGCCTTTGCAAGGCATCGATCTCCACAAAATTCACATTTACCCCTGCTGGCTGAAAGTGACGATGAAAGCGAATTTGCGGGGCCATATCCATCCACTGATTGTCTTGCAGATTCGTCACAAAACACACGACGTGAGGCACGCCGGTATTGATGTAGTGGAATACCCATGGAGTGTCATTGAGAGGCAAGGTGATGGGCCTGCGTGCATCGCACGGCTCGGGCATCGACACGCACACCGCCGAGCCCTCGCCGCGCAAACGTATCATCGATTTTTGCGTTTCGATAAAATAAATAGGTTGAGTCAAGCCGATCTCGTGCATAAATTTGTACAGGCAACGCGCCCCATTCCCACACATCTCCGCTTCCCCGCCATCGGCATTAAATATGCGCATTTTATAGTCAGCCCGGGAAGATGTCTCTAGCAGGATAAGCCCATCGGCACCAATCCCGCGCTTTCTGTCGCACAGCCTGGAAAATGCCGCAGGGCTATAAACAGGAACGGATCCCGCCCGATTGTCTATGCATATAAAGTCATTGCCTGAACCGGCATACTTGGAAAAAGGAAGCGTGATTTCCATGCCAGCAATTTCCGCTGCATCCTCTTTTACCCAGAGACGCGTTGCCCCTGCGGGGCTGACTTCCCCTGGGCTACCCTCATTAGCCCCTTGTTGGGGCTCATTCAAGTTTTTAACGGAAATTGCTGTATCCATGTTTACATGGATATTTCTTCGAAAGAGGAGACGATGTCATGCAAGAGGCCGAAGGCTTTGGCTTCTTGCGCTGTCATCCAGGTATCGCGATCTATGGCCCTTTCGATTTCTTCCTGAGCCTTTCCGGTCGCGCCGACGTAAATATCCACTAAGATCTGGCGGGTTTTAATCATTTCCTTGGCTTGGATTTCCAGGTCTGTGGCCTGTCCTTGGATGACCCCGCTGAGCCGCGGCTGGTGAATCATGATGCGGGAATGGGGGGTGGCATAGCGACGCTTAGGTTCGGCGCACAGGCTCAAGACAGATCCCATCGAGGCTGCCAGCCCGGTGATCAGGGTATAAACAGGCGAAGAGATCATTTTGACTTGATCCCAGATGGCAAATCCCGAGTCCACGGCTCCGCCGGGGCTGTTGATCACCAGTAATATTGGCTTGCCTGGATTTTGGATGTCCAGGTACCATAATTTTCTAATCACATCTTGAGCGGTGTCATTGTCAATCGCATCACAGAGGAAAATTCGGCGCGATTCCAACACGGATTGGTCTATTCTGTCCTGCACTTTGCTAAAAGAATCAGAAGAAGGTTGTTCTTTATTTGCTTTTGCCATTGTTTGCTCCTACTATTGTATAGCTACTCTAATTTCATTATGATTTATTTCCATGAAAAGAGAAAAGAAAATTCAAAAAAAATTAAATCTCTATTTCGGGATATAACGGATACCTGCTTAATAGCTCTTTTACGCGCTGCTGGTTTTTGGCGAGCACGGCAGCATCGACGATCACCTGAGCTTTGCTCGCCTGACCCGAAGAAGTCACAGCGGGTTGCGCATGGCTAAGCACATTGATGATGATGTCGGCGATTTCACGCATTTCCGCGGCACCCATTCCTAAGGTGGTCAAAGCCGGTGTGCCCAGGCGAATACCCGAGGTATACCAAGGTCCATTTTTGTCAAAGGGGATGGCATTCCGGTTGAGCGTGAGATGCGCCTGTCTCAAAGCGTTTTCGGCCTGGCGGCCATTGAGGTTGAAACCGCTCACATCCACAATCATCAGATGGTTTTCGGTGCCTCCGGAAACTAGGCGCACGCCCTTTTCCAGAAACCCGCCGGCCAGAGCGGCCGCATTGTCCACAATCTTGCGGGCATATACTTCAAAGCTGGGCTGATTCGCTTCTTTGAAAGCCACGGCTTTAGCTGCCATCACATGCGGCAGAGGTCCGCCCAAGACCAGAGGACAGCCCTTATTTAAAACCTCTGCAAAGCCCTGGGTAGACAAAACGAT
>CAYMKI010000077.1:0-14072 GCA_964390695.1 uncultured bacterium
CCCTTCATCAAAGCCATCGTCGAGCTTTTTCATCCTTTTGTCGAAGCCGCTGTGCACGACTTAAGCCAAGGGCAACTCGTTGCGATTTATCACAACCTCTCACAAAGAAAGATAGGGGATGCATCGCCTCTTCAAGAGCTTAATATTCCTACAGACTCTTTTCCCGACTATTTTCCTCCCTATTATAAAAGAAATTGGGACGGACGTTTTTTAAAGTGCACTTCGATTACCATTCGCAATCTCAAAGGTAAGGCAATTGGATTAATATGTTTCAATGTGGACGCGAGTTTTGCACAAGATACCTACATATTGCTGGAGCAATTTTTAAAAATCCCCTTGCAAGCGCAAAATCCGATTGAAATGTTCAGCAGCCAGAACGAGGAATCCATCGTCTCTTTGATCCAATCCTATGTTCAAGAACATCATTTATCGTTGAACCATCTGAACAAAAAGCAAAAACAAGATCTGGTGCAGTTTTTATACCATAAAGGCGCTTTTAATTTAAAAAATGCCGTTCCTTCTATTGCTCAGTATTTACATATATCGAGAGCAAGCGTTTATAATTACCTCAAGCGGATGGGAGAATAATGATGCGCGACTTGGATCTTACGAATACTTATAGTACGTTCGATAGTAAGCTATCAGGCTTTTATGCGGAGAAATAAAAAATGATCGAAATGCATATAAACACGCCTTTACTGGCATCTTCTGAAATGAGCCACCTGAGCAACAGTCAGGTCTATTTGAAAATGGAAGCCCTACAACCCAGTGGATCGTTTAAAAATAGGGGTATCGGCTATCTATGCTCCCATTATGCCTATCAGGAAGGCGCCCGAGCTTTTGTCTCTTCTTCCGGCGGCAATGCCGGCCTAGCTGTGGCTTACTCGGGCCGATTATTGCATATACCTGTCAAAGTCGTCATCCCTGAATCCACGCCACCACTTATGGTTGAAAAGATCCAACGTGAAGGCGCAGAGGTAATAGTCCATGGTAAAGACTGGAATGCAGCCGATGTACTTGCCCGTGAACTAGCTAAAGAACCCGGCAGCTTTTATATTTCCCCCTTCGATCATCCCCTTATTTGGAAAGGACATGCTACCCTCATACATGAAATTAAAGACAAAAACATCAAACCCGATGCCATTTGTCTATCTGTCGGCGGGGGAGGGCTGCTTTGCGGTGTGGTACAAGGGCTGCATGAAGCAGGATGGGGGGACGTGCATGTGCATACCGCAGAAACTGCGGGTGCAGCTTCATTTGCTAGGTCTGTGGAAGCAGGAAGACTAGTGACTTTAGATTCTATCCACACTCTCGCTTCTTCCCTAGGTGCCAAAACCGTGACCCCTCAGGCTCTTGAATACAGCCGCATGCACCCGATAGTTCCCCATATCGTATCGGATAAAGAAGCCGTGGAAGCAGCCTTGCTGTTTGCAGACCAACATCGAGTGCTGGTCGAACCCGCTTGTGGAGCTGCCCTAGCGCTAATTTATCATGCCAAATTCGATATGCGTAAATATCGAAATATACTCGTCATTGTATGTGGAGGATGTGCAGTCACTAGACTGCTAATGGATGAGTGGAAAGTCAAAACAGCCTAAGCATATCCCTAAGGCATCTAGAATTACACCGCATGCAAGTTATGCCTATCACCCAAAATATTAACTTCGGGCGATAGACTGCCATGGCTAACGCCTGAAAAAACAAGGTATTTAGACTTTCTTAGGGGATTTGACGACAATACCTATCTTAAGGACTTTTCCATAAGGATCGCTAGTGAATGCAAGGTGTCCCTTCCCGTCTATCAAAAAGGTGTTTTGAACTTCAAATCCGGCTTTTTTAAATAGGGCGGCTAAATTATTTTGATTAAACATATGATAAGCGCTCATCACCATACGTACGGAACCCATCCTATAATTTTGCATGCTTTTAAATTTTTTATCTACAACTTGTTTCAGTTTCAAAGCAGCTTCATCAGGCAAGGCATTATAACCCGATCGGTCTTCTATCCATTTGTATCCGGTAGTATTATCTTTTAACCATAAATAGTATTGCTTAAAGTTTACCGACACTTCGCTGGGTTGAGATTTCATCGCAAAACGGTGCACAACACTTATGGGCGAATCTGAGATCAGATAATTATGTTCAAGACAGTCTGCAAATAGCCATGCTGACTGTTCAGGGTAGCTTTCGAAAATCTCTTTACTCGTCGGAGTCGAATAACAGGCATTCACAGTAAAGATAGCCATTCCACCAGGCTTTAAGACCTTCTTCATCATTTCAAAAAAAGCTTGTTGCTGTTTATCGTTGAAGAAGTGTAGCAAATTATGGCATATCAATAAGCCTACAGAGCCTATAAGTTCGGGTTTTAACTGGTCCAGAAATAAACAATTTCCCTGTATGGGTTCAATTTTGTTTTGCACTTGTTCAGGCAATGTGGAGACCAATCTCTTAAAAGCGCTTATTTCTTCCGGTACGATATCATTCATATATACGCGGTTAGCCCCGGAAAAGGCGAGCAATGCCGCATTTTCTCCGCTTGCACCTGCGACTTCCAGGACTGTTTCATTTTTAGCCAAGAACATGGCATAATACAACAGCTCTGGAGTCATGGTAAAGGCTGCACCATATTTGTTATCATGAATTCCTCTGGGATTAACTTCATAAAACCTCTTGGCTAACTGCATAGCGGCGTTCACATAGCTCTCGCGTTTGAAATTAGCCGCCACGCACTTTTGAATCTTGTTATAAAGCGTTAAATCAACAAAATTTTCAATTTCAGGCTTTGTATAGCGCACTAACTTTCTTACGCATTGATGCCACGCTTTATTTACCAGTGACAAATTGGCCAAGCTATTCCAATCCAGATACTCTAATATTTGCTGATCATCCAATGACAATTTTTCAAGATGCTGCTCATGTATCTGCGCGATGCTATTCTCATATTTTATTACATTAGATGTATTAGAAACATTATTCATTATAAACCTTTATATTTAAATTAATTTAGCTTCTTAGCAGCCCATTTTTGATCGCCATCGAAGGTGAAATGGACCACGCCGCAGTTTTCGAGATACCAATCATGCTGTTGAATACGCATCAAAGCACAGGCAGCCCAATGAACGCCTCCATGAGCCACAATTAAACAGGGACCTGGTAAAGATAACGCTTGATTCAAGCCATTTCGTACCCGTTCAATAAAATCAAAGGCATGCCCCTCTCTTGGCAGAGGCGAATACATCCCCAGACTGGTCATATCCTTCCAGATTGCAGCAGAGCATTCGCCGAGATCATGGAATTCATAATGCGGCACTTGTAGGCGTCCGGCTATGATATTTTTTGTTTCTTGAACACGTTTCAAGCCACTTGCACAAACTGTTTTTATAGGCAGAAGTGCCACCAGGGGTTCGATAGCAACAGCCTGTTCTTTGCCTTTGGCATTTAAGGAAATATCGACGAGATGATCTGCCTTTATTTTACCCTCTGCAAGATTGTGATCGGTTTGTCCGTGGCGAACAAAATAAAATTCTTTTTTTGGAATCATAGTTTACCTCTAGTTTTGATCTCTCTGTATTCTCTGAGGGCTCTGTGGTTCAACCAGTTACACTCTTTGGACAATGCTGAATAGTCATCTTATATCTGAGGGTTATTTGGATTGGAAGTGCTCTAGGATATCGATCACCCTATAGAGATAATGATCCACAGAAGACTCTTTGTGTTCGGCGACATCCTCTGTATGATTCAAGGCGATTTTTTTGATTTCAGCACATAGGTGGTCTTTGACATCGGGGCTGAAGTCCGATTTCAATACAATATCCACACAGATATTGGTCACACAATAAATAAACATTTCATCAAAGATGGTTTTTTCGGATTGAACAGTCGGTATTTCCTCTAGACGATCAGCTGGTGATGCTGCAAACCTTACGTTTTGATCGGCAAAAAATCTCCTGAATTTGCTCAGAAGATGAGGATGTCTCAAAAAAAATCTTTTAAGCTTCAACTGCTTCAAAGCAGCTGTCTTTACATTCAAACCATAGGCCTCTGGCATGATCAAGGTGTTGCTAGTATTAACTACTGCTGCACCAGCCTCAGCGGCATTTTCTTGCACATCAGCAGCAAAACGACGGATTTCTTCGAAAGAAGCAAAGCTGGCCAGATCGATAATCTTTATTTCAGAGGCATTGCTTAGCATAATATTTCCAGGATGCAAGTCAATGTGCATCAATCCCTGAGAAAATGCATAGTATAAGGCATTGCAAAACTGATCGGCATGGATTAAGGCCTCCTGCCAGGAGAAAGAAGCTTGATCGGTTTCATATAGGGTCCTTCCTTCCACTAGTTCAAGCACAAGATGACTACGCATTTCCTTTTTTTCGGCAGAAGAGGTGAAGAAATCGTATGATTTTATGATATTCGGATGCTCGAGCTGCTGCCCCCGCATAAATTCTCTTTCGATGTCGTTGTATATATGCCCTGCAAACCATTCCATGTGATCGATGATATAGGTTTTAAGAGCAAACTTTCGACCTTTAGAGTCTTCCACAGCACAGACTCTGCCAAAAGCTCCTCGGCCCAATTCTTTGATAATGGTATAACATTCCGTGGATGAACAAACCACCTCTACAGCCGAAGTGTCCCGCTGTGTAGAGGGCGTTACTGAATCGGCAACACCATAAGTCCGCAAGGTTAAAATACAAACAACAAATAAAAATATAAAATATCGCATAACTTCTCGAATTGTGATTATTCACCACCCTACATAAAATATATGATCTGCAAGTTTTGTCCCTCTGTGGGCTCTGCGGTGGAATAAATTATGCACTTTGTACAGTGCTGAACATTTATCTTTAATTTAATTATTATATAATATAATACACATAAACTTATTTTAACTCAACAAACATTACTTGATTCGTTACTAGGTATTCACTTAAACACTTAAATAAATTTATCTTTTCATAATATATCTATTCGATATATCATACTGATATATTAGTCGAGGTTTCACAATTATGGCTAAAAGCAACAAGAGTCGATATGCCATCATGGGAATGTTAGCTATAGCACCAAAAAGCTCTGGCTATGACATAAAGAAGCTCATGGAAGGCAGCACGCAATATTTTTGGAAAGAGTCCTATAGCTCTATCTATCCTGTATTAGCGACCTTGGTGAAGGAAGGCCTTGTCGTACAGCATGAAGATTTGTCTAAAAATGAACGTCAGAGAAATATCTATGAATTGACTGCAGCGGGCAGAAAGGAATTGAAAACATGGCTGAACAAACCCGTCGAGGCGGAACAATTTCGCAACGAGCTCTTGCTTAAACTCTTTTTCGGCGAGTTTGCGCCTGTATCCACGACACGAAAACACGTCGAGGAATTCCGTCAAGCCTTATTAGGCAAGAAAAAAATATATCAAGCCATCCAGGATAACTTGCAGACTGAACAAAAAGACGAGCCGGGCCTTCCGTACTGGCTGATGACACTGGATTTTGGGTTAAGGCAAGTCAAAGCTGCTCTTGAGTGGTGTGAAAGCGTTTTAAAGCAATATGATCGATTAGAAAAATAGGTACTATAATGCACAGGAAATTTTTATTCATTTTAATTATTACGATGGTAGCATTCGCTATTGCATTCTGGATGAATGCCAAGACGACCGCTTTGCATACCGAATTGTCGCAAGAAGTTCAAGCCCTGCCTTTACGGGCAGAAGGAGAGTTCCCACATTGGCTGAACGGCACCTTTATCCGCAACAGCTCCATTCCAGTTTATCAGGATGGCGCACGGGTGAGCCATCTTTTTGATGGCCTTGCCATGCTGCATGGTTTTGCCTTCCATGACGGCAAAGTCTCGTACACCAATCGCTTCTTGCTCTCAGAGGCCTATGATGCAGTGATGCGCCATAACAGCTCTGATTATGATGGCTTTGCCTCTAAGCAGACATTTTGGAACAAAATGCGCAGCTTTTTCGTCGATTCAAGCCACTGGGTAATGAATGCGTCTGTGAATGTCTTTAAATATGGAAACGACTATGTCGCCTTAACAGAAGCTCCTGGACCCGCATCCTTTGACCTGCATACCTTAGAGACAAAAGGCACATTTAGATTTGAGGATGATTTACCTAAGAATAAATGCTTCGAATCGGCACACCCCCACCTAGACTTTACCTCGAAAGAGACGCTAAATTATCTGATCGAATTCGGCCGGGAAAGCAAGTATGTTCTCTATAGCCTGGACGAAGGATCTTCATCTCGAAAAGTTATCGCAAAAGTACCTGTAGAAGAACCTGCTTATATGCATAGCTTTGCCATGACTCAGCATTATCTGGTACTGACAGAGTTTCCATTGGTAGTCAGACCGCTGGACCTTTTAACAACGACTAAGCCGTATATACACAACTTTCGATGGGAGCCGGAAAGAGGCACAAGATTTCTTGTCATAGAAAGAAGCACCGGAAAGCTGGTTTCACAAGCCACAACCGATGCTTTTTTTTGCTGGCACCATGTGAATGCATATGAATCCGAAAATGAAGATGAACTCATTATTGACCTCGTCGCCTTTCAGGACATCTCGACAATGACAACTATTTTTCCTCAAGCTGTATCAGCTGCCAGCGAGCCCTCTTGGCACACACGGCTGATGCGCTATCGTTATTCCTTGAACAGCCAGGAGATCGCCAGCGAAATCCTCTTGGAACGCGTCATGGAATTTCCTCGTATAGATGATCGTCTAGATGGAAAGCCATATCGTTATCTCTATCTGACATTATCCAACGAACTGGATCCGTCATTTAGCTTGAATGAAATCGGCAAATTTGACCTTGAAACACAAGAGCTGACTCGCTGGAGCGCCCCCGGTTATAAGGTCCTGGAACCTATCTTTGTTCCCACTCCCGAATCTCAGTCTGAAGATGACGGCGTAGTGCTGACTGTCATGCACGATGACAACAAGAACTCCTTTTTAGTAGCCTTGGATGGCAGGACGCTGAAGGAAATAGCAAGAGCCAAAATGCCTTGGCATATCCCCAGCAGCTTTCACGGACAATATTTTTCCGAAAGCATATTTACAACCCAAGATTCCCCCTAAATCCTAAGGTTTGAGGCGGTAGCCTCAAAAGCGGGAAGCCCCGCGTGGAGGCTATGTGCGAAGTACAGGCCGGAACGTGGGGTATAGAGTGATTAAGATAAGATAGCTGCGGTAGCAGCGGTAGAAATAATCGCACATTGCGTTACCTTTTTATAGATTTATGGAACTCTTCTAAAAAGATCCAAAACGCCTTTACGATTTTTTGAACTCCCTCTATAGGATGCCGCTTATGGCTGCATCCTAATAGCTCTAAGCCCATCCAAACAATTTATTTTTCATTTCTGCTATTTTGCTCGAAATCAAGGCACTCGATTTATACATCAGCGAGTTTTCGTCGGTAAACCAAAACCTTACTACAATATTGTATCGCAAGTTTGCAGTATATTCTTCTCCCATCCAATCGACATTGAGGTGAATTAAAGGCTGCTCTTTTTCAAGTTTTATACACTTCTCTACTAATATCTCTTTGACCACCAGCCCAATTTTCTTAAAATGATATTGTGCTTGTCCTTCATACTTTTCAGTGTTTCTACATTCGTTTTTGTAATCTATCCACTTTCTAATGACTGAATTCTCCTCTGTACATCTCGTGAACGTAGTTTCACTTAAATATTTTTTAAAATTAAATCCCCAATACATCCGTTCTATTTCAAAAAAAGTGGGGAAACAAACGCGAGGGTCTTTATAGCTTTGAAATTTCTGACCCAATTGCAACAGTATGTCTTCAGCAATTCTTTCAGCAAGCCCTCCCTCCAGTTCTTTTTGCAGCAGGGTGTCCCAATTAGAAGTCTCAATGTTGTTACCAGGGAAAGCTATTTGATTTTTTTGCGTCTGTTCCTTCTTTTTTCGCTCAGAAAAAATTTGAGATATGTCAGGAAAATTCTGCACGGCTAATGACGTGGAAGATTGCATAAAGACCTCTTATTAGAATTTTTTTTGAAAGACAACACCATGTGCATGCCCCCTTATAGACAAATCAGATTCTTTTTGCAAGAGATGCTGAATACTTAGTACTCAGACATAGGAAACAGCAGCTCATCCCACTCATCCACTGCCGTGTTGCCGGAAATATCAACAAAGCGCAAAGCAGCTTGTTTTTTTGATGTTTTCCGTCGTTTGGTAGCGAAAGAGGGGCTTATCGGTTTCTATAATCTGTTGGATTATGGCAGCGATCTCTTGAGGAGTCTGTGCAATGGGACTATTGGGATCTAACAATCCTACACGCTGAAATACGGAATAATAAGGATCGGTATTGGCATCCAGTCGAGAACCGTAGGGCGAAATATAATCAAGCTCCGTACTTACCGGTCCTGGTTCAACTAATGAGATATCGATATTCCACGGTTTTAGAGTAGCGGCCATGGTTTCAGAAATACCTTCTAAAGCATATTTCGAGGCTGCATACACGCTGATGGATGGCAAGGGGCGAAAACCGCTTCTTGAGCTAATTTGAATGATTCGACCTCGCTTCTGGTTGCGCATAATGGGAAGGACAGCTTGAGTAGTTCGCATGATACCAAAGAAATTGACATCAAATACTTTCTGAGCTTCTTCGATGGTAACATTTTCAATCGATCCATACACCATTATTCCTGCATTGTTTACAAGGACATCTAGACGCCCCTCTTTATCAACGATTGTTTTGACAGCTAAATCAATGCTCTGTTCATCTGTGACGTCCAGTTGGAGCACGTTCAAATTGTTTCCTTCAGCTTGTTGCATAGGTAAACCCTTTGAAATGTCTCGTACACCGGCATAAACCGTATATCCTTCTTTTGCTAGCAGTTCAGCGGTGGCATGTCCAATACCGCGAGAAGCACCTGTAATAAGGACCACTTGATGAGAATGAGCAGCGTTGATCCATAAACATATGATTAAAACGAACATAGAAATTTGACATCGAAATAACATTGGCGAAATCTCCTCGTAGTTTGTTAATTCAGATGGACTTCTATAACTGCATCTAGAGGAATCTTTCCTTCATAAAGGTGATAATATTGAGTAGTTCCTCCTGGATTTGTTTCATAGATCAATCGGCCTTCCAATTTTTTTGGATCGAGTTTAAGGATCATGTAACTCTTGTCTTTCCAAAATTTCTGCGCGACATGAGCAAGTTGGTTCTCTGTGGCAAGGTGAATAAAATTTGTATCAAGGGGAGAAATCACAACCTGATTTTTAAGTAGGCTATCTTGCCAATCCTCTGGAGAGAGGATTTTATACAAATACTGTGGAGCGTGAACGTCATAATTCATTTGATTTTTCTTTTGGTGGTTCAAATTTTCGATTTTTTCAGAAGACTGTGCTTTGGTGTCATTCGCATGAGTCACTCCTAAAAAAGTTAATAGAAAACACAACGCATAGATAATCTTGTAGCGCATGAAATTTTCCTCTTTCTTGATATCTTTAAAGCCATTTAGATAGATTTTAAAATAAAATGAATTGATGGTCAATAACAACGCCACAATCCCATCTGGACAAATAAGCGATTTGATTTTTTGAAAGAAAAAAGTCACTTGACCCTTACGTAACGTCATTCCATATAATTAGGACATCATTTAATATCAAAAGGATATTAAACGAGGAAATTCAATGGCTTATACAGTTACGAAATTAGCAAAAATTTCAGGGGTCAGCGTTCGCACACTACACTGGTATGATCAAGTGGGTCTTTTAAAACCGGCCTATCATGGCTCTAACGGGTATCGGTATTACGAAGAAGAGCAACTCTTGATCCTGCAACAGATACTCTTTTTTAGAGAGCTTGGGTTCGAGCTAAAGCAGATACAGAAAATCCTGAAGAGAAGTGATTTCGATAAAATCGTGGCATTGAGATCTCATAGACAAATTTTACAGAAAAATTTGGCGAGGACTCGACAGCTAATAAAAACCATTGATGAGACCATAGAACACCTAAAAGGGACGAAAAAAATGAAAGAACAAGAAATTTATTATGGATTTAGCAAAGAAAATCAAGCGGATTATGAGAAACAGCTCATACAACGTTTTGGAGACAAAGTCAAAGATTCGATTGCGGAAAGTCATCAAAAAGTAAATAACTGGTCTAAAGCAGATTGGGATAAGTCTGGCAAAGAGTTTGATGAAATTTGCAAGGAACTCGTCAAGATGATCGAGAACAATTCCAAGGCAAACTCGAAAGAGGTTCAAAGCATTATTCGCAAGCATTACTTATGGCTTCAGAAGTTTTGGACACCCACAAGAGAATCATATTCAGGTCATGCTCAATTCATTGTAGAGAGTGATTTGCGTAAAGTATACGAGGCTCATCATCCTCATCTACCGGAATTCATAGCTGAGGCAATTCAATATTTTGCAAAAAATGAACTTGAAACCCCATAAGATGAGTAGGACATACACAAATAACGAACAAAACGTGTGTATGAAACACTAGACATGCACAAGAAACAGCGATTTCATGTGCATGTAGACTTAAAAATACTCTATTTGACCTATAATTTAGGAGAGAATTTTTTAAAAGTAAGTGCTACTCTCAGATAGGTGTATGAGGATTGCCCAAAGCCGGAGTCGAACCGACGACCTTCGCATTACGAATGCGGGAGAAGTTTACACAATCCGATACAATCCAGCCGCTTTAGCCATGATGTTAAGTCATTTGCAACTAAAATGCTACCGGATTTTGCGGGATTTTATCGGTGCAATGGGTAACTCGGTGCACCGTTTTTGCACCGCACTTACTCGATTAAAGATAAGAAGAAAAGAAATCAAGTAGGATGTCTATAAGAACAAAAACAACAACAGTAAGGATAGGTAAAGCCCAAAAAATACGAATACGGTGGAACCTCTCTTTATTGTAATTGGCCCACATTCGGAAAATACTAACGGGTATGCTCAAAGGAAGCAGCCATGCTAAAAAAACAAATACAAAACCCCTAATTGCAGTAGCACTTGGGCTATGAAACACAAATGGCGAAAGATAAGCATATCCAAGAAATGGAATAAATAAAACACTATACATAACAGTGAAGAAAATAGATCCTCTTTTTAATCTTCTTTGCAAATCCTGGACATCTTCTGGCTGAGTTCCCGTTGTCATCACATACCTTTATATGTATCTATCCGATCCTTGATCTTGGCTTGATAGCAATTGCTAATAAATTCATGCTTCCAATTATTACTATCGGGATCCGGGTCAAGGATTGTGATGTGATTGATTTTTGAAAATTCTTGCTCATAATGTCTTTCACGCTTTTTTATAAAGATCTCCCAAACCTTAACATCGGTCGTATCTAAATAAAGCGTGGCATCTTCAAAGGCGAGCTTATAAATGACTTGTGCATCATTTAGACCATCTTTATGTCCATAATAGCGTTGAAGCGCTAACCATTGTTGGTTTGGGGAGACAAGGCGACAGACAAAATCAGCGGCGCTCGCATAATTATGTGAATCTGGATGACACTTCACAGGTTCAATATATGAACCCCCTCCAAATGTAAAGATGCGCAGCAATTTTCTTTCTTGCAGATGCATTAGTTCAAGAGCATGTTCAAGATAAATAGCTCCTTGACTATGAGCAAAAACAACTACAAATTTTTTGCTCTTCTCTGCTTGATCCAAAAGATATCTCAAAAATTGAACAGTCCATTTTACTAGAGGAGTATCAATACCTACCTTCAAAGCACCGCACACCGCTAGATCTACAGCCTTGCAAATCGTATCATTTGGCATTGACAGTACCTGCTCGCCATTTGCAGCATCTGAAATTAAAGTGGCTAACTTCCGAGCATATGCTTCTGTGTTGTCGATCCCATTGATAAATCCCCAAATAACCTGTCCGGGCCGTTTTTCTCCGGCAACTCGAACCAACGTGTTAATTTCCGGAAGTTTAGGAGCATCTAGCGGCTGTTTAGCATGAAATCGAATTCTACGAAAACTGTAATGTGGTCTTGATCGCAAGTGAATTTCATCATTTTGGCCATGAATCACAACAGCATCTAAACGATGCGTAAGAACCCATTGGATAGCTTCGTCTTTTGATAAAACAGTGTTATCACCGATTAAATAAGAATCTTCTCTACCATTGCCATTTTCAATTTTTGCAATGATTTTGGGAAGTAAACGAATCGTTTCATCACCCTTAAATGAGTACCCGCAAAGCTTTTCAATTCCTAAAATTAAACGATCGAATTCTTCCTTATTAAGCGCTTCGACTTTGCAATTTGAGGGAAGCTTAGCTATAGCTGTGAGCTGATCAACAAATTTTCCTGTTGTAGTTCTAGTTGTCAAAGAATTGATCATAGGTACCTTTTGATGATTTTCTCTTTCATAACTTTTAAGGGATAATTTTTTCCGCTCAATAGGTACTCTAAGCTAATGCCTTGAAGGACTGAGCGGAGATAAATAGCTTCGTTGTCTGGATCAGCATATCCAAGGTCTGTATAAAGCTGGCGCTCTGCTGCAAAGAGGCGATCAAATTGTTTTTTGTGTTTTTTCATAGCTTCTTGAATAGCATTAATCCCTTCTGTTGAGAGATAGAGCATATGCAGGAACCGTAACCAGTCTGATTTTGTTTCCAATTCACTCAAGACAAAATCAATTAAAAATGTGATTCTTTCTTTAGGGTCTTGTATCATTTCTAGGTTTTCTACAAGAGTGATCCATTCTTCTAGCCTTTGTTTAGCGAAGATAACAAGAAGATCATTCTTGCTGTCAAAATAGTGATAGAAGAGAGCCTTTGAAACCTTTGCCTCCTTGGCAATATTCGACACGCTGCTACCATGGTAGCCATTGGTTGCAAATACTTTAAGAGCAGCTTTAAGAAGGCTTTCCTTAGTATCCATAGTGCGTTTCACTTATGAGAATTTTGAATTACATGATTAAGTAGACCCTTTTTCTGAAGAGATTTGCGCTTACTAGTCCATTCCCACCAAGCAGTAGGTTCCCCGCCACAGGCTTCATGGATGATTGCTGCAAACACATCCCACACGCAGGGATCTTGCTTTGCTTGTGTACGTTTTTCTAGTTCGTAAAACAAGGCTGTTGGATCTTTTTTTGAAAGCTCTTCGATAGTGTGAATGCCTAGAAGATGCAAATCTTTAAGGGTTGCTTTCCCAACATTTTTTAAATCACTTAATTGCTTCATGCGCCCTCTATAGGACTACAGATTTCAACTAGACATCCATTATTGTCTCTCACATAGGAGACGAGTTGTCCCCAAGGTTTTTGAGTAGGCTTTACGATTGAGATCGCACCTGCATTGATTGCTTTGTCGAATTGTTGTTCAACCTGATCAGTAACTAAACTGATTTCTATGCCAGCAGGCTCTTCCGAATGGCGATTAGGTCGAAAGGAAATAGAATCTTTTACAAATTTTTCATCGACGAATGCCAATGCTGTGTTTCCCGTTTCCATTTCAGCATAAGTACCGCTTTCATGGATGAAGCGACGCTTTAATCCAAAGGCTTTTTCATAAAAATCGACTGTTTCCTGAATGTCTCTTACATAAATAATAACGTATCCTAGACGCATAATATCCTCCATATGATGGATAAGAGTAACAAAAACTGACCGATCGGTCAATAAAATTTGGAGAATTCATCGCTTTTCTTGCGAAGTTTTTTCTTTCCTATGGGCGATTTTTTTTCATAGGATCTTTCTCCTAAGTAAAAAGGATGTGGATATATGAAAGTGCTTTTTCTAGCGTTGAGTTTTATTGCAACTACAGTCTTTTGCATAGGAAGAGACATAGATTCACAAGAACATGCCCAAACAGAGGGAGAGATGCATCATACTATCGAAAATCAAAAGAAAAAGTTTTTTATTGGATTTGAGCTAAGAACTGACAACTCAAAATGTTCGTTAGAAATGCCTGCTCATAAAGACAGGTTTTTTAATGAAAATATTCTTGCTAAGATTCCTAACAAGATAAATGACAACATTCTAGCTGTTTATACAGATTATGAAGGAGATTATACACAACCCTACTCATGGATTCTTGGGACAGAAGTTTCGA
>CAYMKI010000078.1:0-3679 GCA_964390695.1 uncultured bacterium
AATCTATATACCGCCATATTATGGTTAGAAGAACATCCCAAAGCTATCAATGTTACCGTTAACCTAAGCATGATTGCTTTCCATCTCGCTCAAGGAAGCGTTGGCTTAGATACCATCACACATCTACTGCAGCTTTTTATCAACGATAAAACGCATCCAAAATGCAATAGGCTACTGACTATAATTAACGCCGTGGACCTTTATCGTGTCGGAACTAGTCAACTGCTAGGTACAACACAAAGCTCTAGAGTCTACGCTCTTGTAGAAAGTTTAGTGCATTTCCACAACATATGCTACAATAACCTCGAGATCAATGCCCAAACAATAAGATAATTTAGGTATAAACCATTAAACTAAAGGTATAAAAATGACCCCTGCCTCATATACAAAGACAGCTATGTGTTATGTGCATTTTGAATTCAAGACAGATAACACTCTCTCATCCCATGCGATGAGTTGCGAAGAAGCCCTGGGTTTTTCAACAGCGAGTAAAATACATCAAGCGATAACAGAAAAGCCATTCGAAAACGTTACCATAGCGTATACGACCACAGAATTAAGCCATCGTGATTTTTGCAAAATAAACCATGGCATCAGGCTCGATCATTCTAAACCACCTTTGACTCACAAGAAATTTACTGAATTGATGCGATGTGCTGAAGCTAAACCATCATGCAAGGATTGGCTTAAATGCATCAACGAAACTAGAACCAAAGAGTAATTGTGACTATTCACCACCTCGCCGAGTATGCACAGCAAACGAGGGGTGGTGATGAATAATCGGCCTTATTCTGATAAAGGCATGACAGACTGGAGCGACCGTTGCAAAGTCTCGTCGTCGATTTCAGAAGATAAATTCTTCAAAATTTGATCCATCTGAGCTTTTGTTGCTGTAGCTGTTTGCGCATCTTTCGTTTGGTTTAGCTGTTGTTGATAGTATTGCTGTAAAATCAACTGAAGAAATAACTCAAACTGCTCGCGCACGCTTTTATTGGATTGTGTATTAAAGAACTCTTCCAAAGAATTTTTCACTTGTCTTACGGATTGCGTATGATGATGTAGGAATGTATCGTAACTAAAGGTCACGATGATTTTATTGCCGACAGAGTTAGCCCGCATGATGCGAGCAGCGCCTTGCCTATCCACACTGGGATTCCAATCATCATCGGGTATAAACACATATGATGCCTCAGGCACATTCAGCCCCATCGATCCGGTTTTTTTCATGATCACCAAAAGCTTAGGACGCTCCTCTGCTTGCTTAAACCAAGCAAGGTTCTTTTCCCTTTCTTGCAATTCCATCTCACCAGTGTACAGCATGGCTTGCAAACCAAATGCTTTGAAGTAGCTTTCAGCAGCCAGCTTGACAAAGGTTGCCGTCGTCAGGTGTTCCGTAAAAACAATACCGTTTTTTCGACCATCCACCATTTCTTTAAAATGATTACGCCCTTCATCGGCAGATCTACCTTCAAATAAATTTTTCAAAAGCGAAGATTGTTGTATCCAATTCATTTTAGGCGAGATCACTGAAGCACTAAAAACATTCATCGCTTTTTTAACCGAAGGATCTTGTGGTTCAAATGAACTGTCCGCCAATTCATGGTGAAGCAGAATGCGTTTGATGCTATGGGAATAGGCTAAATTGCTCTTTTTTTTCCTTCTCGCCACCTCATTATGACCCGCATACATTTGATGGGCGGCATTCAAGGCAAAACGAGCCGCCTCTGAAATTGTAGCCGCTATCACAACATTTTGGCGCTGAGGAAACTTATTTCGCCAGTTTTGCAATACCTGGGGATCTTGCGTACTTTTTCTTGCTAAAAGCGGAATCATGACTTTTTGGCGAAAAGCCTCTAGGTGAGAAAAGGTCAGGATCAAGCACTTGACTAAATCCTCCGAAGCACCCTCCGATTCCCCAAGCTCTTGCGCTAAGCCTCTATGGAGTTTTTTGATGCGTTTTGACATAGCCTCAAAAGTCTGTTCTTTGAACGACTTCTCCAGCGGATTGGCTATTTTTAACAAAGTCCAAAGTTCTACAATATCATTCTCAAAGGGAGTAGCCGTTGAAATCAATATAGGCAACTGTGGATTTTTACGTTTGGCAGCTCGAGTCAATTCCAGGAAGGCTTTGCTTTTACTTGTTTTAGAGGTATGTATTTTTTGTGCTTCATCCAAAAACAAAGCCCCCACATTAGCTTCTTTTATGTCTTGTTCCGTCACCTTCGCACAGGCCTCATAGTGCGTCACAATAAAACCTAGTTCTCTTTTAAGGGCCGCTTGTATATCGGATGTTGTAGAAGCCTGAGCTATCGCATCTATGGAAAAATGCGTAAGTTCCGCTAGAGCTTGCGGATAAGTTTTAAGGTCTTTGATTTGCACTCTGGCTTCGCGGTAATAGTTTCGCATCAATTTAGCCGCACACATCAGCTGTGCAAACCATACAGGAGGTGTAAATTGCAAGTCGTCGAGGCCATTTCCCATCATAAATGGGACATCTCCGCCTTTGGCGAGCTCTGCATTCCATAGTGATTTGGCATTTTTTTCTTCGGAGAAGAAGCAGTCGGGAGCGGCGGAAAACAAAGCTGCTTTCTGCGATTGCAGCACGGCCTGATCACATCCCCCCATCCACTTTATGAACAACCTCTGAATCTCCATCCAAAATCCCAGCTTATTTGCTTCTAAGGCAGAGGCCTGCATCAGCTTTTCATAGGTAGGTTTATACTGGACATGGCTCAACAAGGGCAGCAATGCAAAGAGTGTTTCATGAGCATTGGCTTGGATGGCTTCAACAGACTTCTTGATAGCCTCTGAAATCAGCTGAGCTCGTTTGTTTTCATCGGTTGCATAAAATCGATGATGCCAGGCAATGGTGGCTATGGTAGCAAAATACTCTTTAAGTTCCTTGGTAAGCTGCGGAGTCACCGATTTAGGCGCTACAAATACAAATGCACCTTTTGTTCCCTTTTTGATCAATTGCAAAGCCACTTCGGCCATGACATAGGTCTTGCCTAATCCCATTTCAAACGATAACAACCGCGAAATACCTTTGTCGAAGGCATTTAATTGTTGCAGGACTTCTTTCCATTGATATTCTTTTAGGGCAGGATGCAATGAGGAGACTTGAGTGATCGCATCGGGCTTTGCTATCAGCTTAAGAATGGGATACTCATGAGGCGCCTCCACAAACAAGTCGTATCGACCTTTGCGCCTTTTACATTTCGAAGAAATCTTGACCGCTTCGTTTAAGCTAAAATTTTTCCAAAATAAATTAGCCTCCAGAGTGATTTTGGAGGAAGCCGTGGGCATGCGCACACCGGCTACCTGCGAGGTAGTGGAGGCACTAGATAGAGACGTAGAAGCTAAAGCAGGCACTGGCTTGCTTGTTTTTCTCTTTTTTTGCGGCGGCGCCTCATCAGATACTTCGATTGAAAAAGCTCTTTTACCTAAATTTGCGGATCCTACAGCCTTTTTCTCTGACGATGCACTCACCGCAAATTTCTGTTCGTTTGGAGCGCTTAGCAAAAGAATCGGGGGAATCTTAGCGGTGGAATTTGCTACCATGGCTTGCAAAGCATCTAATTGTTCAAGACTAACCACAAACTTTCTTTGCCCGCCCTCTTCTACCACCACCTCTAAATGGGCATTTGTCTTCAGATGAGATTCGGCAATTCCCTCCGAG
>CAYMKI010000078.1:3689-14013 GCA_964390695.1 uncultured bacterium
AAAATCCAACCAGCTGTTCACGATAAAATCCGGCAAGCAGGATGCTGCCTTCAATCCTCTGACCTTGCTCTTCCATGAGCAAACACGGGATCCATTTAATGTTCGAAAACGACTTCGTATCGGGATCGTGTCCAAATAAGGTCTGTAATTCGATAATTTTCAACTTGACCAGCAAAGGACAGATTTTAGCCAAGGTCCCTACAGGCAAATCTACAGACTTATGCTCTTCTAAATTTCGCGTCCAAGAAGACCTTTGAAACGGGTAGATGGATGGAACGGATGAGGAAACCTGAGAGGTTACCGGAAGATATTCCAATAAGCGATTTAAGGCCCTTTGATTCATAATGAGCCTTGGAATATCCCTTAATATAGTCTCCATATCTTCTTGATGAAACAACCACAATCCCTTAGATTTATTGACGAATTCGATCCATTGATCCTGTTTTACCTGCAGCAACTGCTCCACCAAATTTAGAAAGCGCTCCGGAGACACCGGCTGCTGCTCCGAAACAGGCTTTGGCTGATAAGCCTCGCTGAAATCATGCCACATATTATCTCTACCCAACATCTTGACAACCTTAGTATTTTTTGCAGCTTGCTGCAACTTCGATATGGGTGGTTGAGACTGATTCGGGGCTTGTGGTAAGGTTGGCGGCTGTTCCGTATTAGCAGATCCAGATGCCGTAAGAGAAGGAGGGTTCGAGAAGGAGGCAGAAGGGAAAGGCAAGTATGCAGATATACCGTGAGAGTTTGCGGCTGGAATATTATCCGGCAGTTGGTGGTGTTTTAAATAATATTCCAAGATAAAGCGTATCTGCTTTAAATTAACTTCATGCCAAGAAAAACTGCAATCAATACATGTTGTATTAAATTTAAATCTACACCTCTCTAAATCTTGAAGATCTTGATTTTCTAGAGCACTTAAAGCTAAATTTTGAAGCAGGCAATAATGTTCAGATAAGCCAGTGGCAGAAGCTGCAATGCTCTTTTGAAAGTCCATACAAAGTGCCCGCAACAATTTATGGAGACAATTCCTCATATAGAGCCTGTTGCTCGGATAGATATTGTTGTCCTTGAGATCAAACCCTGCGATACGGCGACCTCCATTCTTGATGGGATAGTTACCCATTTCATGACATTCATAAACTTTCGTGTGGTCTCTGTAAGGGGTATCTGCAGATATAGCTAGCATGAGTACTAGAGGCATTCCAGTATACACATTTTCTTTAGCCTTTGGATGTGGGGATAATTCAGCATCCAAAGACAAAAAGTGTGATGGAGGTTTTAAGACTGAAGAATCGTATTTCAATATGGGATGTCGCAAGGAGGAATATTGCAAAGCTAATTGCATAGAATTTGTCTTATTATGCAGGAGAATGCCCAATTTCCAATAGGGCATCTGGGTCATCAGATCGATATTTTTTGGATTGCGAACTAACATACCAATTAATGCTTTTGTAGATGGCGTGGCTTCAATTGCCGCATTATCGTCCAACAACATATAAAAAGGCTGAATCCATTCTTCATGTTTAGAACCCCCATTTTTCGAGCTCCATAATCCCGCAACTTCAAAAGGTAATCGCCGTTTATTATCCATGAAAATATAGCGAAACCAGCTTAGAGGTACAGAAAACATCCATTGTTCTCTGTTTTGCATTACGATCGGATTCCATAACCAATAACAGTTTGAATACTGATGTTCAAAAAGACCCCACAACAACTCATCCTTCGTCTGTATCAAAGTACAAATGAGAGTATTATAAATTACATCCGACCCCAAAATTTTTGAATTCAGCCAAGGTTTAAGTTTGCCGAGGCTTCCGAATAGATTGAAGTGCCCAAAATTGAATTGATTGTAGACCGCATAATTTCGATTACCATCAAACAGCCTCACATTCATTTCTAGCTGATTCAAAAAATTATGGATAGCTGGATGGTTATACGTTCGAAAACTGGGCATGTATTTAGCACATGCACTCTCTAAATTTATATCTGCTTCATCCATCCAATTTTTAAAAACTTCGGTAATTTTCAAACAAGGAGGGGTCTCGTGTGTATGCGCTATTAAGGGGGAATTTGAGGAAACACCATTCGAGATATTATTTGCAGTATTATAGCCCATCTGAGGGGCATAAGCTGGAGGAAAAAAATCTGCCAATTGAGGATAATAATTAAAATTATTGTTAAGCATAAAACCGTAAATTATGTAATTTTTAAAATTAAGAGAAATTATTAAATTTCATACAAACAATCGATTGTAATAAAAAAGCAATAATTCTAGCAGCTAAAAAAGTTCAAAGTGTTGTGGGAATTGCAAAAATCGTAAAGGCTGGGTTTCAACACAGAGGACACCGAAGCGTTGAGGCACAGGGTGAACAAATGAACAGCAGAAATTTATTTACCTGGATGAAGCATCTCTCTGCACAGGAGTTCAAAAATTTTGCAAAATCGAGATGTAAAGGGTTACGACAACTTACATACTTTAACTATAGAATACGAACCCTCTTGTTGCCCGCCTAACGCATCTACATACTCAAAAGGCACCGGTTTTTCCCTCGCATGAATTGAAGAAGGATACATAATTCCGGAAGAGTTATCAAACTCACTCACACTCGTGACCAGAGGTATCCCTAAATAAGCAGCTTTTTTGAGAGCTAGTTTTTTTATCAAATTTTCATAGTTCGGGGAGTCATCAGCAACGTACATTCTTTCCAGATATAACACAGGATTTCCTTTGTCATCTATGAGCAATCTCAAGACAGAGCGGGCCACTATCTTTCCTTGAGAATCAAGCACAAGAGCTAAACGATGTTTTCCATCGAGAATATAGCCCAATAAACATACATTGAGAGGTGGTCTTCCGCCAATATGCTGACAACTAGCTAATACCTCAGTACCCATCAGCAAAAAGTGGTTGGGATGGTCGCTATCTATGACCTGCAAGGTTGAGGCTTGGTCGGCAGCAGCTTGACTATGCAGCATTTTGATGGCATCTTCAACATCTTTATAAAAAGGAATGTCTTTGGATAGGAGGCTTTTAAGATCTAGCAGTTGCTGCTCTATTTTATTGGGCTGCTTGAACAATTCCAGGCATTTCTTTTGCAATAATAATACCCTCTTTTTTTCAGATTCATCCGCTGATAAGGGCCTGTTGGCCAAGGGGGTCAACTCCAGATTAACACTTTCCAGGTTCTCTTCAAGTTTACTCCAGTCCCCTTTGCATCCCATGATGAAAGGATATTCAAGCGAGCTGCCTAAGTGCCCTTGCTCTAACGCCAACTTTAGAGCATGCACTATGCGCTCTGTCGGAGATATCACCATGGAGTTGTTTTCAAATGATGCCGCTTCATCCTCATTTAAAACGACGTCCTCTTGCCATTTTTTCAGCACTTCAGGATGATACTTGTGGATTTGCGCTAAATGAGGATTGAGTGTCACTTCGTAGCGATTCTTTTGAAAGGTGCCGCCAATAACCTGCCTCACCCAACTTTGTAAAAATTCTAAGGCTATTTGCCTTTGATCCGACGGCAATTCATTGAGTTTGCCTGCATAGGTTGTTAAAGCCTCTTTATTTCTCCAAAGGGCTATGGTAGATCCATACATTTCCGAAAAATTGCCCATCTGGACTTGAAACAAACTTTGAAACAATTGCTCCAAAGCTTTTTGAACATCTGAAATTTCTTTTACATTCACAAGATAGCTTTCGCCCTTAAAGGCTAAGATATCTGAGACCAGACGCAGAGCTTGAATCATCTTAGCCTCGGATAGACTAAAAAGAAACTGTATCACTCCCGGCTTATTCTCATCAGCTAATTTGCTGCGGTCTATTTTAATTAAGGTCTCTAACAATATTTTTTGATACTGTCCCTCACGGAATACACGCAAGGGCTTCAATTTTTCAAAAGCCGTTATATATATAGGCTGATATTCTTGAGGATAATTTGCTAACACCAGGCATGGCAGAGTTAAAAACTTGATATCTTTTGAAACTTCACTTAAAGCCTTCCACCCTTGAAGATTATTGAAAACACCCAACGTTATCAGAGTTTTTACCAAATCCTCCCTGAGTTTGGGGTGCTGTTTAGAGATCACACTAAAGACATCTTGATGTGTTTTAAAGATATGCTTTAAGGCCTTAGAAGTAGAGCATAGCAGCGCAGAGCATAAAAACCATTTCAGCAATCGCTTTTGATTAACTTTGCTTTTATTTTTAAGATATCTGTCTTCAAGCCATTTTAACTGGCTCTCGGTCATAGCATAGTGCTTTTTACAAGCTTGTACAATTTTTTTTGCCGCCAAATCCTGATGCCCTAACTCCAGCTCCTCCATAGCCTCACAGAAATCTTCCATATTTTGCGAGTACACACTATAGTTCTTATCGAGGATGTTATCTTTAAAAGCACAGAAAGCTTCAAAGAAACTCTTCAACTCAAAATCAGGCAACTGCCATATGAGATGAGAGAATATATAATCTGTTAGCTTTTTAAATTGATAAAGCCCTTCGGCTGTTGAATCAAGCAAGGCAAATTTGTCGATATGCTTCAACATGGCTTGGGCATTATGCTGCACTCCCCTCTCAAAAATCTCTAGCAAGGCTTGCCTGCCTTGAGGGTTTGACTTGTCGAAGCCAAAATTGAGAATATACTCCGCAACCAGTTCAGGAACTTGCTCAACAGCTTGCAGGGCTAGGGACTTAAGTTCATTTTCGCAGTCTGGAATTTTGTGAATACCAAAATTGTGTATGTATAAAGGGATCATCCGGATATCTTCACTAGCGACCAAATGGGCGATCTCTAAGAGATGCTTTATTCCTTGAGAGAATTTGTGAACACCAAAATTTTGAATATATTTCGAGCTCCCGTGATTTGAATGTAATCTTATGGGTTGCTGATTCACTACTCCAAGCTTGGCAATATCCAAAAGAGCTTGCTGCCCTTCTTGACTGGTATTATCAATATGGTAATTCTGAATAAATTGAGCCGTTCCTTCCCCATGGCTCTTAGCAGCTTCCTTGGCTATAAGGATGAGCGCCTTTTGCCCTTCCGGTGTTTGACTGTCAAAGCCATAATTTTGAATATGTTCAGAGATGAATTTTCCTTGATCCCCCGCAGCCAATAGAGCTATCTCTAAAAGCACCCGTTGTCCTTCTGAAGCAAATCGGTGCAACCCGTAATATTGGATGACATAGGATATGAAGCCTTTGGATTGCTGCGCAGCTATTTTAGCAATATCCATAAAGGCCTGTCGCCCTTCAGCAGTAGAAGTATCGATTCTGTAATTCTGAATGTAACGTGAAGTACCCATGCCGTCTTGTTGTGCCGACAATTTGGCAATCTGAATAAGTTTTTGCTGCCCCTCTACGGAGGAGCTGTCAATCCCATACTTCTGTATAGTCTCTGAAACAGCCTCTCCATCATTTTGAGCGGCTTTCTTCAACAAAACAAAAATTTTGTCATGTAATGCGGGGTCTTTGGATGCATCCCCCAGAAAATGTTTGATAGCTTTGGGTAAATTCTCCACGTTATTTTCAGCCATATGCGCTAAGACATAGTCAAAAATTCTGACCGCATCCGGAGATGCTAGATCTATCTCATATTCCTTGAGATACGCAACAACTTTTTTAAGATCAAAATAGTCCCTTTTAACAAATTCCAAAATCACAGCGGAAGCAAATTGTTTATCTCTCGAATTCTTTATTATCCCATCAAAAAATTGAGTACCTTTGAATAATACCAATGAAGCCACTTTTTGCGTTAAAAGCGCACTTAAGTCGATATGCTTGCATTCTTGTTTTAATTGTTTATCTAGCAAAGCTGTTATTAGAATGACTTGTTTAGGCGATTGCAATTCTTTTAAAAGCATTAAAGTCTTTTCTAATACCTTTTGAACATCAACTAAGCTAGGTTGATTTTTAACACTCTTAACAACCAAATTTACCCAATTCATTTCTGCTGAAGACGCATCTCTTTCGGAATCGGCATAAAATTCATGAAACGGAGACGCTGAGTTAATATTTAAGCTCATACAACACCTTGCGTTATAAATATAATTATTAAGCGAAAATTAAAACTAAATAAATTTTATCATAAATTATTGTAAATATTCAAGCATTACTATTTATACATACATTTTAATAAGACAAAGACTCGTCAAAAGGACGATTTAGAGAGAACTGCTGACTATGAGCGATCCTCTATGACAACAAAATAGCTTTATGATAAAATTAGCTAATAACAGCGGAGAGATCATGAGTTTGCTGATACTAATGCGGCACGGACAATCTAGATGGAATGAATTAAATCTTTTTACGGGATGGGTGGATGTTCCCCTATCGGAACTAGGCATTCAGGAAGCCCTTGAAGGGGGAAAGAAGATCCAGAATATCCCGATAGACATCATATTCACTTCGACATTAGTGCGCGCCCAAATGACAGCTTTTTTAGTCATGTCGGAGCATTCCACTTCCAAAGTCCCCGTAGTTTTACATAACGATGAGGGAAAACTGGATGAATGGGGCAAAATCTACGGAGAAGATGCTCGACAGAATATTATTCCCGTGATACGCTCATGGGAACTTAATGAAAGAATGTACGGAGAACTGCAAGGCCTCAACAAAGCTGAAACCATGAAAAAGTATGGCGAGGAGCAAGTGAGGATATGGCGCAGAAGCTATGATGTGCCTCCTCCTAACGGAGAAAGCCTGGCCATGACCGCTGCGCGTTCGATCCCCTATTTCAACCAAACTATCGTTCCCCATCTGCAGGCCGGAAAAAACGTGTTCGTTTCAGCTCACGGCAATTCCTTAAGATCGATAATCATGCACATGGAAGGTTTAAGCAAAGAAGAGGTCTTGCACCTAGAACTGAATACAGGCTTGCCCATTTTGTATCAATTTACAGGCGGCCGTTTTGAAAAACAAGCTCTAAAAAGTTAACATGCCCAAAGAAATCTACCTAGACAATAGCACCACCACTCGTCCTTCGGAGATGGCCATCAGCAAGATGCTGCCTTTTTATACTGAAAGATGGGGCCACCCCTCCTCTCCACACCAGAAAGGTCAGGAGCTCTTTCCGGCTATTGCCGAAAGCCTTAAAAGCATCTATGCCTTATTGGGAGCTCATGAGGATGATGACTTTGTTTTTACCTCTTCGGGAGCTGAGGCGGTCAACCACATCCTATTTTCCGCATATTGCGATATCACGATGGATACCGGAAAAAACCAATTTATAACCTCGCAAATCGATGAGGCACCGTCCATCATGGCAATCGGCCGCTTGGAACGCTTCAATTGCGTCGGAAAGATGGCGGCGGGAAATAATCACGGAAAGATACTCGCAGCTGCGATCGCCGATGCCATGAATCCACGCACAGCGATGGTGTCAATTAGCTGGGCCAATGGCCTCACGGGCGTCATCAATCCCATCCAAGAAATTTCCGACCTATGCCTCTCTCGCGGCGTAGCCTTGCATGTGGATGCCACACATGTCCTTGGCAAAATGTATTTCGATCTGCACGAAATCAATCCCACGTTCCTTTCCTTCAATGGAGATCATCTTCATGCCCCTAAAGGTACCGGAGGATTTTATATTAAATCCGGCGCGAAGTGCAGCCCTTTTATCATAGGCGGGATAGAGCAAGCCGGACACCGCGCAGGAAGTTACAATATTGCCGGCCTAGCGGCTTTGGGACAAGCCGCTGTTGAAGCCCTGGATAGCAGGGACCTGCTTTGCACAGAGACAGCTCGCCTAAGAGACAAACTGGAACAAGGTGTGCTAGAAGGATATCCCGATGCCACGGTCTTGTTCTCGCATGAAGAACGCTTACCTCATTGTTCTGCGATAGCCTTTCCGGGAATCAACAACGAGGCGATGCTCTTCGCCCTGAATCGCAAAGGACTCTATGCGAGTATCGGAGGCGGCAGCTTCCAGCAAATAAGCATCGTATTAAAAGCTGTGGGTGTAGCCGAACACTTAGCACACTGTTCTGTGGCCTTCAGCCTTTCCAGGCAAACTACAGAAGAAGAAATCGATCGGGCTATAGCCATTATCGTCGAAAGTGCTAAAAAATTGAGAAATATCTCCAAAGGATTAATTTAGGATGAATTTATGGGACTCAAAAGTTTAACCTCCCCCTTTCCATGGGCGCGATATAGCAAAAAGCTGATCTCCAAGATCGACAATCCGCGCAGCGCCGGCACGTTTCAACCTAAAGAATCTGAGGAAAGAGGCATGCGTTTAGCTATAGGCACCGAAGGCTCTATCGAAGATGGCAATCAGATTCAGCTGTATTGGCTTGTGGACAAAGACGACGGCATCATTGTCGACGCCAGATATCAAGCCTATGGCCAATCCGCCTTGATTGGAGCGGCAGAGGTGGCTTGTGAGCTATTAATCGGCAAGAATTACGACCAAGCCAAACGGGTGAGCTGCGATTTGCTGGATGCACATGTGAGAGAAAAAAATGACACTCCCGCTTTTCCGCCGGAAGCCTACCCGCACCTCAATCTCGTTTTGGGAGCTATCGAAAATGCCGCCGAAAAATGCACCGACATACCATTTGCCGATACGTACGTGGCCTCGCCCATTCCCGCAAATATCGGCGAAGGATCCGAGGGAGGCTTTCCCGGGTGGATGGAACTGCCTATCAAACAGAAACTGAGTGTCATCGAAGAGGTCTTAAATCATGATGTACGCCCTTATATCGCTTTAGATGCAGGAGGCATCGAAGTCCTCAACCTTTTAAATGACAAGGAAGTAATCATCGCCTATCACGGCTCCTGCACCTCTTGCTATTCCTCCATCGGAACTACCCTATCATATATACAACAAATTCTGCGCGCCAAAGTACACCCCCATATCGTGGTCATTCCAGATATGGACAGGCTATCCCTCTAATATACCTCTTGCATAAATAATCTCCTTGCCCATGCCCTTGCCCTTGCCCTTGCCCATGCCCTTGCCCATGTGCCCTTGTGCCCTTGTGCCCTTGGCTCTACCCGAATTGTTTCATATGCCTTATCCTAAATCCCGAAGAAAATAAAATTAAACCTCTGAGATCAGTGAGAACAGTGAGACGAGTGCGAACGCAGAGGAAGATCGAGAGGGTTCATGTACACATCATAAGTGAAGAAAATAAAATTAAACCACTGAGATCAGTGAGAACAGTGAGACGAGTGCGAACGCAGAGGAAGATCGAGAGGGTTATTGTACACATCATAAGTCAAGAAAATAAAATTAAACCTCTGAGATCAGTAAGAACAGGTTCGATAAAATACATGCTTGAAAAGCCCTAAATGTTACAGACCAGGTCGAGCAGAGCGAGGCCTGGGTGGCAATAAACAAAGCGCAGAGTCCTGAAAGGACGACATAATTATGAGATATTAATGGCCTAATCGTTGGTAGATGTGATTTTGCATCTTGTATTTAGCACAAAATACCGCAATCTCATACCCTGTTTTCATATTTAAGAGCCTTTGTAAGGCATGATATTTTTCAGTTGGAAATGCTAGTATTTTTTTTTAAAAATAATTTTTGTTATATAAGTCAAATTGCAACTATAGCGCTGCTTTGGGACTGAATTACGAAAGCAACGAAAGCGTGTAGCCACAGGCTTGAGCCCGTGGATAAGCCTCAGGAAGATAGAGCCACCGATTAGGCAAGTGCAAGCCCTCTTTCACCATTTCTGCGCTCACACTTGTCTCACAGCTCTCACCGATCTCTGTGGTTCAATTTTTTCCTTTGGGTTTAGGACAAGGTATTTAAATACAAGGGCATGGGCAAGGAGATTATTTATGCAAGAGGTACTGGATATTTACCGTAAACTAGAGCCGTTTACGTATTTTGAAAATCTCTCTTCTCATTAAACCCCGCTTTCTATATATACGAATTGCAAGTGTCTCATGATCTAAAAATCCATCGTTGAGGAGTAAAGCCATGCTCGAAGCCATTAGAACATATACACAATGCGCGCCTCAATCCAAACCAGCAACCTCTGGAGCAACTCAAGGCATCATCTCTCAAATAGCCCAGTTAACCTGGTCTTTCATCAGCTCAAGCTATGCCTGCATGGGCCGCTCCATATCACCTATGGTTTCTCGTATAAGTGCTTTGATATATACACCTTCTCGAGAATCTCGAAGTAAAGTCCATAAACAGCAATGCGATCAAATTGTCAAAACATTTCGTGCGATCATAAGCACCTCCAATCCTGTCGTTCTGGAACCCAAGCCTACCACCTTTCTGTATCGGCCCAGACAATTAAGTTCTTGCAGGTTAGACTTACGCGGGTTGAATAAAGTCATCAGCATAGATACAAACACCGGAAT
>CAYMKI010000079.1:0-14006 GCA_964390695.1 uncultured bacterium
GTAGAGCAGCGGAATCATAATCCGTAGGTCATCGGTTCAAGTCCGGTTGCCGCTATGCAATCAATGTTCGTTCAGAGGCCAGGCTTGGCCTCTTTTTTATTTTATATCCTTTATCAGGGTTGGGTCAAGGATGGGGTCAGGCCTGACAATTTGACAATTTAGTCGACAATGTTTTAGATTTGCACTTCAATGAAATAGTGGCGGACGAAACGGACAAAGCGGACTAAATGGACGAAGCGGACAAAGCGGACTAAATGGACGAAGCGGACATTGGACAAAAAGGACTAAATAGACTTTTTTTAATATTGACGATTATGTCCGCTTAGTCCGCTTCGTCCATTTTTTATTTAAGTTTTTTATTTTCGATTCTGGAAGCGTGGCGTATTTTATAGAGGCGCTCAGTAAATCCACCCTCATTTTGAAACGCAGCAGCCTGTGAGGCCAGTTGCCTATCCAATAAAGCGCAAGTTACTGAAATCAATACGAGGACCCCATTAGCCGCTATTTCAGGAATAGATCCTCTTTGTTTTTTATGCTCATCTCGAACCCACATAGCAAATTCATCTGCCGAATTAAATCTAAGCTTCATAAAAGCTTGCCGTTTAGGGTTTTGAAACTCCCACGCTATTAGCTCATGTTGACGTAGAAAATCTTCATAATCTAATTTGAGTTCTTCCAGGCTAGCTCGGGCAACGTTTGTCAGTTTTAATTCTGTTTTTTTAGAAGTCCCTGAGGCTTGGCTGCCTTCAGCAATGTTCTGGACACCGGAACGAGCCGCTTGGGCCATTTGATCGTGGGTACGGCTGCGTGAAGCTATAAATTTATCGCAGAAACGAATGGTAATATCGAAGATCAATCGTGCTAGCTGAAAGGTTTTTAGTTTGCGGAAGCCTCCATGCTTAGGGATGAGTTTTTCTGTAGGATTCATAGAAACTCTGGGTGTCATGAATAAGCTGCATCTTAAGGTATCAAATTCAAAACTTCCAGGAAAAAATATTTTTTATATTTTATTATTGCTTACCGGGAAAGTAAGATAGGGTGTGGATTTAAGGAAATAACGGACAATCGATTTTCTCTTCTGATGTAGAGCGTTGCAAGTTTTGCTTGATATTGCAGGAAAGAGTGGAGAGGTATGGACATCGCATCCTTCTCGAAGGATAAGTCATATACGAGCCATTACGGCGCTACTGGCAAGAGATGTCAAAGGTGTGAGCATTCGGGAACTGGAAATATTTTATGGCCTCGCTGACTCTAGTATGAGTCAGGCTGCCAAGCGTCTGGAGGCTCGCATGTCAACATCCGAGATACTGAAAAAGGAAATCAAGAACCTTAAAGAAGAACTCTTCTTAATTGCTGTTAGGGAGAAAAATAGTGAAAGGTCGAGTCCATAGATGTGTTGTCCAGTTTAATAGCTTCTCGGCTCAGAATGTCAAATTGTCAGGCCTAACCCCTCTTACGAGAAAAAATATATATTATATTATTGTCCATTTTTTTGATTAAAAAATAATAAGAACAGGGATGGGCAGGATCGGCTTCGCCGGCAGGATAAACAAGATTGTGATTTGTGTAGAGTTAGGGTAAGTTCTCAAAAATTCATGGCACAATCAGCTTGGGCATGAGCGAAGCGAATGCCCAAGCTGATGGCACCATGATTTCTAAGAAATAAAATTTTGGCAAGGTTCAAATTCAGTTCAGTTAGATTCAAATAAAGTAGAGAAGATGCTTGTGATCTTTGCTTTGGGTTCATCCTTCTTTAATAGTTTAGTACAGGCTTTATGCAGTCTAAAAACTGATGCTAAAATTGATTTTGTTGACTGACGATCTTCCATTGAGGATGTATTATTCAATAGAAAGGCACAGTACGATTTAAATAAGTCGAGCTCTTTTGTTTTTTTTATGAAATGAGGGCGGTTGGGGGATTTGATTTCAAAACTTACAATGCCATTTTCTGTTCTTTGTATGGTTAGTTCATCTAGTTCTACTTTAATCTTATTAAAATCACCATTTAGAATGCTTAAAGCTTTTTGCACATAGATAGGTTTCGCAAGTAAATTAAAGCTCTTACATACGTATAAGCAGTTTTTTAAGTCTTTCAGACATAATTTAATATCTGTCATCGCTAAGCAATTCATAATAATATGGAGTACATCGGGAAGATTCAGTAATTCTGATTGATTTTGTCTTTTTTCAGGAGACCATGTAATGCAATGTTTATCTAAAGTTGTTTGAATTTCTTTTTCATCTACATTTTCAACAACATCGGATTGCTTTGAAAAGTAACTAACGACATAACCATCATTCTGCGCGGCCAACATGGCAATTTGGGTCGTATTATTATTAATCCAATTCAATAATATCTCCTAATTTTAATGTTTTTTAACAAAAAGCTTTGGGCTTAACTCAAACATCTTCTAGTTAGTCGTGGCGCAAAGCGCCACGACTAACTAGAAGATGAAATTATTTTATACAGAAAATAAACCTAAATCAATAATAAATTGATTGAAAATAAAAAAAATACTGATTTTTAATTATATTTGTATTTCATGCAAGGTTACACGCTTTTATAGCACTGAATAAATTCCATGCGTGTAAGTTTAAACCCATCTTGCGCCCTAAATCACGCTTGAACTTAACCGAATTTGGCTAGTTGGGCTTTAGCTAAGCCAAGTTTGCCTAGGTGTGGAGGAGGTGAATAGTCAACAAGAACCGTCTTTCAGAACCATGTTTGTTGTTTACAAATTCTACGTGCATATCATATACATTTAAAATCAGAATTGCGTCTTGGTATATACCCAAACAACCGGAAAATTAGAACAACGAGGTGTCGGTGAGCCCACTAACTAGCGATCTTGACAATCCAGTGTCTTTATTCAGATCCCTTTACCGTCGACTGGATCTGGTCTGTAAAAAAAATCCAAAGGAAATGCTAATAACAGGTTTAAGTTTAACGGCTCTCGGAGGGCTATCTTGTCTGACGGGATATACGGCGTTAGGAGTAATTCCTATCCTATCGCTCACGGCAGGAGTAGGTTTAAGCTCTAAGACAGCTTGGACATGGAGACATATTGCAAGCCATATCCTGCACGATACCTATAGTTTCTCCTATACCCCCTCGATTAACCACTCCTCATTAGCCCCTCGAGCTATAGAGATGAATACGATCTCGATAAGTCAAAAAAAAATCACTGAAAATCAAACGCTCCCGGTATTAGAATTTTCTCCAAATTCAAGTGCTACATGGGTTCGTGGATCTCTTCAAGGCTTAATCCTAGGGCAAGAAATTTATGACTTCAAACATCAAGTTCTGCCTTTAATGATATCTGAAGCATCACGTGAAAGAAATGACCCAAACAAATCATATCTCAAATCTAACATCAAAAATCTGCATATTCCCCAAAATTGTAGGGAAGAACTGAAAGGTATAAAACTAGGCTATCAGGAATGGGCCATAAATAATGGAATCTCAGAGATTAACGATGATGTCATGGAATTTCTGTACGCGGGACATACCCTGACGGATACATATAAAGCCGTAGGTTCAGGACATGGTTTAAGACAATTGGGTTGTAGTACTATTGTTATGAAAGACCCTGTTTCTCGGGATATAATAGTCGGCCGTCTGCTGGATTGGGTCAGTCTAGGTATAATAGGTCAAAATTTGTATCTTAAAAGCTACTATGTTCCATACAACAAAGAAAACATGCGGGTATTCTTTCACTCTTTTCCGGGTTTTATCGGGGGGCTCACCTGTTGGAATCAAAAAGGATTAGTTGCCATTGTCAATGAATTAGGCGTCACGACTTTAGGTAAGGGCACTCCCTATAATCTATTCGTCAAAGAAATCATAGAGCAAGCCTCTTCAGTCAGCGAGGCTCGGAAAAAGATTATAGGCTGGCAAGCAGATGAAAACACGCGCGCAGCCTCTTCTTTTACGTTAACCTTGGTCGATACTCACGAAGCTGCTATGTTGTTTTTCTACCCATCGGGCAAGGATGAGAGTAATGAGGATCATCCTCTGAAATCTGTTCCGTGGCCTAAAGAAAAATCTTCGGTGCTTACATCCAAAGAATATCCGATGCAAAAGATCGCTTATGGCGTCTATCAGCGGACCTTAGAAAGCTGTGATGAGCCCTTAGTGGTGACAAATCACGCCTATATTCGAATGGACGAATATATAGAAAATTCCATTTGCGACGACACGACAAAACAGAGGCTGGAAAGGATCTTTGTCGCGTGCATTTGTTCCGAAAAAGAGTCGGCAGAGCGGCGTGTTACAAAAATGCTCCAGGCGGCAGGGGAAATGGCCACCATTGGTGCCTACATATTCAATGTGACTCAGGGTGAGCTAAAGATAGGCTGTGATAACTATAACGCGGCTCAATTGATCCCGAAGATGCAAGTAACGGATATGTATTTCCAACAAAATTCAAATGGATAAAATTAACAACATGGCAGGATCGCTTGCTTGGCAAGATTAAAGATGATCTTTCTGTATCCGCATGAATCAAAGGAAAAACATGACGGTCTCAATTTTTGTATATAACCGAATGAAAGCCCAAGTCGAACATACCAATCTTCAACGTACACAAGGAAAGTTTTCTAAGAAGGTGTATGAACAAGAAAAAGTAGACCCTATTAAAATTGATCAAATGCTTAAAAATATTCAATTTCAGTATCCTATCGTCCAGGTTTTGAATGGAGATATATTGCAAAATAAAATATTTCCCCTACTTGGTAAAGCGGAATTGAGGGTCTGTTCTACTGTTTGCAAGCAATTTCGAGTGATATTGATTCCGCTATTCATACAAGAAATTAGAGAGTGTTTTAAGAAATTTGAAAAAAAAGTTGATGATGATTTAAGTTGTGTTAAGCAAAACAGCAATAGTTTAAGTAGAGGTCTATATGTTTTAGGCTCCTACCCTCATTTAATCGATATAGATATAAAAAATCTTAAAAGAGCCTCTGGAAAGATTGAAACATTCAAAGGCTTGTGTGTTTTTCTAATGCTCTTCTCTCAAAAAACTCATGATTTAACGCAAGTCAAGGATGTTTTACTTTGTGTTCTTAAATTACAACAAGCCTGCGATGCTTACATCTCCACGTTTCAATTCCTGCGACCGTTGTTAATGTGAATTTTGGATAGATACCCAAATTTGTAGGCCGTTTGGGTATAATTCACGCTGAGTAACGTTTATTGTATAGCAATAAGCAGGGACTTCACTGTATCTAAAGGAATAAATGCCAATATTGCCTCTCGATCTTCGATTCCAACGGTCATAATGAGATTTGTTCCAGAATGATCGATTGTCATCCCGGAACAAAACTCAACTCCATGATGTTTATAAATAAAAGGTTTTGAATAATGGGTAATATTATGGTCGGCGTCCAAGCGCAAGAATCTATGAAAATAAAAACGGTCGTTATCAAAAGCGACATGGTGAACAACAACAAGATATCCGTTCATGAAAGAAATAGGGCCTGCTGAGCCTCGGTAATAAGAATAGTCATGCTTCTGTTCGCGGTTCACAGCCTCTGTGTATTCTCCTGTGGCAGGATCTACCTTGTAAATTATCAAGGGATCAAAAGAATAGATCATATATATATATTTATCTTTTGCAAAAGGAAGCCAATTCTTTTCGGTTAAATCTTTTCTAGGTCTTTTTAATGGGATGAAGTGCTCTACATGTATTTTTGAAGGATTTGAAGAGCTAGCGGGCAGGCGATAAAGGCCGATTTGAGGCATGTGAGATGTGTCCATATCATGGACTGTGGCTGATATCCAGAGTGTTTCATTAAATTTAAAAAGACGGCTATCCTCAAAGCCTTCTATCGGTACACGCGGAGAATATTTCAATGAGCTAGATAATTCGTCGATGATTTCTTTCTGTGAAACTAGATTGAAATCCTTATCATATTCTAATAAAAAATTGCGAGTCTACATCAAAAACTTTTCATGAGGATTTTGCAAGATCATCTTATGATCTTTGCCTCCTTTTTGTACGTAATTTACGCATCGACAGATAGCGCTGTATCCATTATCGGTTTTAATGATCGATGGATTCATAGGGTTATACTTTAGCGTAGAATCATCTCTGATTAAAGGAGGATTAATTGGCAGCGACTTTAGATGAACATCTTTAAGTTCTTGGACGTAAAAGCGTAAATTTCTGTGGGCTTGCTCCTTGACAGCAGTAGGAAACGATTTATTTAATAACAATTTTTCGATAGATTCAAATCCATCCTGTTTAAAAGAGGTGTAATAGGCAGCAATAGAAAGTTCTTCGTCAAATCGATAATTGTAGATGGATGGATCGACAAACAAGCTTCCATTTGGGGGATATGGGATTTTTATTCCTTGCCTAGCAAAGAGATAAGCCAGCTCATATTGTTTGTTCAATCTGTAATGTAAGGTTATTTTTTCCAGAGGTTCTGCACGAGCTGGATTATATTCATATGCATCCAAGTAATATTCAAGACCTTTTTCCCAGTTGCCAAGCAAATTGTAGATCTCACCCAGCATAAATTTAGAGTACCACACCTCATCTCTTTCTCCGCCTTGTGAAATCCTTGTGGTATACCATGTGATAGCTTGATCATATTGTTGCATGGCTTTATAGGATTGAGCCAAGTAAAACACGTTGGATGGATCATCTGTGTGCTTTAAGAGTTCCTCGATAGAAGTGGTGTGCACCGGTATGTCTGCTAACCTTGCAGAAGAGCCTTCAAAAGCCTCAAGTGGAATAATCAAATATAACAGTAATGAAAATATAATATTTAGAGATAAAATAGTGTTCTTGGTTTCATTCAAGCTGAGATAACGCATTAATGATATCTCCATAGGGTGGGGGTTCAATTTGTATTTTTAGAATTCATGACCGACAGGTTACCACGATAAGCTTAACAAAGAAATAAATTTCTATGTGTATGAGTGAGCAGAAAAAAGAATGGGGGGTTCTGCGATTTTTTTCTTCCACATTTCTATACCTTTTTGTGGTAGATACATCTCAACACTATAAAGATGTTCGGTATTAGCCTTTAGGTGCTCACCCTTTTCCTTGGCCTTCTTTACCTTCTCTAGTTCTTCACGAAGAAGAAGCTGGCGGAAGACATCCTTCCCTGATATTCTATTCAGGGACTATATGCAGCTTCTAAGCGGTGCGGTCGGCAAAGTAGTGCTCCATGAGCCATTTTTCGGCAACGTGGATCTTTGTCTTGTATTTTTCCGGGTTTTTCTCAAAAGTTTTTAACAAAAACGTGGTGCGGGGATTCATGTCAAACAATTCGGTATGGTTGCATATAAACCTCCAAAACAACCCATCCCAAATATCTACCCAGGGGCCTTTTTCGAAATCGCTCATTTTAAGGATATAATTGGCGGCCGATAGGTATGGTTTGGTGGTGATCAGGCCTCCATCTGCATACTGGCTCATACTATACACATTCGGTACCATGACCCAGTCGTAGGCGTCGACGAAGTTGCCCATAAACCAGGAATACACCTCATGTGGATCGGTTTCTGTGAGCAGCAAAAAGTTGCCCAAGACCATCAGTCGCTCGATGTGATGACAATATCCTGTCTTTATGACACGCTGTACGGTATAATCTATGGGAGGGATTCCCGTTTTGCCTTCCCAGAAACATGCCGGGATAGGTCTTTGATGTTCAAAGTGATTGGAGCTGCGGACGCGTCTCCCTATCAGGAGATAGCAGGCGCGCATAAACTCCCTCCATCCAATTAGCTGCCTGACATAGCCTTCCAGGGAGTTGAGTGGAATTAGCATATTATCTGTAGCACTAAATAGTTCTTTTAGAATGATTCCGGGTGTAAGCAGTCCTATATTGATCATGGGTGATAAAACGCTGTGAAAAAGAAAGGCTTCATCTTTGACAATGGCATCTTGAAAGTCGCCAAAATGCGCCAATTTGGTATCTATAAAACTTTTAAGAGCCTTCCTGGCGCCATCGAAGGTGGTAGGATACCACAGTGGTGCCGATTCCCCTGGGCATTGCGGAAATTCTCTCTCTACATATTCTCTGGCTTTGACTTCAGATAATCTGGATGGCGGTGTATACAACTTGGGAATGGCAAAGTGTTTCGGCATACGCCTTCTGTTTTCTGTGTCAAAGCTGTATTTGCCGCCCATCGGCTTGCCTCCGGACATTAAAACATCCAATCTCTTGCGTTGGTATATGTAGAATGATGCCATCGAATAATGGCTTTTGTCGTCGAAATATCGAGTAAGCTCTTCTTCCGTGCACAAAAATCCCGGGGAAGGATAATAATGGACTCGCCAGCGATGGTCTTCAGCAGCTTTTTGAATATCTTGGACTAGCCAGTCATCGCAAGGTTTTGCCAGGTGAACGTCCTCGATGCCTTTAGCGGCAAGGTGAACAGCGAAGTCGCCGCGAGCATGCAATTCATGAGATTCGATGAGGTGGACTTTATAGCCTCTTTCCTTGAGATAACCTGCATACTCTAACATGGCGGCTTTCAGCAAGACCAGGCGTTGCTTATGGAAAGGTTGCACTCTAAAGTATAAGTAATCTTCAATTAGAAAGATAAGACGCTCTTTGGATAGGGCTGGATGCTCCTGAAAGAGCTGGTCGGGAAAAACTAAGGCGGCGCTATTCATATCAAAGATTGGGTTGAATCAGCATCTACGTCCAAAAATATTGCATGTTGATTTAAGAATGATCATAAGAGCCAAATATTTCAATCAGTTTTTGCTTGCGGTATGCAAAAATAAATTCCAAGTCTTTCTTGACCTTGAGCTGATGTACAAGCTTTCCCAAAATGCCAAATGGCATTTTGTAATTCACTCTATCCAGCACTTCCACTCCATGAGGGATAGGGGTGAACCTGTGTTCATGATGCCACATTTTGTAAGGGCCTAACCGTTGTTCGTCAATGAAATAATGGAGCTTGTCGACATGCGTAATCTCTGTGACCCATTCTATGGGCAAAAAGAGCAGGGGACGAAGGGTATAAGCGATGATTTGTCCCGGATAAATATGACGGTGGTAAAGGGGAGTGGTTAATTCGAATTGCAGATAGTCCGGAGTTAAGAGCCTTAAATTATAGGGATCCGAAAAAAAACTCCACGCTTCCTCTTGGGATATCGGGAGTGATTGGGTGTATTCTAACGTGTAAAGCATATACATCAATATAAGTATTAAAGTGATAATGGCAAGTTTTATTTTGGGTGACTATTCACCACCCCTTAAAAAAAACTTAACTTATTGAATCTCAGAGTTCACAGAGAACACGGAGATATATAAAAGGGATATTTTGGAATAGTTGTATTTGAGTTTTGATCCCTCAGTGTCCTCTGTGGGCTGTGTGCTTCAATTGGTTACACACACTGTAATTCTGTGGTGTGGATGTTTTATTATTAGGTGATAATTGGATTTGTATATTATAATACTATTACTAAATAAAATTAACAAATAAACAACATTAAATTATTTAACATGCAGTATTTTACTGCTACGCAATGAGCTTATTCCCAAACCTGCATTTTATATTTTAAGTGATTTGAGTGGGCTCTCTAACGTAATTTATTATGTTTTATAATGATAAAATATATAGGCGATTTTTATGTTGAGTAATGCCACTCCAGAATATCTTGATAAAATGATCCATTTTTTAAGTGCACTGGATCGAGGCTTGTCGAACGGCGAACAAACTCCTGGAGAAAAGACATCTCTCCATGAAAAAATTCCCACACCTTTGACGACTCAATCTACAGAGCATAAAGCAGGTGGAGGATACAGTATCGAAAATGCACGCCACATTGTCATCTCTTACCTAAAAGATACTGAATGTCAATCCAAATATAAAACTCAGCATCACAAAATTCTTCAAATCTATCAACATCTTGTCCGACTATCCAGTAGAGACCAAAATTTGATGGGGGGAATCGATACGCAAGCACTCGAAGCGATTTCACCAAAAGAACCGAAATTATTAGATCTTCAGGAAATGCTTGATGCCGACGTATTCATACCCGCCCCCCCTGAAGAGTGCTTGTTTAAGAGTGAAGAGCAGGTCGTGACGCCCTATGCCTCCGATGATAGAACAGAGGCTTATGTTTTCCAGCCTAGTTCCAATTTAAAGGCTCCTTCCAATAGGCTATTATTTCACATTCACGCAGACGAATTCGGCAATGCTTCCCAACTGCAAGGTATGTACGAATCTCAAGAAATCTTCCAATATCTCAGCAATTATATACAACAAACTCCGAATGGCTCACAGATAACTAAGGAAACGCTGCAGTCGTTGCGAAATGTCCTGGAAATACAAGCTGATGAATCTGATTCCTATCATCGCGATAAATTGCCTGCCGTGATTAAAACTGCGCAAAGCAAGATCGTTCAGGCTTTTGAAAACCAAACCCCTCTTTTAATTTTAGGTGGCTGGAAGGGAAACCCGGGACATGCGATCTATTATGAGATCGTCCCTCAATCAAACAATACAGCTGCGTTTAGGTTATACAACACCGGTGCGGGGGTCAATTATCACGATCACGCTCAAAAAGGCACGCAAGTTAAGTATCATGCATATACGGAGTGGCAGGGAATAGACCGCCAAAAATTGGAGTCGCCCTATTTTTTAGAGGCCTTATATGAACTGAGAACTTATACGGCAACTAATAAAGGCCGCATTACCGGGGGTCGTAGCGACAGGCTTTCGCATACGAATTTCTGTGAAGAGGACGTGTATCAAGGGTTAAAGGCTTTGCTCCAGCCGCAAACTACAAACTCCGAGCCTGAGTTCAATCCCCATCTGTTGATAGGACCGCAAAAAACTGGCGTCTGTACATGGAAGTCTTTGATGGCCTGGATGCGCACAAAAATGCCTTTGAATGACTATAAACGCTTCAAATGCGATATCAAGCTACAGTCTTTGCGAGATTTTGTGCAGTCTCAACCGAAAACTATTGCACCGCAAGATTGGCGGTTGGTACTAAAAAGCCATCAAAACCTATGCCGTTCGCTCATGCAGTTGTACAAGCAAAATCTTATTGGCAACGAGTATCTGAAAAGTGCACAGCAAATCTTAAAGCCCATCGCTGCCTGGATTCAGCAAAATGCTGATAGTCGGCTTGTAATCCGGAAAGATGTTGTCGATTTTACATATTTGCCACCGGCAGAGGGTGCATATTTCGAAATTCCTGCTTATCCGACAGGCGCTTTGCAGGTAAATGACACATCCAGCACGGCAGCAGCGCAGCAGCCTTGGCTCAATCTGATCCCTGAATTTAAATGCATTTCCTTTGACGATCCGGCACAAATAGAAGAGAGCTTTCGTGAAACACTTGCTCTGGCCAACACGGCATGGGAAATAGGCGAGGATAGCGCACTGCACATCTCCCTGATGGAAAAGATCACTGACTTATCAGTGGATGATGAGTTTTGGAAAAAGGCCTCTCAAGAAAAACCTGAAAAGGCTCAAAAATTGATTGTGCAATTAGGAGGGCTATCAGAGTTGTTGTTTAAAAGTTGCTTTACCATTCCCGAAGCGCATTTAGTCACCCCGGAAAAACAATATGCCTTCCAAAAAATACAGTATTTACAACAGCTGCTCTTAGGAAATTTTATTTCCAATACTAGGTCGATATCTCTCATGATAAAATACAGATCTCTTCAAGCGAGAATAAGATTGCTCGAAGACTTGTTATACTCGATGCCTAATGCTAAGATGCAAAAAGATCTGGCCTATATGGATCAGAAATTATTTCCCGAATGGTCAAAGTCTCACTACAAAACTCGCAGCTTTAGAGCGCATAATGCCAGAGCTTACAGTAGAGAAGAACTGACGCTGGAAAAGTTTTTTTTCGAACAGTGTAAACCAACCCTGGAACTTATCGCAAAAAACGACCCAGACTTTAGCCGCAAAAAACTGGAAGAGCAACAAGCGATATTATTTGCCAGCGAACTCTTACCTGATTGGGCAAAAGCTTTGCGTAATACTCAACTTGCTGCCATCTATTTGGTTAAAGATCAAGTAGGCTCTCTTGTGCAGGTGAACCGCCAAGAGGATTTTCTACTGAATTTTCAAGTAAAAGAAAAAATAGATGCATGTAGCTATGAAACCTATTATGAAGTCAACATCGAGTGTAAAGGTTTGCGCGATGACAATTTAAAAACGCCTGCAGAAGATGATTATCTAAAATTTTGCAAAAATGCCTTATATTATACACCTGGTCAATATCCTAAATTGTACACTTCCTCTATAAATAACTTTGTTGCCGGCATAATAGAATATGGCTTTTTTCTAGCAGAAAAAGAATACACGGATCAGAGCCTTCCAGCTATAAACGCTGTGCTAAAAATGAAAAATAAGAATCTTATTAACCTGGAGGTAGAGGAATTTCGGGATTTGGTGCGGTTGTTTTTAGTATCTGGACTTCAGCAGGTCGAAGTTTTGGAATATTTCACCAAATACCCTGAGAAATTTGAGGATACCGATTACCGAACGTTGTTCCATGTTTCTTTGTTCGCTCGCGGGCTGTTGTTTCAAAGCCTCAAGTTAGAGGGATTTTCGGAGAAGCTCTTAGATTTTCTGAAAAAAAAATATGAACACTTCTGGGTACATCATCATATCCAAGGCATGGTGTTTATCCTCAAAATAGCGCATCAGCTGCATGGTTTTTGTCCGGAAAACCCCTTCTACAAAGATACCTTGCAAAAGCTCCAAAATTTACTGACCACAAAAGGCTTAGAAGCGCATGAGAAGATCTGGATTTATGTCGAATTGCTCTCTCAGCTGAGAGATAAAACTGAGTTGAATGAGGAGGATGTGTTGCATCTTATGGTTGGCAACCTCTTTCTTGAGGAAAATCGCCATCACACTTCATCTGTGGTAGATCCAGTAGAGCTGAAGCGCGCTAGAGAATCCCTACCCCTCCACTTGCACCAGATCGAATCTTTTCTGGTCAAAGACGGACAGCCCAATCAGCATCTGTTAAATAAAATAGTTAAAGTCATGAGGCCTCATGTGGCAGGAGAACTGGGTTGGCAGTTCGACACAGCAGACATGGAATTTCCTGCTTTCTCCACACAGGATGGTCAGCATCAGCTCTACCCCTTGCTGGCAACGCTGATTTCTAATGCTCAAGGGCTTATTCCGTTGAATCTCCGTAACCAACCGGTCTTCACGGAATTATTCCCCACTATCGAAATGTGCCGCTATCTTCCTGGCAATGTCTATGCTTTCGAAGATATCGACAAGCAAGAAGTGCGCGTGGCTTTAAAAGATAAGGAGTTGATTGTAGAGAAAAAACTCCGTTTTGAAGGGCAAGAGGGATGGTATCGGTATCTTTCCCCAACCACCTTCCTTAAAATGACAGGGGAGGGTATTCCTAGTAGCATGATAGGCACCCGTCAATTGGTTGAACAATATACACACTGGAAAGCCTTACCTCACAAACCGGACGGCTCTGCCTGTGTTTTGGCGGTCGATAAACACTCACTTCTACCTATCTATGAATTTAATGGCGTGGTACTGGATCCTAGGGCAGCTCAAGAGGAAATTAAAAAAAAACTCAAAGCAGATATTGAACAACTGCAAAAAAAAGTGATTGAGTTCGCCATTTCCGGAACAGTTTATCAGATAGAAAAGCAAAATTTGGAAAAGAACAGCGTCTTCTCTTCCGAATCTACCTATTTTATGATTCACAGCATCCAGGATATCGAAAACGGGTTGATCTTATCCAAACCCTCCAACTTGCTATCTCATTTTGAAGACATTGCCTTCATCCACGAGTGGTATGATAACAACAAACAATTGAAATTTATTGAACTGCCCCGATTTCAGCTTTCATTTAAGCCCGATAGCCGAGAGCTTAAGCGCCTGCTGTGCGAGCAACTTCCCGGTTATTATTTAAATCCTGCACGGTCTGTTCCTGCACTAGGAAGTTATTCGCATTACTTATGCTTAGAAAATGAGAAAGGGCAGCAAAAGGTCATCCTAGCGCAACAGGTATTTAAGGCGCCGGAAAAAA
>CAYMKI010000080.1:0-13846 GCA_964390695.1 uncultured bacterium
GAAGGGAAGGATAAAGTATTCCATCCCTCAAGATTTATTTACACAAAATTCTGGAGACTCCCGCTTAAACTTGTCTCACTGCCCTCCCTCCCTCAGTGGTTCAAATCATTTCACACTACTCTCACCACACTCTGTGGTTCAAACCTTTTCACACCACTCTCACCACACACAGTGGTTCAAACCTTTTCACACCACTCTCACCACACACAGTGGTTCAAACTTTAGATTTGCTGTTGGTGTTTAACAAAGCGTCGACTTTTTCTTTGAGAAGATGATATGCTGTGTCTATATCGATTTCACGCCGTTCAAATTTTTCTAGAAGCCCCGCTTCATACCCTGCCAGTTCGGGATAATCAGGTAGAGCCAGCTGCCTTCCAATAAGATCTTTCAGGAGCGGGTTATAATTATATTGTGTTTTTAACAATAGGATGAACTCGGAAAGTTCTTGTTGCAGCTCAGGGGTTTGCAACAGCTTGGCGATGCGTTCTCCCGCTTCGACAAGGTAGGGTTGGGTATCTTTAAATTCCCAAATTCCAGCATCGTCGGGTGTTTCAAAGATATTAATTATGTAATGGAAATAGTCCTCGGCTTTATTTATGAAATCGGAAAGGGTATCTTGTGTTTCTTCACTCATTTCTTGCATGAACATTTCTTGAAACCTATCGCGTAGGTCATTCAGTTTGTCCAGGATCGAATGTTGGGACTTCTTCCCTTCCAGATACACATTCACGGGGTCTTTAGCGAATTTAAGTGCGTTATCTCTAGTTTTTTCAAGTATTTTTTGTGTCTCATTCCGTTGTGTGTCCTCGATTTTGAGTCCTTCCAACTGTTTAGTTAATTCCATCCAGCTATTTTGGATAGTTTGCTGATAGCGGGGAATTTTTCGCGGCAAAGTGTCGTAAAACATCCTCAGGCGATTGACATTTGTCAAACCTTTGAAGGGGATTATATCCAAGAGTTCCTTGAAATATTGCTGTAAATAATGGTGAGGGGCCCCTACATCTGCTGCTAATCGGATCATGCTGTCCCAGAATGATCCTTTGACTCCCATAATTTCATAAAAGGGAAAAAGATCAAATGACAGGGTTTCTGAGATAGAATTATCGCCCGTACATCCAAACGGAGGGAGGCTATTTAACATGAGCAAGTAAAAATCCTCTTGCGTCAATGGGTAGGGATTGATCAGCCTTAAGGTTTTGCCTTTGGAGCTCAGTACGGTTTCAATTTCAATTTGTTGACCGTTTGCCCACTTCACGCTGAGGATTTTTCCAATCCCAAATTTTTTTAGACCTTCCATGTCGAGGATGCTGAAATCCACATCGGGGATGCAAACATCTAGATATGGTTTCGTCGATTCCTTTGACAGGGCTGCTACGGTATAAAGGAAGGCCATTTGGTGATAGGAGCCTCGTTTTAAGTAGGAGCTATAGAGATCGTGATGCTGTGTATAGTTTCTTTGTGGGGCCTGAGTGTCATTTTGTGAATCAAAAAGTAGAGATTTTAGCGGGCTGTGAGAGAGTCTATCGAGCGATTGATATGTGGGTTTATCTTTAACGCCTATTCCTAAGCCCTCTTCAGCAACTCCCATGGCAAAATGATGATCGCAATACTCGGAGATAAATAGATGGTTTTTAGGTTTATCAAAGTGGCTTTTAGACGAAACATCCAACATCAGGTCGGCGGTTCGGATTTTGTCTAAATAATTTTGAGGAATCTCATCATATAAAGATAATAGAGTGTCGAATTGCGTGGGATCGAGGACTTTCAGTGCTGCAGGTAATTGGAGATGATTGAATTGGGGAATTATGGTGATGTGCACAGTAGGGAAAATTTTTTTGATCTGTTCTGCCGTATGCAGGATGTGATAGTAGTCTCCTACCCCATCCGTATGCACTTGGCCGCAAATCGCGATTTTTTTTTCTTTCAGTTGTAATGATTTATCTGCTAGAGGCAAAAATAGATGCTGCGTAGCAAAGTGGAACAAGGCTTTTGTGGGCTGGTTCTTGCGTAGCAGTTTTTGCGTTTTGTATTGAATATATGCAGGCAGCTCGGCGAGGAGCTGCCTGTGATTATCGATATGCATAGAATATGTCTTGAGATTTGGGCTTTACTTTTTTGAAAGAGGCGTGCCCCAGGTTCCTAGGAAGAAATTTTCATCCAGGTCAAGGCGGTCTTTTTCATGGGGCAGGTTGGCTTCTTCTGGCGATTCATAGCCTACGGCGATGACCACTACGGGTTCATAGCCATTGGGGATACTGAATTCGCTTTTCAGCTTAGATGAATCAAAGCCGCCGATTTGATGCGTCATTAATCCCAGAGAAGTGGCTTGGTAAGAAAAGGACATTACGGCGGCTCCGGTATCATATTTGTCCCAGAGATTGGGTTTTTGGTTGTAGGTGAATTCGCTTTTCGCGGCTACGATTACCAGCAACGGAGCTTGTTGCGCCCAATCTTGATTGCCTCCGACTAAGGTGCTTAAGGTTTTTGCGTAGGCTTCAGGAGTTAAGAGGGCGTCGCAGAAGATGAAGCGCCAGGGTTGTTCGTTATAGCTAGATGGTGAAAGCCGGGAGGCTTCGGCCAGTTGCAATAGAGTGCTGGGATCAAGAGTTCTGGTAGGATCAAATTCATACCCGCTATGTCGCTGTTGTATGATTTCTTTGAAGCAGGTATCCATGGAGTGGCAGGAGGCTGGCTCTTTAGCTGTGAGTGCAAGTGATAATAAAGTAAATAAGAAAAATAAAAATTTAATAAACATTTATAGCCTATTATTTAGTGATTAATAAATTAAATATTAATTATATAATATTTAAAAATAAAAGTAAATATAAATGATTTGTTAAAAATAATTTGTTGTGATTTATATATTATTAATATTGTTTAATATATAACCCAACAACCGAATAAAGACATCCTGCATAATTAATCTCCTTAACACCGTTAATTGGGCAGGGGCACGGGCAAGCCTTACCATTATCCATTTTATTATAAAATTTATTGTAAGAGATCCTTATTGCTTCAAGTTCAACACAGAGGGCTCTGTGGTTTTTAATTTATTGTTTTATGAGGGGTTGTGAATACTCACCAGAGATCCTTTTGTTATAAGGATCTCTTATGATAAATTTTCTAATAAATGGGTAATGGAAGGGTTAAGGGTAAGGAGATTACTTATGCAAGATGTCTAGTAATTTTAGATGTGTGCGGTAGTGATTATTTGTGCGCCAAGGCTGTTTTTAGGGTGTCGATGACGTGATGCACATCTTCGTCTTGCAGGCCATAAAATAGGGGCAGCGAGAGCGCTTGGGCATAATATTTTTCCATGGCAGGAAAGTAGTCGTGGACTTCACCGTATTTTTTTACAAGATAGGGATGACGGTAGAGCGGGATATAGTGGACTTGTGTGCCGATATTTTTTTGCAGCAGTTGCTGCATGAGTGCCTGTCTCGATATTTTAAGCTTGGCAAAGTCTATTAAAGCCACACAGAGATGGTAGGCGATGCTTGGATCGGGCTCAGGGGTGAGCAATCTGACATGGGGCAGTTTTTTGAACTGCTCTTGGTAAAGGCGCATGATTTCGCGTCGTCGTGTAACAAGCATATCCAGGCGTTGGAGCTGGCTGCGGCCTAAGGCCGCTTGGAATTCGGTGAAATTATGGTTGTCGGTAATGGCCTGTACTTCATAGTACCAAAGGTCAGGAGATCCTTCCAAATATCTGGGGTCGCGTTCGATGCCATTGTTTCTATAGAGCTTTAAGCGGTGCCATAGTTCTGCATCGTTGGTGGTGACCATGCCGCCTTCTCCTGTGGTAATGATCTTGGCCGGGTGAAAGCTGAAGATGGTCATGGAGCTCCAGGTGCATGATCCTACGCGCGGTCCTTCGGGATAGTACCTAGAGCCTAACGCCTGTGCTGCGTCTTCGATGACGATAACATCGGGATTGTTTAATTTCTGGTTGAGTTGCGGCATGTTGACGGGAATGCCGGCAAAATGCACGGGGATCAGGAAGGTTTTTCCCCGTGTGTGTGGGAGGTTGGCGTTAAAGCAAGCCTGGTCGATGTCGATGTTCCCATTGGAGGGGTCGATATCGATGAAGATGGGTTGTGCACCGAAGCGGATACCGCAGCCGGCGCTGGCGATAAAGGTGTTGGCTGTGGTAATCAGCCTGTCTGATGAGGTGATGCCGGCTGCAAAACATGCTGCGGCCAAGGCAGAAGTGCCGCTGTTGAAAGCTACAGCGTATTGGACTTGGCAATAGGCGGCGATCTCCTTTTCGAACTGCTCCACTTGATCGCCCCGTGTAATCCAGTGGGAGGATAGGGCATTTTGTACAGCGGCTATGTCATGGGCATCGATGAATTGTCTGGCATAGGGAATGAAAGTCGATCGAGGCATCATAGGAAATCCTTAATAGTTAGTGTCCAAGACTGTTAATGGAGAAAATTTCTTTTCTATAATTTCTGTTTCTTTTACAAATAGTGAATTAAGCCATTCATGTAAAGTAGAGTTACGGAAAAACCGATGGATCAGGATAATACAGATCATACTATACGACCCATGGCCTCTCTTCTCCACGAATCTGAAATAGAGCCGGTGGATTCTACACAAGTATTGGAACCTATTGAAGAAAGTAAATACAAATCTCAAGATGATTCCGTTTATATGGACTTTTTTAAAGGAGAAGGGTATTTTAATCAAGGTCAATTTGAGACGGCATTGAGACATAACAGACAAACAAGCAAAGAGAGTGCTTTGGATAAAGAGGCGCTGAGAGAGCTGGCTCATATTTTTGAAGAATATCCTGCCACTGAAGATTTGTTTGCAGAAGAAAAGGACACAAGTCCTATCTGTCATGCCGAACTTCAAGATCGCACTTTTAATTTGCAAGCTAACCCCATGGAGAGTTTTATGAATACAGAAGCCGATATTTTTTCCTCGCCGAAGAGTGTAGATACAGGCTCCACCCAAAAGTTAACCAAGCGTCTTTATTCGCATGCTACGGATCTTATGGATCCAAATATATCTGCTCAAGGACATCTTGAGGGAAATTATTCCGCCTTGGATGAACTCAAAAAGCTGTCGGAGACCGCCAAAGAAATATCTCCTCTAGCTAAACACTATGCTGCTGATGAAATTGTCCCCGACCGCGCAGCCGGATTTTCTTTGGCTAAAAAAATAGCTTCCTTTGAAGCTACCCAGAAGGAACTTGTCAGCAGATATTTGGGTGAAAATACAGGCAGCCGCAACAAATTAGACTTTGCGTTGTTTTATCTGAATGGATGGCCTCTTGGGTTGTCAGACAAAAATGCCTTCCCTTTGCCCATTTTGTTGACTGAACAGACGCGCAAATCCAGAGGGGGGATTTTCATTCGATGGAATGGCAAAGGCATAGCCATTAATCCCGGCGAAAATTTTCTGCAGCATTTTCATGCGCAGGGTTTGCATATCTACGACATTGACTATGTCATTGTCACGGGTGCGAAGCCTTCCTGCTACGCTGAAGTGAAGGAGTTGTATGATATCAACTATGAGTTAAATAAAGTCAGTCCCACTTTGCATGTGATTCACTATTATTTTTGCCACCAAGCCTATCAAGAGCTGTCGCGGGTTTTGAAGCCGCATTTCAAGCAGGAAAGGGAAACTTTGCACAGCTTGGAGATTTTTTTAGATTCTCCGGATGTCGAGAGAGTGGATTTAGCCGATGGGATCGTCTTGCATTATTTTTCCACTTCTAATCACGATGCCATTTCCGCCAGAGCTGCGTTCAAAGAGGACAGAGGGGATAAAAACAATGCAGAGCTGGGAATCAAATTAGAATTGAAGACGCTCTCTTCAGATAAAGAGGAAAGAGGCAGTGTGCGTGTCGGTTACATAGGACAGTGCGCCTGGAACCCTCTTTTAGCACATCATCTAGGCCACTGCGACTTGCTCATGACCTACTTTGGCAGTGCTTCTGCCAATGATATCAATAAGGTGTCTTATCAAAGCGACTGTTTAGGATACCACGGCACCTTTACGCTGCTGGAAGAAGTAGCTCCAAAATTACTCCTGTGTGGAGAGTTTAGCGGAAGAGAAGGCGATATCCGCTTGGAGACTTGTCAAAAAATACGCCATGACTATCAGGCGCAAATGAGGTCTTCGCAGCGGGATATCTCGGTCATCTTGCCTGCCGATGCGGGATTTTGCATGAATTTAAAAGAGTTTAAGATCAAGTGTTCCATCAGTGAAGACTGGGTGATGCCGGGTCAAGTGCAAGTGACCAAAACTTTAGATTCCTTTGGCAAGCTGATTTATTTGTCCCCTGGCTGTTGCTACTAGTGGTCTTTTTGCGCCAAGAAAGTTGTTCATTATAGGGAGTAGTCAGCTCCCTATATCACATTCTTTTCAAGAAACCCTTACACAGGATAAAAGCTATGCGGAGATGTTTTTTGTTCTTTTCTATGGTGATTCCTTGTATAATGTTCGCTGCTGTTGAAACACAAGCTCAAGAAATGACCCCAAAAGCGGCTTTTGATAATTTGATCACAGGTAATCAAAGGTATGTCGCCGATAGGTTGGAACATCCGAACCGCTCCGGAGACCGCAGGGAGTCTTTGAAGAGTAAACAAGAGCCCTTTGCTATTATTGTGGGATGTTCTGACTCGCGCGTTTCTCCCGAGATTGTATTTGATCAGGGTATTGGAGATTTATTTGTCGTGAGAATCGCCGGTAATGTGGTGGGGCCGATCGAATTGGCAAGCATCAGGTACGCTGCTGAATATCTGCATTCCTCATTAATCTTTGTGCTGGGGCATGAAAATTGCGGAGCTGTGAAAGCTACGCTTCAGCATCAAACCGGGGATATCGAGCCTGTGGCGGAGCATATAGAAGCCGCCTTGAAGGCTGGTAAGATAGCTTTTGCACCTAGTTCGCTGGAAAGCGCTATCAAAGCTAATGTGAGGTGGGTTATCCAGGAATTGCGCCAGGAAAAAGCCCTCGCCAAGCTGATGGAAGAAAAAAAGCTAGAGGTGGTGGGCGGATATTACCACCTTGAATCGGGAAAAGTCGAGCTGTGTTGTGAGGCGTTGAAATAGACACCGTCATGTTCAACTCCATTTAGCCAAGAAGGATAGTTCATCTATCCTTTTTTTGTGTAAAGTGAGTTTATAAAAAAGCGAGGCAGATTTTTCATTTTCAGTAGTTTACTGAAAATGAAAAAAAAAACGGGATAATAATTCTTGCAGCCTAATCTTTCACATGATAGAGTCTTTGTCGAAATAAACCCAGGATATGTTGTGGAAACGTTGTTCATAACTTTCCATAATGGTATGAAGTGCAGTTTATCAAATGTAAAAAGGACCAAAATATATGATGATGACATGTGATGCTTGGACAAGTTTTTTGGAATGTGTAAAAACCCGATGCTCACCCACTGCATTTGGTAACTGGCTCTTGCCTATAAAAGTTTTGGAATCTACTGAAGAGGAGATCCAGCTTGAAGTTCCTAATATCTTTGTTAAAGAGTATCTGCTTTCGAATTACAGGTCCGAGCTGTTGGCTTTCTTGCCCGTGAATGCCGAAGGTGAGCCGGCTATTCAGTTTGTCATCGAAACTCCCGCGAAAAAAGCGGGGAATGTCTCCGTTCCCAAAGCCGAGCCGGTAGTTGTGGAAAATGCGGCTTCTTCTGCACAACATCACGTCAAGTTGAACCAAAATTACCGCTTCGAAACTTTTATTGAAGGTTCAGCCAATCAATTTGTCAAGTCAGCGGCATTAGGCATAGCCACACGTCCGGGCCAGTCATATAACCCTTTATTCATCCATGGAGGTGTCGGGCTGGGCAAGACCCATATTTTGCATAGCATCGGCCACTACGTGCTCGATAATCATAAAAAGCTCAAGGTGCAATGCATCACTACCGAGGCTTTTATTAATGAGCTCGTCGATAACCTGCGTAATAAATCGGTCGATCGCATGAAACGGTTTTATCGGTCCGATGTAGATGTCTTGCTGGTGGACGATATCCAGTTTTTGCAGAACAGGCTGAACTTTGAAGAAGAATTTTGCAATACCTTTGAAACTCTGATCAATCAGGGCAAACAGATAGTGATCACTAGCGATAAGCCACCGTCTCAATTGAAACTCTCCGAACGCATCATTGCCAGGATGGAGTGGGGGTTAGTAGCGCATATCGGCATGCCCGAGCTGGAAACGCGTGTAGCTATTTTGCAACACAAAGCCCAACAGCGGGGATTGAATTTGCCCCATAACATTGCTTTCTTCATCGCAGAGCATATCTATAATAACGTGCGTCAATTAGAAGGCGCGGTCAATCGTTTATGTGCGCAGTGCCGATTATTAGATCTCAATATTACCGAAGAGATCGTCGAAAATAGCCTGCGAGAAATGCTTCAACAGGCTCCTCGCCAAAAGATTACGGTTGAGCAGATTTTAAAAAGCGTCGCCACTATCTTCCAGGTCAAAGTGACTGATTTGAAGGGCAGCACGCGAACCAAAGAGATAGCCTTCCCAAGGCAAGTAGCCATGTATTTGGCTTTGAAATTAATCAAAGAGTCTCTGCAATCCATTGGGGCCTACTTCGGGCGAACCCATTCTACTTTATTACATGCCTGCAAAAATATCGAAAAGAAGTTAAACAACGACGAGCTTTTGAGACGGCAGCTGAACATGATCGAACGCAATATTCACGCTGGCAATTAAGCTAACGTGCCGCTTTGCACACGACTAGTGCGTAGATTCTGCTGGGATACTGTGCTTGCAGCACTTCTGCGCATCTATGCAAAGTGCTTCCGGTAGTCATGACGTCGTCGATTAACAACAGAGTCTTGTGAGTGGCGCTGAACGATTGAACACAGCGAAATTTTTCCTTCTGCAACAAGAGACGGTAGTCGCGATTTAACATGGCTTGGCTGAAATCGCCGCTACGGCGTTTGAGGACATCGTACATGGGGACTTGTAGATAATGCGCTAAATGGCATGCTAGTAAAGCGCTTTGGTTGTAGCCTCGATCCCATCGACGCAGCTTGGATAAGGGAACGGGAACAATTCCGTCCGGCAGAGGCCAGTTCAACTTTACAAATTGAGCCGTTAAATAGGCTGCCAATCCTTCGGCGAGATAGGGCATATTGGCATATTTCATTTTTTTTACCAAAGTTGCGGCCGGACCCAAAAAGTCGAAGACGGCAGCAACGCCTTCAAAGAGCTGCGGATGTGCCAGGCAGTGCCCGCAGAGTTTGATGTGCGTGTGAGGAAGAGGAGAAAAACATTTTTGACAGCGCTCTTCCGGAGAAATCATCTCCATCAGCTGCAGGCATGAGTGACAGAGTAATGGAGAGTCCTGTTCAAGGCTACCGTTACAGTGGAGGCAAGCGGGAGGGTATACCAAGTCGCTTAAGGCTTTTAATATGCCCTGCAGTATCTTCCTTCCGTAAGCTTTAGCTGCTCGCGGCATGGTGGCTCTTAGAACTCATATAGAGTGTGGATTTTCGCATCGATATCCTGTGAAATCTCCGTGTAGTATTGGGGATAATGCAGCTGGATCCATTCGTCAAATTTCTTGGCGATCAGCTGGATATCTTTGAACGCTTCTTCTGGATTTTTTAGAGACTCTTTGCGGGTCAATTTACCCACATCGAGATGTATAGGGGCGTTGTTTACAAAGCCGGTGTTGTGCAAAACCCCATGGTCTTTATCAAAGAGGCCTTGGTTGTATTCTGCAGCATAAAAGTCTAATATTTGGCGGATATGTTCTTTGGCTTGGGAAACTTGGCCGGCATCCAGGTCTTCAAAAAGCACCTGACGGGTGATCTTTCCTTTTTTCTGTACTAAGAATACCACCTGATCTAAGTCGATTTCGCGTTTCAAGCCGATTTTGTCATAAGCTATCAATGTGCGATGGAGGTTATGCGATTTATTCAGATGGATGTAGATTAAAGCGCTTTCTGGGCGGTAGGCTTCATAGGCCAAGCGATAGCCTTCAAAGAGATGGTCTAATTTTTTTTGTTTACGGGTAGATTGTTGGGCGCGGTATTTTGAAAAAGCAGGAAGCGGCGGCAAGAGTTCTACGAACCAGTGCGGTTTTAAGTGTTTGAACTTAAAGAATTTAATGACGTATTGGTCGTCTTGGCTGGCGAAGGCATAGCATTGGGAGCCTTTGCCCAAGTAGTAGAAGTTTTGGCTTAAAATCTCCTGTAAGTTTTTTTCTTCTTCAGGGGGCAGCGGCGGGATTTCCCATTCTTTGTGATGAGGAATTTCATAGGTGATATTGCCCAAGCGAAAATCATCGGTGACGCGGTAATAGGTGCGAGCAATTATGGTGAAAAAAATGAGTGAAATCAACAACCAAAAGAAAAATCCCTTGGTGAATTTTTTGGGAGTTTTAGGCATAAAAATGGACTCTTTTGAAGTTCTAATTGAGGGTAATTATAACTTAGAACGACTATTTGGTAAAAGCTGAAAAAGGGGAATTCAAGCACACCATCAAGAAAGAACGAGATAGGCAGGATCGCCTTCGGCGGTAGGATAATGCATTGAGTGATGTAATCTTTATTCGCTTTGTAAAGCCCTACTTTTTGCTTTTAAAAATATACTTCGAAGGATTTTTCAGTTTCGACAAACAATCATTTTTCTCTCCATGCGAAAAAAAAGCGTTTTTATAAACTGATTCTAGAAACTCAATGCCAAGCTTGTTCACTATTTCGAAACAGGTGCCCAAAATTGATGAGGTAAGTCAAGTATAGAACATCAAACTGTCAAAGCCAGAACTATTGTGATATTAAAGAAAGTATAGAGTCGCGATGGCTGTCTTTTGCCAAATCTAAGGCGGTTTGACCGTGCTTGTTTTTGATGGAAACGTCGGCGCCACGTTCCAGTAGGCTTTTTACCAACCAGGCATTGTCTTTAAGGACAGCATAATGTAGAAGGTTTGAGCCCTCCACATCCAGGGTGTTAAGATTAGACAGCATAGGCAGAATTGACGTTAGAAAAGCTTCATCTCTTATACTCGCCAGACAAGATAGGATCGATTCAACGGGAAGTGCCCCGGAAAGTGTGATATCAGCTCCGTGTTCCAGCAGCAGTGCAAACAATTCAAAATCTCGTTTATTGATTGCAAGGTGCAGCGGTCGTCCTCCCCGCCTGAAATCAAATGAATTGAGAAGGTTGGGGTCAATGTCCTTTTCTAGCACACTCTTTAAGAGGTTTTTTTGATCGGAGTCTATTAGGGCCGCTATGTGTTTATCTTCTAGCTGTTGATATTTTTCAATAAGGCTTTTGGCGATATCGGAATAGCCAGATTTAAGAGATATTTCGAGAGGGTCTCCGGCTGCCAAGTTTTTCGACAATTCCCATTGAGGTAGATTCATGATGGCTTCTACCATGCTTTTTCTTCCATAAAGGATGGCATCATGGAAAGGAGTTTGCCCATGCTTGTTGGGAGTGTTAACTGCAGAAGCTGCATGTTTTAATTCCGCTTCGAAGAGTTCTTGGTCGTTAAAGAGAATGGCAAGATGTAGAAGAGAATACCCATTGGCTGATTTGGCATTTTTTAGATCCTCGGGAACTTTCCCTGTGGGTTCTTTATCTAATATCTCAGGTCCTTGGCGAAATTTATAGATCAGTGAGGTGATGTCCATCTTGTCTTTGCCTTGGCCTATGGTAAGAAATTTTATCTGCTGAATCACCTCGGCTAGTTGATCCATTGACTGAAAGGGAGGAAGGGGGTGAAAAATATTCGGATCATAATATAAACAACTTCTATCTTCAAGCACCCTTAAACTAACGGCGTGTGTAGATCCCGTAATTTCAGTGACCTGTCCGGGAAAATGTGATTGGATGTACAACCATTCCGCCAGTTGTTCTTTGTTGAATTTATAATGAGCTTCCTTTACAGCTGACACCTGGTCAGATACGTGTTTTTTCAAGGTCTCAAATTGTGGAATTCTGCCCAGTTGTCCATAGGGCAGGTAGGATGATTTTAGCGATTCGTGTTGGAACCAGATAATGTCATTAATCCATTGCTCCATCATATCTTCCAGGTTCTTATAATCTCCCGATAACCCGCTAAGACCTTCTCGAGATGTTAAGCTGGACTCAGATCCATCCCATCGCGCAAATACATCCAGGATATGATAAAACTCATTCTCTTTGCCCTTGGACGCATAATACTGAAATAGGAAGCTTAGCCCATTGCAATGTCCTCCTGGAGTTATAACGTAGGGGTCTCTGAGGCTTTTAGTGCGTTCCTTGAGTTGCTCTGCTGTAAAGTTGTGTTTATCCTGCTCCAATTTTTGCTCTTCTTGCCGTCTTTTTAACTTGAGAAAATCGGTAAGCTTACCCAATACTGTAAATTGATCTATTTTTTGCAGCTCTACCCCGTATCCTGGAAGCGTTTTCGGATCTAATAACGGATTTTTCAGCAGCGAGCACACGATGTCATCGGATTTGTTTTGCAGAGCAACATCTAAAGGTGTTCTTCCGAAGATGTCCTTCTCGTGGATTTGCTTGGCTAGGGTTGGATTTTTGAGTAATAGTTCTGTGACATGTATGTCGGATGTATGACAGGCGATATGCAAGGCGGTGTTTTTATACTCATCTCTACAGTCAAGATCGATGCCGTTTAGGTTAAGATAGAATTCTATAGCTTTAGAATCACGGGTACGTACTATTTCATGGAATAGGGGTTTAAACTCAGAGGTTCGCACATTTACGTCAGCTCCGGCTTTAATAAGAGCCTCTACAAATGAATACTGACTTTCGCAGATGGCGCGAAGTAGAGGAGGTGTTGTTGCTTTGTTGATGATTTCTGGAAGCTTGTCGCCAAAAATTTCATGCAACTGGTCTAGCGTAGAAATATCCCCTAGAATTGCAGCTAAGTTCAAGGCATCCCAGTTCCCTTTTCCCTTGATGAGTTTGCCTTCCTCGCGAGATTTTTCCAGCAGGCGATCTATTTCGAGTCTAAATATTTCCTTTTTGTTCTCCCATCCCTCGGTTGTGTAAATGCATTCTGTTAGAATATCCTCGTAGGTGTTTTCGATGAAATATAGGGTTTGAGTAGGTGAATAGATATAAGTGGCCTTGGTCTTGATGTCAGTTTGGGAGATTGGAGGGATGTGCTGCAGTTTAGTCTTAATAACCTCCTGGATGGAATGGATAACTCGGGAAATTTTTTGGCTCTGATCAATTTCCTTAAGAGTATACTTCCACTCTTCGGAATCTGATATAGAGTGAGCTGCCTCGCGAATTTTATCGTGAATCCCGATGAGTTTGTCATGTTGGTCATCGAAGCAGTTGCGTATGCGAACAAGGAAATGTCTAACTTGTTGTCCATCCATTTCGATCTCTTCGAATTTTAACCGCCACTCACTATCCTTTCCATTTCGCAAAACTCCAACATGAATATCTTCCAGCGGTCTATCTTTCCATGCATCGGCATTTCCGACTATATATTGATCGCAAATATTAAATTTATCTCCATAAAACATATATCACCTATTTGCGTTTAATTTAATTATATATTAAAAAATGTTTTTAATTAAAAAAATATATTTATTAATCTTTTTTTGTTGTTGATGTTGTTAAGTTTGCGGTTTTTACAAATATTTCATTTAATTAGAGGTTATAACAAATATTGTTTTTTGATATCTTGTGTTGTTATAATAAAAACAGGTTGTTTTGTTTATTAAGCTTTAAGGTTAATAAGTGGATTTAGATAAGTAGGATTTATTATTAATTGCAGATCTAAGAATGCATCGATCTTCATATTCTTCGACTTAGCTATTTCCAGGGAATTATTCATGAGGAGGGAGCTATGAATACAAATTCCGACTAGGCACGCATAAATAAATACACTGAT
>CAYMKI010000081.1:0-13820 GCA_964390695.1 uncultured bacterium
GTCCGGAAGGGCCGGTCATGTAGTTCCTAAGGGGCATGCTGTCGTAACCGTGCAATCGCAGCTGGCCAACAAAGTAAATCGAATTCAACTCTTCTGGGATTATAAGCCCGAGAAAATTACGAATGGCTACAACGAAACATTCATGCCGAGATTAGGGAAAAGTGTAGATATGTTTCGGCAAAAGCGTGTCTTTGATAAACTGATGGTCATGCCGGATTATCCCATCATTAAATCGTTTACAGATAGGCCGAGGGAAGAAGATGAGGATGGCGATGACGAAGATGGAAAGCCGGAAAACTATATCGGATCCAAGTATAGCCAATTGCCGCTTCTAGGGAAAATCTGGTGGGAGTCTTCGCCTTATTCCCCTTTTGAAGCTTATATCTATGAAACAGACGATCATCATTTAGTGGGCTTTATTCGTATTCCAGACTATGGCGGTGGTTTTGAGGAAGCAGCAGAGTTTGGTTCCATTATAGCATTATTTCAAGAAAGGACCGAAGCCTTGGTGATAGATCAAATGAACAATCCCGGCGGATTTTTGCTCTATGCTTACGGCTTATTATCGATGTTGACAGACAAACCTTTGTATATGCCTAAAGAGAGGGAGATGATAACCCAGGAAGAAGTCGTCGTCGCGCTTGAGATTATCTCATTATTGGAAAAGGTGAATTCAAATGAAGATGCTCAGCTTTTACTAGGCAATGAGGTAGCCGGCATTCCCATCACCTATCAAACTTGTTTGCGGCTGCTTGACTATTTCAGGTTCATCCAAGATCAATGGGAGACAGGCAACAAGTTAACGGATCCCTATTACCTTTTGGGCTTTGACCAGATCATGCCCAATCCCATTGTCCAATACACGAAGCCGATACTGGTGCTCATTAATAGTCTGGATTTTTCCTGCGGCGACTATTTTCCGGCTATTTTGCAGGACAACAAACGGGCTAGCTTGCTAGGTTGTCGCACTGCCGGAGCAGGAGGTTATGTCTTGCCCTGTAGCATGCCCAGCCAACACGGGATAAGTTTTTTCACTTTGACCGGATCGATTGCAGAACGCTTGGATGGCAATCCCATAGAGAACTTGGGAGTGGTTCCCGACAGGGAATACCAATTTACACTTGAAGATGTCTTATACGGATATCCCGATTTTGCTGAGGAAGTGAATCGCCAAATTACAAGCATTATAAACGCAGATGCAGATACGCTTGATAGCGTGGAGATGCAATCATCGTGAAGATAAAACTACAAATACGGCTCAAGATGGATGAAATGAACTGCTTTAAGATGTATGTGCGGGAATCTTGCCGTTTTTCGGGCGAGGCGAGCTTTATTGCGCAGATAGCAGTGTTTTTGGTCTTTATCTTACTTTCATATTCTGAAGTCCATGCTTCCGATCAAAAGACTAAAGACAAGATGAAAGCGGATTTAGAGGGTATTAAAAACATTTTCGAAGTTTCTTATGCGCCCTCAGAGTGGAAACAGAGTCTTTACGGTTGGGACCTGACCGCAGAAATAGATAAAGCCAAAGATCGCGTGCAATTCTCGGAGACTATCTCCATTAAACAATTTCAGGGCATTGTACGTGATTTTTTTAATTCCACTAGAGACTACCATGTGAAAGTGAATTTTTATTCTACCGAATCAAGTATTTTGCCATTCAGTGTGAAGCCCTGCGAGGGCAGATATTTCATATCCTTTATAGATCAATCCGAGGATCATCCCCAAGGGTTTGATTTATCCTTAGGCGATGAGCTTCTGGAGTTGGATAATAAGCCCGCAGCGGATGTGATAGAGGAGCTCAAAGCGCAGATATCCTCCAATGCCAACCCGGCCACCGATGAAGAGCTGGCTGCTGTATACCTGACTTTCCGCTCGGGCCGCCTAGGCCACCCCACTCCCAAGGGTAGGATGCAGATCAAGACACGTTCCCTCGTTGGCGGTGATGAAAAGACTCAAGAGATAGCCTGGAAATATACATCGGAAAGAGTCAGTAATGGATTTGAGGGGGCTTTTTTGGAGGAGGCTTCTCAAGGATTCTCTTTGCTAGGGAATGACCGTTGCTTTGATAAAAAGCTGATCTTACCCGAATATGCAGTCATCAAAACACTTCATCAAGCACAGGATAATCTGGACAGTCCGGAAGATTATATAGGATCCAAAAATAGCTTGCTGCCTCCTCTAGGGACGATTTGGCGGAAAACCGCTAGAAATTCACCATTCCAAGCTTATATTTTTGAAAATCCCCACGGAAGGCTGCTCGGCTTTGTTCGCATTTCCCACTTTGAGCTTTCTCATGAGGACATCGACGAATTTGCCTCTATCATCGATCTTTTTGAAGCCGCCACCGAAGCTTTAGTCATAGATCAAATGAATAACCCAGGTGGTTATCTTGAGACTATGTATGAAATTTTATCGATGTTGTCAGACAGGCCTTTGCGTTTGCCTCAACATAGGGCCATGTTGACACAGGAGGAGGCTTTTGAAGCTCAAAGAATGATCTCCCTCTTGGAAGGTTGCCAGGAATATGAAGATGGATGGCTATTCCGCAGCAAAGGATATGAAAATTTTAGTATCTCCGATGATACGTACCAAAAATTCCTAGGATACTATAAATTTATAGAGTCTCAGTGGAATGCAGGTTTGCGCTTTACTGATCTACACTATCTTGACGGGGTCGATTGTATTCAACCTCATCCTTTCATCGCTTATACCAAGCCTATTCTGGTTTTGGTAAATGGCTTAGATTTTTCTTGTGCGGATTTTTTTCCGGCTATATTGCAAGATAACAGAAGAGCCATCGTGATGGGCAGCCGCACAGCAGGAGCCGGGGGATGCGCACTAGAGGTTTCGTTTCGCAATAGGCATGGCATCGAATCTTTTAGCCTCACCACCTCTATAGCTGAACGTCCCGGAGGTCTACGGATCGAAAACGTCGGTGTTGTTCCGGATATAGAATATAATTTTTCTCTGGACGATATTCTATATGGATATTGCGAATTTGCCGATAGGATCAACAAACAATTGGAATTGAGGTTGTTAAAGGAATAGACTTTAGCAGCCGTACCCGCTATCAATAAACATGAGCCCCAGAATGAGGCGAAAATAGTGGCCCAGGGGAACGCAACCCCGAAGGGGCAACGCGCCCTAGGTAAAGAAGTTTTAGCTGGATTTGCTGAGACCTTAGAAATGCCTATTGAAAAAAAATAAAGCTAGTACTAACGTGCATTCTTATAAGCTTTTATAGGGAAGTGGTGATATGGAAATTCCTCTTTTGCCCGATGTCGTTGTCATATTTAGTTTATCCATTGCAGTTCTATTGATATGTCATTGGATCAAGCTCCCGCCTATCGTGGGTTTTATCTTTACTGGCGTCTTGTGCGGACCTCACGGGTTAGCGCTGGTGGAAGCAGAATCTGAAGTGCAGATTTTAGCTCAGCTAGGTATCGTCTTGCTGCTGTTCGCTGTGGGCATGGAATTCTCTTTCAAAAAAATCATAGAGTACAAGCGCTATTTTTTAATTGGCGGCCTATCGCAAGTTGGTTTAACGGTGCTCTTGGGGTTTCTTGTGGGTGCTATCATGGCAAGGCCTTGGGGCGAATCCTTGTTCCTAGGTTTTATTCTGGCGTTGAGCAGTACGGCTATTGTGGTTAGGATTTTAGAGGATAAAAATGAAACAGACAGCCCTCACGGGCATGTCATCATGGGTATGATGATATTCCAAGATATCGCTGCCATACCTATGATGTTGCTTATCCCTATCTTGGCCGGTAATAGTCAAAGTTTTGGGTATAGCCAGCTTATTCAATTCGGTCAAGGCTTGTTGATCTTAGCTGCAGTGTTATTTAGTGCGGTAAAACTCATTCCGCCGCTTCTATATCAAATTGCCAAAACAGGCAGCCGTGAGCTTTTCTTGTTGAGTGTATTGACGATATGTTTTGCTGTGGCTTGGCTAACGGCTAGCGTAGGCTTGTCTTTGGCATTAGGAGCTTTTTTGGCTGGTTTGACTATCTCTGAGACAGAGTACAAGACAGAGGCTGTTGGAGATGTTATACCCTTTCAAGATATATTTACAGGACTCTTTTTTGTCACGATTGGCATGCTGTTGGATTTGGGTTTTGTGCTTCAAAATCCCATCATGGTCTTTTCAGTGGCAGCGGGCGTCCTCCTCTCTAAATTTCTGCTGGCGGGCATAGCCACGATAATCCTCGGCATGCCTTTGAGGACCGCCATCTTAACAGGCTTAGCCATGTGCCAGGTAGGGGAATTTTCGTTTGTACTTGCCAAATCAGGCATTGGTTTAGGATTGGCGGATGAGTATAAATATCAGCTGTTTCTCTCGTTTTCCCTTTTGACCATGGCTTTGACGCCCGCCTTGATGCAGTTTTCCCCGGCTATAGCAAGTTTAATCCTGCAGTTGCCTTTTCCTCACTGGTTGAAATCTGGTTTTAAAAAGATGACCTACAAGGAACATCACGGAAAAAAAGACCACATTATCGTCATCGGATATGGCCTGAGCGGAAAAAATTTAACGCGTTCCGCCAAGGAGGCTGCCCTCCCTTATGTTATTGTGGACATGAATGCCGAAACTGTAAAGATTGAAAAAGGGCACGGCGAGCCTATTTATTATGGCGACGCGACGCATGAAAACGTTCTCAACCACGCAGGCATCGCCGAGGCAAAGGTGCTAGCGGTGCTTATCAATGATGCCTTGGCCGCGGAAAGAATCATCGAAAAAGCTCGAAAATTAAATCGTCATCTGTATATCCTTGTCAGAACAAGGTATTTGCGGGAGATGCGCACCTTGTTTAAGCTTGGCGCGGATGAAGTTATACCCGATGAGTTTGGTTCGTCTGTAGAGATCTTTATTAGGGTCCTCAATAAATATCAAATTCCAACCGAAGATGTGCAAAAAATTGTTTCGACAGTACGTCTAGAAGGATATGAAATGTGCAGGCTGCTCTATAAAGAACCTACAACTCTCGCAGATTTAAAGATAGCGTTGACGGATGTGCTGATTGAGACATTTAGAGTCGGGGAGCATGCCCATATTGCGGATAAAACCTTAGGAGAAGCTGAATTGCGCAAGCTATATGGGGTAAACGTGATGCTTCTACGCCGCGGAAATGTAACGATCAGCCAATTGGATGCGCAAACGAGGTTGCTAGTGAACGATGTGGTCGTCATCTGCGGTACACATGATAGTTTGGCAAAGCTCGCTCCTCAATTTAAGTCCAGACACGCCGCCACTTTGGCTAAGGCATAATTTTATGATGAAATTTTTGATATCCACGTTACGCAATAAGACCACCTCTTCGGCTGAATTTCGAGAGGCCAGTGAAAAGCTAGCCATGCTCTTGGCTATTCAGACCGCTGAATTATTGGATAAGCAAGTCGTAACTGTGCAAACACCGGTGGCCAAAACCGAGGGGGTCGAAATGCATAATGCCATCACCCTGGTGCCTATATTGCGCTCGGGCTTAGCCCTGCTTTCACCTTTTCTGCGGTTTTATCCCCAAGCCAATATAGGCATTATTGGTATGCGCAGGCATGAGGTCACTGCTGAACCCGAAAACTATTATCAGAATTTACCGGCTTTAAGCCCTCAAGATACCATAATCATTTTGGAGCCTATGCTTGCCACCGGAGGAAGCCTTTCTGTGGCCATACAGCTTTTGCTGCAGAAGAACGTTCTGGAAGAAAAGATTATCGTGGTCAACGTTATAGCTTCTCCTGAGGGGTATCAACGATTGAAACAGAAATTTCCTAAAGTGCGTTTTTTAATTGCTCAGATGGATGTCTGCTTGAATGAGCATTTCTATATCGTGCCCGGACTAGGGGATTTTGGCGACAGATATTTTGGAACCCTGTAGGAATAGCCTCTATGTCACAGTTTCCCAGTCCCGTGCCTTTGCCCGAGTTTGTGCAGCAAGAACGCCTAGAACGGCAAAAGCAGGTGCTGTCCTCTGCCTCATACGGCATATTTATCCGCTTAAGTATAGTTATTTTAGAGATAGTGGGCGTAATCTTTTTTGGAAGTTCAGCCTTGTTGATGGATGCTGTTTCCAGTTTGATCGATATCACGTCCAGTCTCATTTTGGTGATAGGCATACGCATAGCTAGCAAACCACCAGATACTCACCATCCTTTTGGACATGGCAGGTTAGAGCCTTTGATGGGATTGCAGCTGGGGATCATGCTTACAGTGGTAGGTGTAGGGATGCTTTTATATCAATCCTTTCTGATAGTGGAAGAACCGCGCCTTCTGCCCATAGACAGCCGCTCTTGGATTTTTCCCTTCGTGGCTATGATTCTATTGGAAATATGCTATCGCATGGTCATGCATACGGCCAAGGTGAAGCATAGTCCCGCCCTAGCAGCCGATGCCATTCATTACAGGATAGACGGTATAACCAGCTTATTTGCAACTGTGGCATTAGTATTGGGAGTTTGGTATCCCAATTTCAGCTTGACCTTTGATCACATAGGAGCTATTTTGATAGCAGGATTGATGATAGGACTAGGGATTTACGCTGCCAGAAACAATATACATCAACTCATGGATCGTGTTCCCCATGCAGAATTTTTTGAACGCGTGAAGCTAGCGGCTTTGCAGGTAAAAGGGGTGAAAGACACGGAAAAAATTCGGATACAACTTTACGGTCCAGATGCTCACGTGGATATAGATATTGAAGTAGATCCTGAGCTTTCCGTCCACAATGCTCACGATATAAGTCAACAAGTCAGGGCAGAAATACAAAAAAAATGGCCTGCTGTACGTGATGTCACAGTGCATATCGAACCTTATTATCCCGGCGATCATGCTCTCTTAACCTAAGCATAAAGGAGCTGAAAAGATGGCTAGTTGGTTGTGTCGAATTATTGATAAAGTAGGCATGTGCGCGGGTGCTTTGCTTTTTTCTCAGCTTCCACTGTTTATTCAATATTATACTCAGCAGCTAGCGGGCAGAGTGCATGAGCTGCGTTGGCAAGTAGAGGCCATCCGCCAGGTGGCTTTGCAGTCTGGAAAAGGACTAGATCAATATATCCAAAAATTTATCTCAAGTGCAGATCCTGATTTTGTGTTGCAAGGGCAGTTGATACAGCAAATGGTCTCACGTTGGCAGTATTACTCCGATGGCTTGCAGGCATTAGAGCAATCTTCTTTGTGGACCCAGCCGCTGGTGTTTTTGCGCTATTTCGATTGGAGCGTGGCGCGTTCGACCTATGAAAATTTTACAGCAGGCGTGACGCTAAATTCTGAAGGGCTTATCTTTGGAGGTATAGGGATGATTTTGGGTTATCTTTGTGCTTTGTGTTTAAGAGAAGTGGCCAATGTCCTCTTTGTTCAAGCGAGAAAGCTGCTGAAAAATTCAGACGCCGTTCCGTCAGAATCAAAGCGATAAAAACCTATATCAAGTAAAATGAACACCCTCAATCTTAACGATTATATTAATCAGGATTATCGCTACAATAATGATCAAATCAAACAGTCTTTGGATGTAATTCTGGCGTTTGTTCAAGGAAAACCTTCACGCCACCCTTTAAAACAAGACTTAAGAATTCTGAAATATTCCATCAATTTGTTTGAAAGCCAGGGTTCAAAATTATCCAGAGTGTTTACCAAAGACATCTATGAAGAGCTTAAAAAGCACGTTCAAGATATATCGACCTGCAAGAATCAAAATGCCTTTCTGCACGCCATAAAAAAAATCGTGCTGAAAGAGTCGTTTTCACTGTCAGAGATATCTTCAGATGATGAATCGGAATGGAATATTGTTGGTAAAACAACACAGGAGAGTAATCCGAATCCAGCCCAGAACTCGTCGCACAAGCCCTCAAGCATCCTATCTCGAAAACCTGCAAGAAAAGCTCTTGAAAAAATAGATGATCAGGAGTTAGGTCGTATAACTGCCAAAGTGGGAGATTTTATTGTAGTCTCTGATAGGGAATCTCCACCGGAAGACGAGGCTTCGGTCTTGGATATTGTCTACCAGTCCAAAGAAATGTTGATCGTCACCCAGTTTGGGCAGGCCATGTTCAATGACTATGTACCAGATCTATTCATATGCTTAAAAAAAAGCATATACGATTTGGTGGAAGATAAATATTTGCTGGAGCAAATTAGGCTGCTGCTGGAAACTCATGTAGCAGCAGGACAGGAGATGAAATATGCTTTAGGCTCAAACAACACTTTTCAGCTTAGCATGGCACATCTGTCCACTAGCAGCTCAGTCATAAATCCTTTCAAAGAAAGCCACGCCGATCTGCTGAATCTGACGTTGCTGATTCAGACCAAATCATGTATTCAAGGCCTGCGAGAGATTATTCAAAATATTGTAAAAAATCCCCAATATCGCTCCCAATTTCCCGCTTTGCTATTTGCAGCCATACCGGCCCACATGCGCAAGACAGTATTGGAGAAAATGGGGCCTGAGTTATTTCAGCTGGTGCAGTTTTTTATACGGTCCTACCTACCCGAAATATTTGACGCCAGTCTGGTTAAAATCCAAGAGCTGCTTCAAGAACCTAAACAAGCTGAAAAATTGGAGCATCATTTGTCAGCATTTTTAGGCAAGCAGCGCGGAAATATCGACGTCGATGTCGTGGAGCTTGTAGCGTATTTGATATTAAATCATATTTTGGAACCTGTCGAAGAGGGATTTAACGTTTTTGCCCGACTGTTGAAGGAAGAGGGGCTTAATCAAGCTTTTAAAAAACATCTAGAGGTTGTCATACAAAATCGCATGTATAGCACTCCCGGGCCGGTTAACTCGGAAACCAAGCGGATGTTATTGCATATCTTGAAGAGCATACACAATTTTTTCAAGGCTGTTAATCATGCTAAGATGACTTGCGATTCGCTAAAGATGAACCCTTCTAATCCTGAAAAAACTTATGCTGAAATGGTTTACCAAAATCTTGCAGGCTCTTTGCTAGATGCAGAAGTTTCCACGCATATCGATGCTCTAGACAAGAACATCCGATTCATACTGCAAGAAATTTGCTGGAAATACCTATATCCAGGCATCTCCAAAACAAGCAGAAATGCCTCTCTCTCAGAAAAAATGCTGGTGACCCTCCTTTCTGCATATGGTCAACAGTTGGCTTGTAAGATCTGTTCTCCGCAATTTTTACAGATGTTGCTGGGTAAGCTTTTGAGTGATCCACTGCTAGTAGACAATCCCTTTGAAAGAGAGATGCCACCGGATGATTTATTTCGCGGCGACGATGTGGCCTTCAGCTCTGAGGTAAATATTCAGTTAAAGGGGGTCATCCATCAGGTGATGCAATATTGCTCTAATACTATGCTTGTAAAAGCTTTGGGCGAAAAAATTGTTAAAATGATCCCAGAACTGGGAACGCTGGTTGAACTCAATCTGAATAAAATCGGCAATTCGGTCAGTCCAGTGCTTCCCTTGTTAATCGTGATGCAGTTTTTATACAAAGTAGAGGCGAAGAAAACTCCTCCCAGCGATAAAGGAAAGTTTTCCAAAGAAGTGCGCAGGCAAAAAAAAGCCTTTTATCAGGAGGTGTTTTTTGATGCTTTGAGTGAGCGGCGTTCTCCTGCCTTGACAGACTTCTTTAGAATGCCCGCATCATCTTTTTCGGCTTCCAATTCTGTAGAGGAGAAGATTTTGGGAAAAAATAAAAAAGAGCTGGAAAATCTTTTTGCGGAGCTGATTCCCGCTCCTTTGCGTCTTTTAGGCGCTACGGATGCCGTTGTGGGGTGTACACAATCGCTCTATAAGATGTTTCGCGAAGAGCTGACCTTAAAATTACTATTGGTCTATGTTTTGAAAGGCGTGGAGGCTTCACTGGAGGCCTCCACTCATTAAGTGACCTTCTGCAATTAGCAGGCAAGGCCGTGGTCTCCATTGGGACCTTCAAAATCGTGAAATTTATTTACAGTTATGCGGCAATATTTGGTCTTAGTATTTTTAATACTCTCAATAGTGTTTTTCTTTGCTTCTTCAATGAATGTAGCTGTGATTTTGTAATTATCATACCAGTGATTTTTTGCTAGATCAGCTAGTTGGATCTTATTAAATATCTTTCCAAAGTCTGCCATGAAATGTGTTTCCCACAGGTTAAGATCTAAAGCAAAGGAATTCCAGAGATTGCATACTAAAGCGATTTTACCGGTTAATTCACTTGGGGAAAATTCCGCGATAATTTTTAAAAATACTTCTTGAGGAATTTCTGTATTATTCATTACAACTAAATTGTTACTAATATTGTTCATGTTATATCCTTTGTTTTTTTTGTTTACTTATTATGTTTTTAATCGCTTAATTGATTTGCAATTTTATTATTGTTTTTAATAGTTGTCAATCAATTATGATTGTTAATATTAATTATGATTGTTATCTATGTGGTTGTTGTTGTTTATAAACTGTAAAAATATATTGCTGTAAGTGAACTAATGAACAAATGATCCCAGTGAGATCACGTGACTATTTAGTAGGACCCTATAAATCTAAAGAAATTAAACCACGGAGCCCAGTGAGAACAGTGAGGTGAATTGAGATGGAGAAATCGAACTCCAGGTGTATCCAGCACTTCTTGCTAAAGCATCTTTTTTCCAGGGGCCCGTTGACATTTCGTGGCTGCCTTTCCCTCTAAAAAAGAGTATGCTTGTTAAGATACAGGCTTGAAAAGCCCTAATTAAGGCTTTTCAAGCCTCTATAGTTTGTACTTTTTTTTGACAGCCCTCTCATCAGCCCAAGGGGCTGAAACGTAAAAGCCCAGGGCATCGCCCTGGGTATTGTATGGGTAAGGTATAGCACCCTGTAGGGGGGGCTACATCTATAGTTTGTAAGGCTGCCCAAAAAAGCTACAATGCTTATCCAAAACTCGCGTGATTCAGCACTGTACAAAGTGTGTAACCGCACCTGGTGGGTGAATATCTTATGTTTTTTTAGGAGTGGTGAATATGCACAAAAATGGGGAAAGATACATCGGTGATTATGAGCATGAAATTATTGAGGGTAGCTCAAATATAGTTATAGAGGCGTATATGTAAAAAAGATGCGTTTTTTTGAAAAAAAGAGCAAAATTGCTTGCGCGAATATTTTCGGTTTAGTACAATGTTGTTTCATCTTCCGGAATAGCTCAGCGGTAGAGCAGTGGACTGTTAATCCATTGGTCGTAGGTTCGATCCCTACTTCCGGAGATTCTAACTCACAGGCACTTAAGGTCAATAGCCATAAGTGTCTTTTTTATTTTTCAGTCCTATTTATCCATTTTTTGTCACGCGTTTACGAACCTGTCCTTGGCATTAAGAAAGAATAATACTTTTTCAATGACTGGATTGCCGAATAAATACTCTAGCATAATCGACCACCTTTTTTAGTCGTATTACCAACTTATTTGGTAGATGGTCAACAGAAAAAATGGTGCACTTTATACTTCTTAATTACTATTAATGTCCTTTACGGCGTAGCCTGCAGCTGGTAAAAAAACTCATTGTCTTTTTGAGGAAATGAACTCGAATTTAGACTGCTCTAAGTTTGGGCGATCTTTAATAAACTTTTCAAAAGCATCCTGCTGTTCTTCTGTCAAGTTGATATGCGGCATTTGGTAATCTTGAAGCAAAATTGGTGGTACTTTTACTATCAGATCAAAGTTACCGGTTTGTATGATATGTGTAATTAGATGATTTAAAAATGCAACTCTTGCCTTGGATTCATTTATCGGTTTTGCGCCATTTTCCCGAACAAACTCGAAAAATTGCACAATCTGCTCCTTAGTTGGTTTTAATAGACCGATTCGTTTGCTGCAAGTACGGATCTTCCCTGGTTGGATTTTTTCAATCAGATAAAGATTTTGTAAAGAATTAATTTTGAAAGCTTGCTCTATGGCAATATCAGACAGGAATTTAGATAAATCATGATCAGGATGCTGACTGCAATCGATCAAAACAGATTTTGGTAGATGTTCTGATGGGAAGCTCTTTAATAACGGATCACTAAGCATAATTGTCAATTCCACTACAGAGCGATCGTGAGCTGACATCTTATCATAAAGGTTCCTGACCTCATTTGTCATGCCTAGGAAGATCGAGTGAAATAGGATGCAGGCAAAAGCGGGTTTCTGATCCAGGTTTGATAGTAAATCCGGTTGCACTTCAAACTTATCTATCCACTGTTGCACCTTATCCCGGCTTAGGGGATAATAATTGAGATCCGACAATTTGTCACTAAATGCCTTCATCTCTTTATCTGAAAAAGGAGGATTTGATTTCTCTGACTTCATCTTAAACTCTTCAGCAAGCTTAGCTTCTACTTTAACCAGAACATTTTGGAAGCTAATATCAAATTGTCTAAGAATAGACTGTATCGGTGGCGATGTGATCTTTTTTAAATCCGCAGCTCTAGATTGGAACTGTATAACACGTGTCGGCAAAAGTTTGTAAAGTTGATCATCGAGGTCTTTTAACGTTTCTAAATTAGATGTACATGATTTAATTTCTAATGTGGAATCTAAAAGTTCAAACACTTGTTTGTATTCTTCTATTGTTTTTTTAAACACTATCTCTTCGGTTGCGTTCAATTGCAAGCGTCGTTGGTCCAGCTTTGCCATCCTGCGTTCTTGTTGTTTTGCCGTATGAATTACTATTTGTTTATCTAAATTTTCGTCTAAAGATAAAAACATGCCAAATTTTATTTTAAACTCCTTCCAATCTGTGACTACTTTATTGATATCTTCATGGGGCGCTGAAACGCATTCCTTCTTCAACGCAGCCATTAAACTCTTGAAAAAGCAGGTATTTTTCGACTGCGGTAAAGAGAAACCTTCCTTTACTAATTCTTTATTTTCTTGACCTATACTAGATAGAAGCGTTGGAATATCAACATTGCAATCAAGATCTAATTTGATTTGATGCATTCTATTCCAAAAATCCGTTGTAAAAATAGGGCTATTTTTGTCTGCATTATAACTTTTGTAATGATTAAAGTTTGAGTCAAAGTAATCAATCGTCCAGCTCCCCTCGTCCTTTTTTTCTATTGAAAGACGAGTTTCATGAAGCAGATTTCCTGTCAGAAAAATTCGTTTGTCACCCACGTTCATTTGATTAACCTGTTTTAAGACTTCAGAACTGAGTTCACTAATTTCGGCCTGTGATGCTGAGATATTAGCCTCTACTTTATTACCTGTTAAGATCATATAAATAAGTTTTAAGTCCCTTGCACGAATCAGATCAATTAAATATCCCTGGTCTTTTGAGTGCTCCAGGGCCGAAACAAATTTAGATATGTTGCCTTTTAAACTTTCAGATAACCCTGCGGACTCATTTGACTTCAAAAATTCAATTAAACTTTTAGCAAATTGCTCTGTAGTTAAAGAACCAGCAAACCATTCATACTTAGAGAGATACTCTTTATCTGCCTGGGTGTTAGCTTGATATCTATCAAGAAAGAATCCCAAGGCAAGCTTATTAATTTTTTTTGAAGGACCTATTAGAAGAAATTTTGACAAAATATCCACTTTTGTCTTTGGGCTCATCTGAAATCGTTGAGCGAATGAAGTAAATGCTGAAAAAACACCATGCATTTGAAGCTCTCCAATTAAGATAAATCACTTTATTATTTATTATAAAACAAAGTAATTTATTTATTCAATTTTGTATTAAAAACAAAAAAAATAAAAAAAATTATTAACCGGCTAAATCATACTCAATAAAATCATGGAAGTTTAAACCCAACTTTAGATCGTCGAATAATTCACAAAAATAAGCCATAATGTTTCTTTTGTTATATTCCTCTGTGTGCTCTGGTGCGCCACGAAGCGCACATTATCTAGTCGATGATAAGTTC
>CAYMKI010000082.1:0-13798 GCA_964390695.1 uncultured bacterium
GATTGAAAAATTCATAATAGTCATGGTAATTGACTAATCTGGATATCCATTCCATCGGCAAACCCGGATTGACACTGTCAAACTGTATTAACTGATCATAATTTCCATCTGTAGATGCAAGATGTTCTAAAAATTGGGTTTCTCCATTAAATAGATGAAAATAGAGCCAATCCAGGACGAATTTCTGAACTATGGGTAAAGACTCCGGCGTAAGCATTAGCTGGGTGGGATCTTGCAATGATACAAAGCATTTCTTTGGAATAGAGATGAATCCCCCTTTGAATATACTTGAAAAAGACGAGGGAAGCAATCCGTGTCCGATGAGAAATTGATTCAAAGGTGTGGAATGAGGGAAGCCGTCCACGAGAAGGCAGGCTTGGCGTTTTGATGTACTTCTACCCGAGGATCCAAATAGACTGTCAGATGAGTTATTCATTAACTGTCTAAGGCTTCCTCCATATTCGCTAAGTATATAACAGACTCCATTGATAGTTACGTTATAGTCAACAGGCCCGAAGCTATAGCACTTCTTTAGCAAGTCTACAATAAAATGTTGGGCTTGATACATGTGCATATAAGCCTCAACGTTATTCTGCGGAGGCATATAAACTGTACAAGAGGTACCCAAGACACCATCTGTATCTTGTGATGAAGATAAACCTATTTTAAGATCGACAACATCCCCTTTCTCATCTCTAAGCGGTTGAACAACCAATTCAATTACTTGACTCGAGTTGCTTTGCAAGCGTGTTCGATAGTAAATAAGAGATACATCAAAGAGGGAGCGGAAAAATCCTATACCGAAATGTTTTGTATGTTTGGGATGAAAGCCTGGAATCAACATACATATAAGGTCTTCTAGATCTTCAAATCCGGCGGAGTCTGTGATTTGAAAAGCCCACTGCAGCTTGCCTTCGTTAACCGGCACGAGTCCATGTTTGATGTCTATACGCACTTCTTTTTCAGAACGTTGAGCAGTAACCCTGGAAGCATCAAAACTGTTCTTTAATAATTCCACTATAGCACTTTCCCATCGAGCATAACCAGTCTCTTGAGAAGTGCAGGAGTTGATCAATCCAAAATCATCGAATCGCTGGGTGCTAGGTGCTGTTTGCAACTTTTTTTTTAGGGATTCGAGGTCATTTGTCATCAAAATTTCCTTAACAGATGCGTCATGAAAAACTGCCTCCATCAATTCTTTGCCATAAAATATCTGCATGGGCTTGGAATAAAATATGTTCTCAGGATTCCCCTTCAAAGCAGGCAGGTAATCAGTAAGAAGCCTCTTGGTCAACATTTCAATACATTCGATGCCGGCCCTTACAGCCGAAGGCAAAGTTTGAAGGCTCTCTTGAGACAATTCCGGAAAGGTGAAATAATCCATTTCAAGCATTTCATCGATCAAAGCAGCATCGTGTGTACGTATAATATTGGCCAAGATCATTTTCATGCATTGTGATTGAAATTCCTCGGGCAGCTCAAAAAAAGCTGGTGACAGTGCATGTGCATAATTTAGCATCAAAGCTAAGGCTGCGATCTCCTCATTCGTTTGAGAAAGATTTAATATATAATTGATCAATTTCAAATTAGATTCTTTCTGATTGTAGCACACACTGAGCAATCCTAGTGTATTGAATCCGGTGATTTTGCGGATTTTTAGCATATCGGCCTGTAAATAGAAGGAACGCTTTCGCAAATCCAGATCTTTAGAAAACCTAGCTACGAACACTCCTAGTAATTTTTCAGCGAGGTGGGGAGGAATTTCACGCAATAAAGAAACGGCTTGTTCAATGCCAAAAAAGTCATGCTCTATTTCTATATTCAAATGGTTTACATTTCCATACCGATAAGAAAATTCAGAGGAAGGAATTCTGAGGTAATCATAATACAACTTAAATAACCTTCCAAAATAGTAAGTGCAGCATTCGGGTGATTCTTCCTGCAGAAGATAGAGGTCATGAAAATTGTGAACGAGTTCAATGGTTTCCGCAGATCGAAAAAAAACATGAAGATGAGAAAACAACAATGATAGGGAAGCCGTTTTTTTAGCTAGGGCCAAACCTCTAGTTTTAAAATCCGGACCTGAATAAAAAAGGGTCTTATGATGTATATCTTGAAACTTAAGATCGAATAGATAGCTCTTAATCCCTTGCTCAAAGATATTTAAATCGATAGGTCTTGATACACCTTCAATCCAGCATAAGTTATTCTCCGGTTCATACGGATCCACCCCCCACAGGACCAGCATTAACACACAAAGACTTCTAAACAACACCTCCTCAGAAACTTCTTCAAAGCTGTCAGGATAATTTCGCAGGATGGTATGAAAACAAGATAACCTTTCCTGAGTTTGAAAAGTGCGCTTACGATTCATGATGAAACACAAAAGCTCTACATCTGCATTTTTTCTTAGTTTAAATACTTTTCTGTTGGCATAATCGACAAGACTTACCTCTTGAAACCATCTTCTCCAGTTGAATTGATAACTAAATATTTTCATATAAGCATCGAAATTATTTACATCTTCAAACAGAACATGAAATGAAGAATAGCTCTTGTCGGAGGGATCCAAAGCAAGCGTGGTCTGCTTTAGATGCTTTGAAAGAAAAGGATAGTACTCCCAAAATCTATTCTTCACAGATTCAAAAGCTATTGCTTTGATGACCGGACTGTTCATATACACATATAAACACCGGTGAAACGTCTCCAATGAAGGAACACTAGCTGCCTGAAAATGAGATCCAGTCATCTTAAATGACTGCGTAGGCATATAAATCGAGGCTGCAAAGAAGGGCGATGGCGTGCTTTTGTTTAATGGATTAATCCTTTTTCCTTCATCCACAAAGCGTTGACATATCTTACGTTGAATCTCTGCAAAGGTATAGGAGTGACTTAACAGATTAATGGGAGCAAGCAAAATCTCCTTAAAGGCTCCACATGTAATTACACAGCCATCTTGATTATTTTTCAACCACTCATCAGGAAGAAAACACACTGACAAGCCTTCAATCATACGCCCCTCTACAGCGGCTGTCAGAAGAGCTTTATCACAAGATATTGTTGGAAGAATTTTATGTTGGTATTGTTTTACCACCGCCATCTCGAATCGTCCATACCCCTCTGGGACTAATATTTGTGGCAATGGTATGAATTTAAATCTATCCTGGCCAAAAAGCAAGTGGGTTAAATTTTTGTACCACGATAAATCTAAACAGGGAATGTAATCCGGATTTAGTTCTAGGTGCTTATGCAGCTGTGCTTGAAGATAACCGGAAAAATATCCTTGCAGTTCTAGGTTCAATTTTTGTTTCTCCCACTTCACCAATCCATAATATAAAAGCAGCACCTGTGATGAATCCTTGCGGGGGTCTTCAAAGAGATCTTTGATAGTTTGTAGAATCATAGTACAGATAGCTTTTGCTTGCAGACTACCCTTTCCAGGTATAAGCACAGCATCTCTGCTCAAATTAGGCTTGAAACCTTTAGGCAGCTCGATCCACAAACTGCAAGTCTGTTCATTGCTGTCGTAAAATTGCCGATCCAACTTGAATTGCATAATTACGACAGTTTTAATGGTAAATATTACTGATGAGGTCTTGTTAATCGTTTTAACAGAATTCACAATAGGCTGATGAACTGCATGGGCAACGTCCAAAGAAGAGTTTCTTTTGCTAGAGATCCCGGGTATCAGAAGGCTAGGAAGCCTAGAAAGAGGTATGCCGCAACCTCGATCTTTGACTTGTATGCAATCGCCATGCAAGGTTATGTCGACACTTACATTAGCATGTTTATTGCCATAAATGCTTTTTTCGTTCAGAATGACATATCCTGGTCGAAAATACAAAAAATCATCTAATACATTTTTTAATTCTCCTAAAAAAATCCCTGAAAATTTATGGCCGGCAAGCGGGAATAAGGTTATAGATGTTCCTGCCTGTGAATTACTGCTTTTTTTCCATTCCACCTGTACATTCGAGGAAGCATCTAAGGTGAAGATCATCTGGTACGCTTTCTGCTGTTGATTGTCAATATAACAGGTATCAACCACTAGGCGATCGATGCGATTATCCGTCTGATAAAATAATGATAATACGCTGTAAAATCCAATGCCAAAATTACCTATCTGGTATTCTAGCGGTAATTGCGCATCGAATGCATTCGAGATGAGTTCGCGAAAAAACAGGTCTTTATCAGGATATACCTGCATGGAATTCTTGTGGATCCACTGCTTGGCTGCTGAAAGGGTCAAAGGATTATGTTTGTCTCCAAGAACTTGCGCCACAAAATCCTCCAGACGACAAACATAACCAGCTTCGATCTGCTTGCCATAGACCCTATCGAACGAGAATGGGACTTTTTTTTTCTTTGTAATATCTGAAGAAGCACTAACACTCTCTGTCACATGATCTAGAGATAAGCCTATCGCTATAATCAACTCACTCACTTGCTGTGATGTAGTACATGAGGGCAGATAGGGCGCAGTCTTAAGCAAGAGACTTTTACGTTGGTTTACAGGGAATGTGCATAAGATAGCATGAATATGATTGATGATAGCGGCCTGTGGCAAAGAGAGGACCAAGTCGAGGATAACCTTACATTCAGCAGCCTGACAGCTTATGACTGTTAACTCCTCTTTCGGTAATAATCCCAGTAGTAAAACAAGGCTTTGATAATTGTTGAAGCTGTTGATAGATTGAAAATCACGCAAAACTAATGCATGTATTTCGATAAATTTTTCCCGGGCAATGTACTTTAAAAATTTGAACGATATTCGGGGATCTTCGATAAACCTTGCCACCACCGGTTTCAAAAGCACGTACACTCGTGAAGGCTCTGCTCCAGGTAGATAGGCCATCCCCTCCATTATATGGTATTTAAGCTTGTAACAGTCTTTTTTGATTGTAGGTATATCAGACAATAGCTCTTTTTGTTGGTCATGAGATAGCTTTATAAAGATATGCAGAAGAGCACGCCTTTTGGATTTATGAACGGAAGTAGCACATAGGGTGTGCACATCTATAAGGAATGACTTTCTTTGCTCCTCATCTAGAGACTGTATACGCTGCATCCATTTATTTATAGACGTCTTGACAGATGCTAGGATGTATAGAATGGCTTCCATGAGCTCAAAATTCATTGTACTAGGATTGAAGGAGTCTAATGTCTTGTTGATGGACTCAACCTGAGTGCTATCTAAATTAAACTCATCGGCCATCTTACAAAGATACAGCCACTCTTTGTGTGTAAGTATTTTTCGATCAAAGTGCAGATCTGCACGAGGCGTTGAAATCAACTGATTAAAATAGCTGAGGATCGTTTCGGAAAAACTAGCATTGAGCATGTGTTTAAAATGACGATGCAGTTGAATGGCTGGTCTGTAGGTGCGTTGAGATTGTTGCGGAGCATTTGCAATATGGGCATTAAACCATTCAACTACCCATTGACTGATCGCATTAACATCAAAATCAACTGTAAGACCTGTTGATTTGGCAATATCTTCAATATTTTTTGCGAGTAGGAGACGTTGCGCCTGCTGCCTCAAAGTCATTTGGGAAAAATGTGTTGGGACGTTATTATTCATAGGGTGAAAGCCATAGTTATTGGGATTTATGGATATACCCAATATATTTGACTCACAGACAAACTATCTTGTTGGGGAAGCGACTGCAGCAATAACCGATTTAATTTACTGAGCAACAATAATACCACAGGCTATACGACCACCGGAATTACCTGTAGGCTGTGTAGTAAAATCATCCCCGTTGGCATGTACAACTAGAGATCTGCCCACAATTGAATTGGGGCCATTCAGAGATATCACGGTATCTACTCTGTCGTAACGTGCTCTTCCTTTTTCGTTAGCAACAATATTTCCGAGATCGCCGACATGGCGTTGGACGGCATCAGGAGCACCGTGATTTTGTTTAGTGGGATTAAAGTGGCCTCCGGCTGAAGAACCGTCTGGTGCACTGCAATCACCAAATTCATGAATATGGAATCCATGTTTTCCAGGAGGCATATTATCCATCGTACACACGACACGAATTCCCCCATCCACTTCGATAAAATGAGCAATACCAATAGCGGTGTTTCCTTTGGTGGGGTTAAGCGCTACAATAGCCCTTCGGACGGGCGACTCTGCGGGTTTTGAATTTTTGATACTATGTGCGTTGATTTCATTTGAAGATGGCTCATCAGCATGCAACATGAGAGGAAGGCAAAGATGTGCAAGCCATGCAGAAAGGGTTAGTGTGGATAAAAAAATTCGTTGTTTCATGGTAATCCTAAATTCAAATTTCCTGGAACCTGCCTATTGCCATGATTTAAATAGCAATAGGCTGTGAAATATCTTAAGCCACATAAACCTATGCCTATCAGGATTGAGTATCCTTCAAGGCGTTTTTAGGCTATTCTTCAGCTTTTACAGGCTTAGCAGTTTCTTCTTTCTCTTTTTCAGCTTTCTTTTCAGTAGCTTCTTTTTTTTCTTTGCCTATTTCAACATTGCATCCTACCATTAAAAAACTTAAGGCAAGAGCGCCTAAAAACAATTGTTTCATATATATCTCCTATTCATAGTTGTTGGTTAACTAAGGTTATAAAGCTACATATTTCACATCTCAATTAATTTTTCAATTAAAATCTTACCACCCTAACAAAAAACGATTTCAAAGCAACTGTTCAAACTGCATTTCATTTAACACTTGAACACCTAATTCACGCGCTTTATCTAACTTTGAACCGGGATCATCGCCTACTAGAAGGTAATCCGTCTTTTTGCTTACCGAATCGGTAACTTTGCCTCCCCTTTCTTTGATCATCTCAGCCGCTTCAGCGCGTTTGTATTTATGCAAAGTTCCGGTAAGTACAAATGTTTTTCCCGCAAAGGCGTGGTCGAGGATGCGCTGCTGCATTTTTTTCCATGTGGGCTTTACACCCAACTGCAGCAAACTTTCCAACTCGGATTTATTGTGGGCATCGTGAAAATGTTCAATGATGGCCGAGGCCACTTTTTCACCTACGCCTTCAATATGCAAAAGATCTTCATAACTCTTGCTTAACAAGGCATGTATGTCACCCGAAGCCTTAGCCAAATCCTCGGCAGTGCCTTGGCCCACGTATTTTATGCCTAGTGCCATGATAAACTTATCCAAGGAAACCTCTTTGGATTTTTGGATGGCTTCAAGCAGGTTTTTCACGGATTTATCTTTGAAGTTGGGGATTTGATAAAGCTGTTCAGCCGTCAACCTGTATATATCGGATGGATTGCGGATAAAGCCTTTGTCAAATAGGTGCTGCACGACTTTTTCACCCAGGTTATCGATATCCATCGCAGGTTTGCTGGCAAAATAGATAAGACGCAGCAACTGCTGATCTCGGCAGTTTTCTGCATTTGGGCATCTTACAGCCACTTCCCCTTCAACTTTTATAACCTTTTCCCCGCATGATGGGCAGTGGGTAGGCATTCTCCAAGCATGTGAGTCTAGAGGTCTTTTCGACAGTTCGACTCTATCCACCTTCGGAATGACATCTCCCCCTTTTTCTATATAAACATAATCCCCTACACGGATATCTTTACGCTGAACTTCCTCTTCATTGTGCAAGGTTGCCCTTGAAATAGTGCTGCCAGCGAGGAATACAGGGTCCAGCTCAGCTACGGGAGTTAAGACTCCGGTCCGCCCTACCTGAACAGTGATGGCGTGAATTGTGGTAAGAGCTTGTTCCGCTGCAAACTTATACGCTACAGCCCAGCGCGGATTTTTCCCTGCCACTCCCAGGTTATTTTGCTCCTTGACATTGTCCAATTTGATCACAATACCATCGATGTCAAATGGAAGTGAAGGCCTTACGGCGCGGATCTGTTCGGTAAACTGCCAGATGTCTTCAAGGGTATGGCACTTAGCCATAAAAGGCAATATGGGCAGTCCCAAGCTCTTTAGGTAGGCATGAGTTTCAAATTGACTTGCGATTTCGGGAGGCGACATTTCAGCTATACCGTAAAAAACTATGCCCAGACGGCGCCTAGCTACCTCGTGGGGATCCAGCAATTTTAACGATCCAGCAGCAGCATTACGAGGATTAGCCCACGGATCTTCTCCCATGGCAGCTTTTTCTTCGTTAAGCTTTTTAAAGACCGCATGCGGCATAAACACCTCTCCGCGCACCTCAATGAAGTCCGGAAGGTTTTTGCCATAAAGCTTCAATGGTAAGGCTTCGATAGTTTTCATGTTAGCCGTGATATCATCACCGCGCTTACCGTCACCTCGAGTCACGCCTTGAACGAATTCCCCCTGTTTGAAGGTGGCGCTGATGGCCACGCCATCCATCTTCAGTTCGCATGAAAAAGTCAATTTCTGATGTCCAGTCAACTTTTGCACGCGCTGAATGAATTCTCCGATTTCCTCTTGGCTATAGGTATTTGCCAGTGAGAGCATGGGAATTCTGTGTTCGATAGTTTTGAAGCCAAGAGCACTTTCCCCCACTCTTTGACTAGGCGATGTCGTCGATATCCAATCGGGGTGTTGTTGTTCTATGGCTTCCAGTTTCTTTAGCAAATGATCGAACTGTTCATCGCTGATGATGGGTTTTTGGTCCACATAGTAGAGTTTGTTGTGATACCAGATTTCCTCGCATAATTTTTTATAATCTTCATGAGTCATAGACTAAATATTTCCTAAATTTTAAATACCATGGTAGCCAGGGGTGCCAGACGTATTTTTATAGCATGAGGCTGTCCATGATAATCCTGCAACACCTGAGGAGGGGTATTGAGCTTGCCGGAACCTCCGTATTTCTCGTCATCACTATTAAAAATCTCCTCAGGTTTTACTTGAGGGGAAATGCGGATGATGTATTCCTCGTGGTAGTTGGGAGTAAAATTATGAACACAAAGCAAACGGTCCCATGAGCCTTTTCGCAGATAGCAGATGACGCTATTGTAGCTATCTGAAAAATCCACCCACTCAAAACCTTCGTAAGAAAAGTCCCTTTCCCAAAGGCACCCGTAACGCATATACAGGTGATTGAGCTCCTTGACCATCGTCTGTACTCCTTTGTGCAAGGGAAATTGGAGCAAAAACCACTCGATTTCCGCTTGCGAGTACCACTCATTCCACTGAGCAAATTCTCCGCCCATAAACAGCAGTTTTTTGCCCGGATGGCACATCATATAACTAAGCAATAGCCTATGGTTGGCGAATTTCTGCCAGAGATCTCCAGGCATCTTACTAATGAGGTTATGCTTGCCATGTACAACTTCATCATGAGATAATACCAAGACAAACCTTTCTGAAAAAGCATATAATAATCCAAAAGTCAGTTTATTGTGATGATGGCTACGAAACAGCATATCTCTGGAAAAATAATTCAAGGTGTCATTCATCCACCCCATGTTCCATTTCATATCAAAACCCAATCCACCATGATCTACAGGATGGGTCACTCCCATGAAAGCTGTGGATTCCTCGGCAACCATCAAAGCTCCCGGACACTTTTCATGTACAATTGAATTAAGATGCTTGAAAAATTCAATAGCATCTAGGTTTTCCTTGCCCCCATAACGATTAGGGATCCAATCCCCTCTTTCGCGTCCGTAATCCAGATACAGCATCGAAGCCACGGCATCTACTCGAAGGCCATCTACATGCATTTTGCTTATCCAAAACAATGCGTTGGCGATCAAAAAATTCGAAACCTCACGCCGGCCAAAATTGAATATATATGTATTCCAATGCGGATGCAGCCCTTGGCGTGGGTCTTCGTGTTCATACAAAGCCGTGCCATCAAATCGCCCCAAGGAAAATTCATCTGTCGGAAAATGCCCCGGAACCCAGTCGAGGAGTACTCCTATGTTGTGCTGATGCAAGTGATCGACAAACCATTGAAAATCTTCAGGAGTACCAAAACGACTTGTAGCGGCATAAAATCCCGACACTTGGTAACCCCAAGACTCATCCAGCGGATGTTCTTGAATAGGCATAAGCTCGACATGAGTAAATCCCATCTCCACGCAATAGGTGGCCAGTTGGCGAGCGATGTCCCTATAGTTGGCAAAATAGTATCCGTTTTTTCTCCATGAGCCTAGATGGAGTTCATAGATGTTGATGGGTTTAGGCTGAAGCTTTTCTTCCTCACGTCTTTTTAGCCAAGCCTCATCGCTCCATTGATGCCTGTGCAAATTAGCCACTACTGACGCTGTAGCTGGACGCAGTTCGCTGGAATAGGCAAAGGGATCTGATTTGACGAATCTCTCCCCTGTTTGAGTTTTGATTTCGAATTTATATTTATGTCCCTCGCCTATACCCGGAACAAACAGCTCCCAAATTCCACTAGAGCCCATGCTGCGCATGGGATTCACGCGCCCATCCCAATGGTTGAAATCAGCAATCAAAGCCACATGCTTTGCCGATGGGGCCCACAGACTAAATTTAACTCCGGAAATTCCCTGATGGGATACTATGCGTCCTCCCAGCACATCATACAGCTGATAATGTGTACCTTGTCCGAACAAATAGGCATCCAGATCACCTAAAGTGGGCCAAAATGCATAGGGATCATACGTCTGCAAACCGCTCGTATGCCAGATCCGATAATCCCTATAGGTAATATCCTTAGGTACAACGACTTCAAAAAGGCCCATTTCATTTACGCGCTTTGCTTCAACGACCTCTCCTAGCAATTCAATATGCACCCGATGAGCACCCGGGCGCCATATTCTAATAATGTTTTGGCCATCCGGGTTTTTATGCAAGCCGAGCAGGCCATGCGGATTATGAATTTCACTGTTTATGAGTTGACTCTGGAGATGATGGTCGTGGGTATACTCTGAAGATTTCATAAATAAATCGTTGGGTCCTATCTATGTTTGGAATTAATTCTTCCATCCATGTATACCCTATGAGATAGATAACAGGCGAGCAAAATCCTTTAGAAAAATTGTGACTTTTCACTACCCTTCAATAAACATAAGATATTGAACCACAGGTCTAATGTTGGAAATTATCCAGGAAATAGTCTTTGCCTTTTTCGACATGAAGCACTTGGCCAACGGCCATTCTCGTTCCTGGATGGTGCCTGTGCGTTTTTAAACGATAACTGTGTACATCCTTGAAGATCAGGTTAAGATCGCCGCTTATCAAAGGACGCAATACCACTCTTCGAATTGTTTTTTTACTCCATTCAATGTCGAGGCAAGCCGCATCGCCACAATGGACATTCAACAACCTTCCGCAGTGAAATTCCACCGGTAAAACCGGCAGCACAGCGATTTCACTTGAATTGGATTGGATAAATAGAGAACGAATGAGACGAGCCCCCTCCGTCAGCAAAACCAACGGCGATAGATCATAAGCTGCATCCAAGGATGGCAGAGAGAATCCCTGGTGCTGAGCATCTATCAACCGTGGAGATAAGATGCCTTCGAATCCCGCTAAAAAAAGTTTCCTAAATTCATAGAGAACATTTACGCGGTCTTTTTTTTGAATAAGCTCCGAGCAAGAGTCAAGAAAATGTGCAGTTCCCTGACATTTTTCAGAAGAACAATGAATATGTGGAAGGCTTTGTCCTAAACGCAGCCAAATGGGCATGATCTCGCCTAAGTTTTGGCGCCTATGCACCATAGACCAGTCTTGAGCTTTATGAATTCCCAACGAGAGCCTTTCTGAAAAGCGGGAGGAAACTTCTTGTGTTTGCTGCCTTAGACATTCATGCGGAATTTTACACACCCTATTTGCAGACACTGCTATAACCTCACCGGCTGCTACGGACATATCGTTAAAATGCAGGCCGTCGGCATAAGCTTTCTCTATGTGTATAAAGAAATCTCCTTCCGAAGGATGCCCCAGATTGGGATGCAATACATAGCGGAAATAACCTTGCTGAGCATGCCCCCAGATGCGAACACATCCCTTTTCCAGATCTTGCACTACGGTGAAATCCTCCACAGGCCCTTTGACATTCAGGTGAATTTCCGCAATATGTTTCGGATGTAATGAATGCAAGCTTTCAATTTTGATAAATGCAGGAAAAATCTGACAGCGCAAGGCTGTGCAGGGCAGCAGACAAAACGCTCCTGGAATATGTGTATACGGCTTAAATCTACCCGCGATTTCTATATGCATGAGGAATCTGTCCCTAGGAGTTGATAATCCGACCTAAAAGCCCGGATGCTTGATTTTCATAAAGTTCTACTTCCACTATCTCATTTGCAGGCAAATGGCAATTCTGCACCCATACAGATAAAAAATTGGAAGTGTGCCCGAATGTTTCACCTGGACGGGAAGGATCTGTGCTTTCGGTGAGTACCGCAAGGCGCCGTCCAATATATTCTTGACGAAGTTGGTATGCGATTTCTTCGGATAAGCGTAAAACCTCGTGCTTCCGTGTTTTGATGATATCAGGAGAAACCTTGTTCGGATACGTCGACGCTCGCGTTCTAGGGCGGTCGCTATAGGGAAACATGTGCACTTTGGCGAATTTAACTTCTCGCATGACAGCCAGCGTGTCTTCAAAATCCACGTCAGTCTCTCCGGGGAAGCCGACGATGATGTCTGTGGTAAAGGTAAAATCGGGATTCGCTTTTCGCAATTTATCAACGGTTTCTAGAAATATTTGTCGGGTATATTTACGGTTCATCCTTTTTAATATGACATTCGAACCCGATTGCAAGACTATATGCATGGAGGGGCAGGTGCGGCGTCCAAATACAATAGCCTGCATGAGATCATCATTCACCTCGTCGGGATCTATAGAAGACACCCGCAAGCGTTCCAATCCAGGCAGCTGGTCGATTTCTCGCACCAGCGCAGCTAAGGTCTGAGCTTGCTCTTCTGTCGAGGGATTGCCGTCGAAATCGCCAATATTAATCCCTGTCAAGACAATTTCTTTGTACCCATTTGCTATCAGTTCTTGCGCTTCGCGTTTGACCTCTGCAATTGTTCTGGATCTGGACCTCCCTCTGACGTAAGGGATGATGCAATAAGTGCAAAAGGAGTTGCAGCCGTCCTGGACTTTAAGAAAGGCTCGAGTATGGGCTTCGAAGTTTTTAATGGAGAATTCGGGGACCTCTACATCGGGAAAGATCGCCGAGACGAGATTTTCCTTATCTTTATTTTGGATAACATGAGTGACACCTGGAATTGTTGATACGGCATTGGGCTGACGTTCTGCAAAGCATCCCGTGACTACAAGCTTTGCCTGAGGGTTCTGCCGTGCCAGCTGGCGAATTTCATGCCGGCTGTGGCTGTCAGCGGATTCGGTCACCGTGCAGGTATTGACAATACAAATATCTGCCGATTCATTATCTCCTGCCGGATCATAGCCCATGGCTTGGAGTTGATCCGAGTAGGCTTGTGATTCGTATTGATTGGTTCTGCAGCCTAAGGTGACAACTTTGAATTTTTTGCTAGATGATTCTTTCATGCAAAATATTATAACAGATATTCAAATAAATATAAAATGGAATTTCTTTGTATCGTAGTGGTTAGCATGTTTTCAAGATACTGCTAGAAATATACCCAATGAACAAATGAAAACGGACAATAAATTGCATTTTTCCTTGTACAACTTATTAGCCCAAATATTACATAAAATCATGGTAAAGACCGCAAAACAAGGAAACAGTATGCCTTTTTCTACAGGAAGGGCTATTTTCGTAGAAAATAAAAGCAAAGCCGTTGAAGAAAAGTTAGCCAAACCGCCCAAACCTCCAAATAGTGATTCTTGAAATTGTAATTTTTCATTATAGCTAAAATACAATACTCCCTGCATTACTAAAGAAGCACCGAACTGACCAGGCATAAAC
>CAYMKI010000083.1:0-5329 GCA_964390695.1 uncultured bacterium
TTTCTTAGCTCCGCAAAACCCATACCAAAAGCCTCCCTCAATCTTCGATCCAAAGTGTCTACGCTAACTCGAAAAGCGCCGGCAATTTCTTCTGCCGTTGCTTGCAATTCGGTCCAGTAAAGTACCTGATCAAGATTGATCTCTTTTGCAGGGATCGTTCCTTTCCATTGAGAAGGTGGTGCCTTTGGATCAACCGGAGGCGTGACTGGTTTTCTGGGTCTTCCATTTGGATTTCCTGTAGGTTTTCTAGGCATAGGTTTCACCATTCAGTTTGATATCGCAGATCTCGTTTCGTTGAAGCTTATATTTCTTGTAACGATCGACAATGACGTCGCAATATTTTGGATCCAATTCACATCCGAAACATCGACGATTCAGCTGCTCTGCTGCGATAAGAGTTGAGCCAGAACCCAAGAAGAAATCGAAGATCAAATCTTCAGGTTTGGAGCTGTTATTGATGAGATAGCCAATCAAGGGGATTGGCTTCATCGTGGGATGTTCGGCATTCCTTTGAGGCCGATCAAACTTGAGAAGGGTAGTTTGTTTGCGGTTGTTATACCACCGATGCTTTTCGCCCTCTTTCCAGCCATAAAGCACAGGATCGTGGTCTGTATATTCCTTGCCGCCAAAAAGGACTGGTTCATGTTGCCATTGATAGTCTTGCCGTCCAAGGACCAACGAATTCTTCAGCCAAATCAAACATTGTGTCAATTTTAGGTTGGATTCGCGGAAATAGCGCCGGAATTTTTCACCTTCAGAATCGGCGTGGAATACATAGATCCCTGCGCCTTCCTTCATGAAGACAAAGGCATTTACGTAAAAATCTCTCAGGAAATTTTCAAATTCTTCATTCGATAAGTCATCATTTCTGATGGTGAGCTTGTCCTTTGTCCCTCCTTTGTAAGCAACATTGTAAGGAGGGTCAGTAATGACAAGATCGATTTGCTCCGAATCGAGTACTTTTTCAATATCGCCATAAACTGTCGCTGATCCGCAAATCAGTCGATGCCGCCCGAGATCGTAAATATCGCCTGGTTTCGTCTTGGGCTCTTCTGGAATCTCTTCTTCATAGTCATCATCGGTAGCTTCCAGTTTGTCCGGATCCTTGATCTGAAGCTCATCTTCCGTGAATCCCCAATTGAAAAGGTCCGGAATTTCCCATTCATTCGCTAGTCTTTCCCAATCCCATTCGCCAGAGTTTTTGTTGCTTCGGATAAGATATTCCTCAGCCTCCTTCGATGTGAGTTGCCGATTGGGAACCCTGACCTCAATTTCTTCCTTAATGCGACCCAATGCTTTCAATGCTCGAATCCTCATATGACCAGCCAGAATCGTGTTGTCCAAATTGATCACGATGGTCTCTACGTAGTTAAAACTCTTTAGTGATTGCTTGAGTTTCTCCATTTGATCTTTGGTAATCTTCCGCGGATTCTTCCCATGCTCTTTTAGGTCTTTGATCTTCCTCGTTTCCGTATGCCAAATGAGTTCTTCGAGGACAGTTTCGTCTGGAGTCTGATGCAATTCAGCCGTTGCGCTCTCCTCATTCTCTTCTAATTTTTTCTTTGCCATGTTTTCTCTCTAATTTGAATTTTTAGGGGTACAGAATTCCCATGCCGCTTTTTTCAGCTACCAAATCGATAGGAAATGGTAGAAAATCGGTATTTGGGTGCTAAAGAGTAATTGAGAGATTGTGTAGACGAGTCGTTGAGTAGAAGCCGTTCGGCTTAGATCTTGCTAACGATTTCGATCCTGATAGGATAGAGATCTTCAACTATTTTTCGTTTTGCTTGACTTAACGGAGTATCCTTTCCTTTGGTATCAATGAAACTCACCTCTCCATTCGGATAGAACACCTGAAAATCACAAATATATCGCACACTCCCTGGTAGATCAAAGGGGATTTGGCGTAGAAAGAAAAGAACCTGACCGCATGCTTGCAGCGTCAGCAACTTCTCATAATATCGAGCCTCAAGCTTTGAGGGAAACTTTTTTCCGTTTCTTTCGCATCGAACTGCGCCGAACTTATGGCGAGGCCGTCCAACGGATTTTAAAAATCTGACTGTCATTTGTACAAATACATCCTCCTCTATAAAAAACAATTTTATTTTGTCAGATCATTTCATTTTTTTATATCATCTTTTGAAATGACGAGTGGTAGAGCCCATATGTTAATTTTTCTCACTGGGAATATAAGGAATAAAAAAAATGCGTGAATTTGGAAGATTACATTGCGTGATCTTCCGTTATTTTACTGGATAAATGAATCTCCTCGCAACAGGCTGCGAGGAAATAGAACTCGAAGAAACTAAACATTTTTTTAAACGTTTTTTGAAGTGCCCTGATACCTTATCCTCAGTACACCTTGTCATTATTTGGATTTGCGAGAGCTATCATATTCGGATCGATTTCGACATCCAAGGAAACTGTATTGATGATCTTTTGCCGTCCCTCATCATCTTTCTGAGAATCAAATTTCCCCAGCCAGGTAAATATTTTATCTTCTTGCGCTTTGATCTTACTCCTCATGTCTTCCAAAGAAGCCTCATTTTGATTAATCAAAGCATAAGCCGCATCCTCTGGGCTGATAAATAGGCGGGGGTGAAATAAGCCCTTCAAGATATTAATAAATTCATCGCGTGTCATCGAAAACTCTCCTTTAAGTCCTTGACATCCCATACCAAAATGAACAGTAAAACGAATAGCCATTGACATTCGTTAGAGTGCTGTTCAATAGCGGGCTCGTTGTCGAATTGTTAAATATGTACTGAATAAAATTCACTCCAAGCATCAATGGACAAAAAGGAACAAATGGATTGCCAGCAGTATATTGCATCGAACCAAATGCTTGACCTCTCCAATCCGTATCCCTCGTGTAGGGAGGATAGCAAATTAATCCATCAGATCCTGAGCCTGAAGAACCGGTACCATTCATCGAATGCTGCTGGCTGACAAAACAAATTCCAGATTTTGAAACGCGATATGTCCAATTATTGCCTCCAAACGTAGGAGCTGTACTGCTTTGGTTTGCAAAATACTTCCCAGCAGAATTTCCCATTTGACCTGTGACATAGGTAAATAAAACTCCCTCTAAAAAATTGCCAATACCATCCGTGTTCGATAAAGCTGAAACAGTCCAATCCGTCGTCGACTGTTTAGTCATTCGAAAGGCTCCAATGCAAACGCAGGGCCGACTTGCATAACTTGCAACCGTTGGATTGCCTAAAGCAAACATTGATCCTTGAGTAGTCGCTACTGCTGATCCAGTTTTTCCAATTAGTCCAGCAGCAGGTGTGGTGGTAATGTGAGGAATTCTAGCGATCAAGAAGATAGGGTTTGCATTGGTATTATCAGCGGCAGCATAAATGTAGAATGGAGTATCGTTAGTCCAAGCCGCTGCCGAAGTACCAAAGCTATTGTTATTGATTGTACTAACTCCGTTATCATCAATGAAAGTCTGGTTAGCTGTGACTTGAAATACCTTGGAAGTACCTGCAGGAGTAATAGGAATTTGAACGTATCCTGGATTTGATGCTGAAAGGGCAGATCCATTCGCGCCTTGCATCGAAAATGTCCCTGCACTTAATCCGATTCCTAAATTTGAAGTGTTTGCAGCGGAAGATGGATTTGCCACTTCAGCATTAATTGTCCCTGGACCAAAAGTCCAATTAATCGTCCCTCCAGTGCTCGTCAACTGAGCTGCAACAGGATCATTACCAGTAGACCCAATAGGCAATTGACCATTTGTCAATGGTACTGATGTAACCCCATTAGAAGAAGCTCCTACCAATAAAGCGTGATTGGTCACAGAGATTCCAGAAAAGCTTCCATTGCCGTCATACTTTGCTATCCCTGCCGATTTCAAATTGATTGCATTGTTTGTTGCCATAACTCTCCAATTCCATCACTATAGTTATGTTTCTATCGAACGAACAATCGGCGATCCACTGTCCTACAGATAATATCCTAAAATATCCACCCGTTGCTTATTCGTCGTTGCTCCTAAATCTGGCGCGGTTACATTGATTTTTAAATCACTTCCTCCCTGAATAATATTGTTAACAGTACCCCCAAGACTAAAAAATTGATACTTTCCATCCGTTGTGACTGAGCTTCCCAGTCCCGCAACATAATTATCAAAATCAGGTGGATTGGTGCCAAAATTTGCAGCAAATCCAGTCACTCCGCCTGATACATCAACAGCGACAAATGCAATTCCAGTCAGTATGAAAATTGAGGTTGGCTGAAAAATTGTGTAGGCACCTATCACTGTAAAGTCGATTGTTGGACCTTGAAAAACTTCTGGCGTTTTTGGAATCAAATAGGTCATTGCTATCCTCCTAGATGCTGTCTACCCATGTAGACTGTGGAATAAATATCCCCGTTTCCAAATCATAGCGAGCCCCCACCCTGCTAAATTCGGAACGAATCAACGTATATCCAGAAGGAATATTTTGAGGTGTCTTTCCGTCCCAAACAATGACTCGTTCCACTATCTGTGATGCGTTATTGACGATTGCGTATAACATAGCTTCCTCTAGTTGTAATATCCCATGACATGATACTTTGCTTTCCATGAACCGGCAATTGATGCCGCTTGTGATAAATTCAATTTAACAAAAGTTCCTGAAGGGATTGAAATCGGGACAATGCCATTCGCTTGAGAAATCTGAAAAACGCCATTTGCTATAGGCATAGCAATCGAAAATGTTGAAGGTTGATAGAAATCGTCAAAGGCAGGACCAGTCCACCCGGCGGTTCCAAGAGGGTAGGAGCTAACGCTTCCAGAAAAAGTAGTATTTACAGCAAACAAACACAGGGGGATAAATTGGTTAGAAATGGTGAATAGATCATACAGACCCGGAATGGTCAAATCAATTTCATCAGAAGGAGGTAGAATCTCAAAGCTTTTTGGCAGGTTATAACTCATGGTCCTCAACTATATGATAAAGTAATTTGTTCCATCAAATTTCAGCCTCATACAGCCTCCATTTGTGTTTATTTGTTTACTCACGCTTCCTTCGATTAACCCGCCTCCATTAACTACAAGAGTAATTGGATGAGAAGCTGCAGCCAAGCTTTCATCTTTCACTGTCAGCTCCTGATCAGGCATAATGAGATCATGAAGTGTGATTGTCCTAGGAGAGCTGGTGTCTGTTACTCCAATATATTGATCGTAGTAATTTACAGTATAATCAGTCGCTACTCGAACAGAACTGGTCACGTTTCCCATCATTGTAGGGGTAAGCTTAGCTATTGTTTGAGCACTTGCCAATTGGGGATAAGGCCAATCCTGTGTATCATCGATAGGTTTGAATGTCAGGTTAGAAAA
>CAYMKI010000083.1:5339-13656 GCA_964390695.1 uncultured bacterium
GGGGAGATTGGACTGTCCCAATGTTCTCAAGCTTGTATTGAAAACAACTTGTTGGGCATCTGTAGTGCCAGAAATGAAAGGAAGGCTGGCTGCTGTTCCTTGGCAATTTAATGTTTCAGCAACAGAATGATCATTGCAGATAAAGCCTATGAGATCGCAATTAATGAAACGAAATGCTGCATAGTTAGAGAGATGCCATTGGGAAAGCAATCTTGAATTCAGTATTAATCCTCTTGTTGTAGATTGATTGTTTGGAGTTGAAGCAACAACCTTTCCAAAAAAAGTACATCCATCAAATGCAATTGCATAAGAGTTTCCTGTCACATTAACGGCTGAATTTGACCCCTCGATTATCGTAGAGTTTTTAAATGAAATCGATGCCACATCTGGAATCGTGATTGTGTCGGCACCGGACTGGGTATAAAAACAGACGTTTTCCCAATAGGTGATTGTGCTTGTCCCAAAGGTAACGCTGCCCAAAATAACCGCATCAGATGTGTTAGTGTTGACATAGCCTCCAACTGATTGGCAAATGATATTTAGAAAAGCATTATCTGGAATGGCAATATCTTCTGGATAATATCCAGGCCTGATCCAAATCGTCTGAACCAGTCCATTTGCGAGAATGGCTCCGTCAGATACCGCCTGGTTTATCGCACCGCTAATTGTAGAAAAAGTCCCTCGTGTTCCTGCTGTATTCGAAGGGTCGACAATATATCGTGATAGCCAAGAACGATCTTCTACTTGAAGATTACCGCTATTATTGACAGTTTCCATAACTGGGGTGGATCCAGCTTGAAATCCTTGAATATTGAAAACCGTTCCTGTTAAGGCAGCTCCATTATCTGGGACCAAAGTAACGCTTCCACCACCGCCACCGGCTCCAGATTTATCGAGATTATTCGTGAACGGGTTGTAAGAAAATGCCGCGCCCATCTCCCCTCATATAAAATTAGAAATTTCAATATTTGAGATGGGTAATGGAGAAGTTGGATGGCTATGATTACATTGAGAACAATGGTTTAAAATTTATAAGCAGGCTATAGTACACCTGAATAAAGCTTTACTTTGCCAGAAATCTCCTTTCTTTTACACAACATTTTTCGATAGACGCGTGGTAGAGTTCATTTGTTAATTTTTTCCTAGCAAACATCGATTTTTCCTGGTAAAATGCCACTTAAAACAGAGAGATATTGTGGACATTGTCATGAATGCTTATACGATAAAAACAGAGCGATTGATCTTGCGCCCTTGGCGTGAAGAGGACTTGGAGCCATTTGCTCAATTAAATGCCGATCCACGCGTCATGGAATATTTCCCATCTGTGAAAAGCTATGAGGAAACAGCTGAAGAATTTGGACTGATCCGTGCGGGATTTGAAACGATTGGTTGGGGATTTTGGGCGGCCTCACTCATTGAAAGTGGGAAATTTATTGGATTTATAGGCTTGAAAAACGTGGGATTCAAAGCGAATTTCACACCTGCAGTGGAGATTGGATGGCGCCTTGCTCATGAATATTGGGGAAAAGGATATGCGACAGAAGGAGCCAAGGCTTCTCTGAAATATGGATTCGAAACATTGCAGTTGGATGAAATCGTTTCCTTTACTCCTACACAAAACAAAAGATCCCAAAATGTCATGTTAAAAATTGGGATGACTCACTACCCAGAAAAAGATTTTGATCATCCACGATTGACCGAGGGGCATTGGTTAACGCGTCATGTGTTGTATTTAATTAAAAAAAGTGAATGGCGCCTAAAGAACAAAAAGTAAAATGGTGACTTTTCCGTGATTAAAACAGGGTTCCTAACCATATCTTCTCTGGAGAAGTCTGCGACATGAGTCTTGCAATACAGGTTGGTAAATGTTACAAGGAAAAAAGGATAGGATTGCAATCCAATAATTTTAGGAGTGGTTATGTTAGATCCAAAGCAATTGTCTAATTCGGAATCCGATATTCCTAAAATTAGAAAGTAAAAAGATTCGAACATTCTCTTGAATGATCGCTATAACACACCAAATACCAGTTTGCTGCTCTCCCATTTCGACCCCGCCCCCCCCCCCCCCCCCCCGCATAGCTCATCTGAATCGCGTCTTAAAGAATGTTCGATCCAACGAACTTCTATAGAAGACAAAGATCTTTACATCTTTGATAAATTCTTTACAGAAAACGAAAGTGCTGATCTGAGGACATACTCAAGAAATGCCTCATTTAGTAGAAATAGCTATGCCTGTCAAGAAAGTCGAGAAAAAGGTGAAGAACCTGCTCGTTCAATGAATAACAAAGAAAAATGGGAGTTTTTCGCCAAACCTCCTCAGGCAATAAAAGAAATTTACAAGCTTCTTGGAATACTATCTCATCGAACAAATGCTGATATAAGCACTCTACCATGGGATTTATGCGATCAAAATATTTGTGCTTCAGCGGTTGCTACAAATAAACTCCAAAGTGCGTCAAGGGAAAGCATGGAGATGGGAAAACATGAAGATTTTAATACAGAAAAAGGTATTCCATTCGGCATCCCTGTCCTTTACAAAAAAGAAAAAGCTTTTTTTCCTGGCAGTTTTGTCAACGGTGCTCCTGGAAATCCATGGCTGATTTCTCTTATGGTGTATGCTACGGAAGATAACTTTCTTGCCACTGAATACGGAATGGGAACGATTTTTTGTAAAAAAAATGGAGAGATTGCCTCAAAAGCCGACTGTCGCCATATGCGATTTGTCTTATTTGAAGGAGACATACTACACAGTATCGAAGAATCCAAAATTCCTCCGGAAGTTAGTACTTGGCGAGTATCATATGTGTTTAAGTTAATTATAAATCCAAGAGAAGAAAGTGAAAAAAGTTTGCGCACAGTATTTTACGAACTACTTAAGTCTTATAAAGATGAGCTCTAATAGCCGATACTAAAAATTTAAGGGGTATTTTAAATGGATCCTATAACTTCCAACTCTAACGAAGACAAACTCAGAATTTTGTTTGAATGGAGGCAATTGTATGCTGAAACGCTTATCGATGCTTTAAAGCCAACAGGAAATGTATTGCAAATAGGTTTCAGTCACTGTTTTGCAGCGGAACGTATTCAAAAACATCATCATCCTAAAACTCATATCATTATTGAAGCAAATCCTGAAGTATTTGCAAAAGCCACAATCTGGGCTAATGGAAGAAAAAATATAAACGTTATACAAGGAAAATGGGAAGATATCCTAGCAACACTTGGCACGTTTGAAACCATTTTTTTTCATGACTATCCATCACCCGATCATGATATAGCTATCATGAATTTCCTATTTCCGGAATATACCCTCAAGGCATCAAATGAAGCAAAAAAATTACTGAGTTCTCTAGAAGAACAAATGTCAAAATTAACAGTTAAGTTCACCGATCAAGATATTGAGGATTTTTATCAAAAAATCGGCAAATCCAATCCAAATGAAATGCCGGCATTTTTCAATAAACTAAAATATAATAAAAACATCTCAGATATTCAATATGAAAAATATAAAAAATATTTTGACACAGAACAACAAGAGCAATTAGTGAAGCCTAATCCTAAAGAAATAATAAAGAAGGCTGACAATATGCTCGAATTTTTGGAAGAATGTCTAAAAAATCATATGATGAAAGGTAGTCGGTTTTCAGCTTTCCTAAATAGCCAAAAATCCAAGTATGAGGACTCTCAGTTTTTTGACAATATCATCACCAACGCAGATATTAACTTTCAAGAAAATTTTATACCTATAAAAATGTCTGACAAAACTCGAGACGCATTAGTTATTTTAGTTGAAAAAAGTTATTAATATCTAGTTTATAATTATTTGTTCGCGAAAAAATTGGCACATAAATTGCAAGAATTAAATAAAAATGATAAGATTAGTTCAAAGGTCATTTATTTTTATGAGGTCTTATTATGAGCGGTCCGCAAGAAATGCATATTCGTTTTCAACATCTTGGGACTGATTATAACATTGACTTGGTGAAGGGCGAAAAAGCTGACCATTCCGTAGAAATCAACGGTGTTACCTATGCCGTACTAGGAGATCAAGAAAAACTAGAAACTGCGTGTAAAATTCTGTCTTCAGTGTCATTAGACGCAGTCACAAGTGAAAAAGATCTTATAGGAAGGCTTTCTCTTCGTGAAGACATTTCATTTCCACAAGCTCAAAAAACAGACGCTGTTGGAACAGCTATTTTGGTAAAACCAAAGCTTCCGTCTCAAGAAAAAGTAAAGAAACTTGAAAAAGCCCAGAAACATCTCGATCGGTTAAAATTCCAAAGGGACCACACAAAAAGTGGAAAAGCAGGAAGAGCAAAGAAATCTAGCCTTAACTCCCAGATAGCAATCCAAGAAAAACGCGTGCGGGAATTAAGAGCAGATCCTGAAATACAGGTTAAAGAAGCCTGTGAAGAGCTTACACATGATCTCAGAGAATATACAAATAAAAATCTTAGACAAGGTGCTCTTCTGGTTCAGATAGTAGGAGTTAATGGAGCAGAAAAACCCTTAGTTTTCGGCAAGCGATCTGTAAATGATCCAATCCCCGTTCGCGTTAATGAGAATACAATCGGCAGAACTGGCTCTGGATCTAAATTATGGGGTGGCCTATTAACTAACGTACTAACTTCAAAATACGGTCAATATATCCAAATGGACGATGGCCTGGGAAAGTTTGCACCTAAAGAGGCTTTAAGAAAATTTGGAAGAATTGGGCCTGATGGAGAAAATATTGTAGATGCCGAATTAGCAAAAGAAATCTCGGTTGAAGGGTTGGCTGGAATGATGGCCGGATTGGAGTACGAACAACCTCAACCTAGAAATCCTCCAATTTCTACTCTTGATCAGTTTTTAAGAGGAACAGAAATCAGAGAAGGTTCCATTCATATTCTTTATCACCCTAGAGATAAAATTAATTTCTACACAAACAATATCTGTTTTGTTGCTTATCCGATTGAAAAAGCTTACAAAAAAGTCTTAGCAGCAGAACTGATTGAACAAAGCAAACTAAATGAAAATGAGACTCTTAGAGATCTATCGCCAAAATTGGAGACTTTTAGAAAAGAACTTCAGGAAAAAATCAAAAAAACTGAAGAAGATATTCATAATATGGAGCAGCTGGGAGCATTAGATGACGCCATTGAAACTTATGCAACTCGATTAGCTCAACTAAAGACTGATCTGAAAAAACTTTCGATACCAGAATCTGCTCTAGATATTACCTTAAAAGATCTTATGGATTGTCAGTCAGCCTATACTCAACCTCCAGAATCACATTATATTTACGATTTAATCGATCTATTCCTTATGCCATCTAATAATCACCAAGTGGATTATGCGGAAATAATGAAAAGAGAGCTTCTTAATCCACTTGGAATGAAGAATAGCGGCTTTCGCGATGTCCCAGGTACACATATGGACGTGACATTCAAAAACGATAAAACAGGAAAAGATGAATCTTATGTACCATCTAAAGACCATCCAATGAGATATGGAGCTGGGTTCGGAAGAACTTCTCTTTCGGATGCATCGAAAATGGCAAAAGCATTGGCCGACCCTCGTGGATTAGTCTCGGAAGATGGTGAAACTGTTCTTCTTACCCATGAAGAGCTAGACAATTTTTTCAAGCCACACGGTCATTATGAAGGCTGGGGACTCGGAGGAGCTGAATTAACATGTGGCGGGAAAGTCATTGATAAAGGAGGATCGCTAAATCAGGATCAGTATTCATTTTGGGTCGATCGTGAATCTGGAATCGGAATGATTGTAATGTGTAATTGTGGAAGAAGACCTGATGAGATTCTAAATGCTTTCAAAGGAAAGATTGAACAAATCAATTATCCGAAGGCAAAGCAGATAGCAAAAGAAAAGGAAGGGGCTCCACTTGGGATAACCCCTAAACACTATTTCGATCATCCCTTGGTCTTGGAAGATGTACATCAGTTATTCGAAGGCACTCGTGGTCGAGTTGCCTTGCTTTTTGATTATGATACAGCCAAAAAAGGGATTATTCATTGGAGTGGCACTCCGCTTGAAGTTGAGAAGCAAGATGATGGAGCTTTTCATGTAACAACAGCAGGACGGTTCCAAGGGTTAGTAATTAGAAAAATAGAGGGGAAAGCATCCGGAAAAGATTATTTAGCCGTAGGAGATACCTCTTTTATTGAAATCGAAGCCGATAACTTACCCTCTAAAGAAGATGTCGAAAAGGCAGAAAAACAATTCCAAGCATTTCGTGGACAATATAGCAACAAAGAACATCCTGAATGGGGTACACTAGAATTTGAAGTCCTAAATGATGAAAGCGGAAATATTTTGCTTGGTGCAAGAGATGGAAGTAAAGGAGACTTTGTCCCACAAAGTATTGTGAAGGCCGAAACTAATTCCATCTTATTCAACGGACATGATCGACAACCTCCTGATAAAATGTTCAGGTTTGTGAGAGAATCTGAAGTTGCACCATGGAGACTTCAAGTTTTAGACTATGCCTCCAAGCAGTTCATTGAAGAAAGACCAAAGTCATAAATAGTTTTTCTGTTTCCTTTAATATTATCTCCATGACTTGTATAATAAAGCATATTTTTGAACCATTTGAGGAGATGTTTATGCCTTTGATTCAAGGAAGTAGTGAAGATACCATTCATTCGAATATCAAAAAGCTGATAGGGGAAGGGTATAAGAGAAAGCAAGCTGTCGCAATCGCCTATAGCGAAGCTGAGAAATCTAATGGTAAGAAAGATCAGTTACAAGAAAAACCCTCTCGTTACAAATTCTCCTCTGTAGGGCAGAATTATGGCGAAACGCAGCAGTTTCCATACTTGTGATCTTTATTCAGCGCTTTTTTCTTCCTCTGGATATACCTCGGGAACATAGTGAGCAAAATTTCTTGATTCTCTGTCACAGATGAAAACTGAAGTGACGGATGCCGAGCCGCCTGTTTCTACCTTGTCACTTTCATGATAGACGCCGTTCCACGCCTTTTCTGTCGCAATAGCTTCTGTCGGCGCTTCTACTTCCACCATAAAATACTGCGTGTATGCAAGCCCCACACGCCATTTTGGAAATTTTTTATTCATAATCCTCTAAAATTATCATGTTACATCAATATTTCCTTGAACTACTCCTGTGCAGGTCCAATCCGTGTTTGCTGTGATGCAAAGAAGTTGGATCGTATCATATTGATTACTTGAATCAAGATGTCCGCCAATACCCATTGTCGTGCTGCGGTTTCCAAAATAAATCGTCTGTCCCGCATTCTGTGCAATTTGCCAACCACCAGAACCTTTACCAATTACCCAGACCAAATCCCCCACATTCGATACAGAAGGCAATGTCATCGTGACTAGACCCAAATTGTTTGCAATATAGCCGTTATTCACATCCATGACTTGAGAAGGACTTATCACTTCTGTGAATGGAAACTTGGAAGCAGGCGCCCATTTTACCCCTTCGACAGTTGATGAATCAGCCGTCAAAACATCATTGTCCGATCCAACGGGTAGTCTCACATCACCTGAAGCTATTCTAACAATCAGATCTCCTTTTGTTGTAGTAGGAGAGAGGTTATTAAACGCTGTTGCAGGATCAGCCACATCCGAAAGATTATTGGAAACGGCAAGCAAGTCTGTTACTTTGACTCCGGAATCTTTGATGACTTTCCCAGTATTATCGGCGTAAGTCGCAATATCATCAGTAATGGATGAGCCAGGGCCAATCACATTTCCTGATCCACTGCCACCGGTACCAGATTTATCCAAATTATTAGTGAATGGGTTATAACCAAAGATCGTCATACTTACCCTTATGAAAAGTATGTTGCTCGGTTTGTCCAGCTATAGATAAATCCCGATCCATTATCGGGAATCTGAACCCGATTGATGAACCCGTTGGCGTCATAGCCAAGCTTCCGGATAAACCATGTTGTGTGGTTCACGTTTTCATTGGGCGTGGCGGAAAAGCCGACATATAGAGGCTTTCCAGAGACGTCATTATCAAGCCTTTGCTCGTAAAAATCCGTCGTTCCCAAAGTGGAAGCGAGATTGTTGATTTGGTCGAAAATATTGGTGGGAATTGACATCGATCACACTCCTTTGACCACTAGCAGGAAAGTGCCTTTATCGAGGCAGACTCTTCATGTCTTCTCGATACTGCGATTTGTAGACATGACCATCACTTTTGGAAATCTGCTCATCCTCCGACGTCTGATCGTGGGAAGTACACGCAGTATCCGGATGGATAATTTCAGGTAAAGTGCACCCATCCAGTGATTCTTCATGTCTAACATTTGGCATAGCACGGCCTTGCGCAATGGTTGCTT
>CAYMKI010000084.1:0-13489 GCA_964390695.1 uncultured bacterium
AAGGCGGGTTTATGGCAATGCGGGCATACTTCCAAAGGGGCTTCTGTGATTTTTTGAAAAGCTTCCATGCGGTGATGGCATTCTGTGCAGTGATAATCATAGGTAGGCATAATATTTTTCCTTTTAGATCAAAGGGAAAGTGTCCAGGCGGAGGATTTGCTTCTAAGAATCAAACCCTCCGATAGGTTCATCTCTCCCTTTTTGGGTCGAGGTTGTGAGCTTACATCATGTCCATGCCGCCCATACCCATTCCGCCCATGCCCATACCACCCATACCACCCATACCGCCCATGCCGCCCATGCCGGAACCAGCATGTGCATGTTTGGATTTAGGTTTGGGTTTTTCGGTGATCAAGGCTGCAGAGGTGAGCAGTAAGCCTGCTACAGACGCGGCGTTGGTCAAGGCTGTCTTAGTAACTTTGACAGGATCTATCACTCCGGCTTTCAACAAGTCGCAAAACTCATCGGTCAGTCCATTGTAGCCCATGTTGTTTTGCGCTTCGGCGATTTTCTCGGCGATCAAATTGCCTTGTTTGCCGCAGTTATTCGCGATTTCGGTGGCCGGAGCATAGGCGGCTTGTCTGATGATAGCCACGCCCACAGCTTCGTCGTCTTTGAGTTTTAATTTGTCCAAGCTCTTGATAGCGCGGATCAAAGCTACGCCGCCTCCGGGCACAATCCCTTCGGATACTGCCGCGCGGGTAGCATGCAGGGCATCTTCTACGCGAGCTTTCTTTTCCTTGAGTTCTGTCTCCGTGGCTGCGCCGACGTTGATGATAGCGACACCGCCTACGAGTTTTGCCAGCCGCTCTTCGAGTTTTTCCCTATCATAGCTGGATGTGGAGGGATTGGTCAGCTCGGCCTTGATTTGGCTGACTCTTTCGTTGATTTTCTTCTGGTCTCCGGCGCCATCGATGAGTGTGGTCTCTTCTTTGCCGACGCGCACTGTCTTGGCTTTGCCTAACATTTGCGGGGTGGCTTCTTCGAGCTTTAGTCCGACTTCCTCGCTGATCAGCGTCGCTCCGGTGAGCACGGCGATATCTTGAAGGATAGCTTTGCGGCGGTCGCCGAAGCCTGGAGCTTTAACGGCGCATACAGGAAGGCCGGCTTTGAGCTTGTTGACCACGAGCGTCGCTAAGGCTTCTCCGTCGATATCTTCGGCGATGATCAACAGGGGGCGGGCGCCCTTTTCCATGGCTTTTTCCAAAATGGGCACGATTTCTTTGACGGTAGAGATTTTTTTATCCGTCAGCAGAATCAGGGCATTGGAAAGTTCAGCGGTCATGTTTTCGGGGTTGGTGATGAAATAAGGCGAAGTGTAGCCTTTATCAAACTGCATGCCTTCGACCACATCTAAAGTGGTGTCAATGCCCTTGGCTTCGGCGACAGTAATGATGCCATCTTTGCCGACTTTTTCCATGGCATCGGCGATGATTTGGCCGATATCCGTGTCGTTATTAGCAGAGATGGTGGCGATTTGCTTGACTTCGGTAGATGTGTTGACCGGAGAGGCCATCTTGGAGAGGGCTTCATTCAGCGTTTCTACGGCTTTATCGATGCCGCGCTTGAGGCTCATGGGATTGGCGCCGGCAGAGACGTTTTTCATGCCCAGCGTAAAAATGGCCTCGGCCAGAACGATAGCGGTAGTGGTACCGTCGCCGGCATTATCTGAAGTCTTGGAAGCCGCTTCTTTAACCACCTGAGCGCCTAAATTTTCAAATTTGTCTTTCAGCGCGACTTCTTTAGCCACGGTGACGCCGTCTTTAGTGGAGAGCGGGGAGCCAAAGCTTTTATTAATCACGACATTTCGACCTTTGGGGCCTAGGGTGACTTTAACAGCTTTAGCCAAAGTTTTAATGCCCTTTAATAAGGATTTTAGCGCTTCTTCGTTGAATTGCAACAATTTAGACATGGAGAGTCTCCTTGATATAATAATAGGTTGTATTAGGCCTGAAGGACGCCGAGTATATCATCTTCGGACATGATGAGGTATTCATCTTCTTGGGACAGGTCTTTCACTTCAGTGCCGGAATAGGAGCTAAATAACACTCTGTCGCCGGGCTTGACATTCATGGGTTCGCGGTTGCCTTGTTCGTCGGTTTTTCCTGGACCTACGGCGACGACCAGGCCTTCTTTTTGTTTTTCTTGTGCAACGTCAGGGAGAAGGATGCCGCCTTTTGAGGTTTGCGCTTTAGCGCGTTTGATTAAGACTCGGTTTCCTAGAGGTTTAATGTTACTTTTCATAGCAGAATCTCCTGTTTGTTTTATGTGAATTTGTAACGCACCTTTTGCTCATCGCTTGCTTTTATGCATCGGGTGAGTTTGTTATGATATTTGTTTTAAAGTGTAGACAGATCTTTTATTTCTGTCAAGAGGAGTTGCGGAATTTTTAGCAAACAAGCATATCGAGTGCTATGTTTGCTGTTTTTGATCTTTAGCCCTCATAGGAGGCGATCAGATATCTGGCGCGTTTGACTTTAAAGTTTTCCCTCTCTTTTTGATGCAAAGTCAATAATGGCCAGACAATGTGCGCGGTACTCTGCATCACCTGAAATACGGCCTCTGTGCCATTGATCTTGCTGAATACCTCTTTGCCGCGGCAATTTTCAAGTGCTTTTTGGAATTCTGCCGGGTAGAGATGTTTTAAGATGCCCATGATGAGGTATTGGGTGGTCATCGGCTTATATAATCTAGGGTGGGTGATCACGATGAGCACACCGTGGCAGTCGGTTTTGGCAAATTTTCCATAGAAGGGGCGGTAATGGAAAGGTTGGAAGTATACCCCCGGAAAATGTTGATCGTTGAGTTTTTTGGCAAAGGTGTGTGCCTCGATCCAGGGAGCGCCGACCACCTTGAACGGCAGCGTATAGCCGATGCCGATGTTGACGATGCCCATTTCGCCGAGGATACCCGTCGTGGGGTAATAGTACGCTGTGCTGGCTTCGGGAATATACGGGCTGGTCGGAATCCAGGTCAATCCGGTGTCTTCAAAGCTCATGCTGCGTTTCCAGCCAGTCATTGGCACTATGTGCAGCTTACAGCCGGTCTTGTATTCTCCGTTGAAGTACCGGGCTAGCTCCCCTACGGTCATACCGTGGCAATAGGGCAGGTTGATATATCCTAAGAGCGAGCGCCACTTTTCTTCCAGTACCGGGCCGTCGATAGTCAGTCCGTTGATGGGGTTAGGACGGTCCAGGACGACTATCGGAATATTGCGTTTAGCCGCCTCCTCCATGGCGAAAAACAGCGTGTTGATGTACGTATAGGAGCGCGAGCCGATGTCTTGAATGTCGTAGATGAGCAGCTCAACATTTTTAAGCATTTCCTCCGTAGGGCGTACGTTGCTTCCATGCAGGCTATAGATGGGGATGCCAGAGGCGTCTTTGCTGTGTTTGATTTTTTCTCCTGCCCGCTCTAGGCCATCCAGTCCGTGTTCGGGTGCAAATATCGCCGTCAGGCTGTAATGATATTTTTTGGCATGGTGTTTTAGGCTGTCCAATGTGGTTTCATGATGGCTGTTGATGGCTGTGTGGTTGGTGATCAACCCGATTTTTTTGTTTTTCAGCAGGCTGGCGTATTCGGCGCTGAAGAGCAAGTCGCTGCCTACTTTGACTTTGGCAGCCGCCAAGAGTTCGCCGGGGGAGAGGGTCAAGCTCAGCACGCTCATCATAAGAAATAGGTGGTAAAATAAAAAAGAGATGGATTTGGTATTCATACGCCTTTCATCTGTCCATATAAAACATAATTAACCACTACAGAGCCCTCAGAGAGTTAGAAAAATGCAAGTTTAAATTGTTTTCTTAGAGTTTTGCCTCTCTGTATTCTCTGTGGGCTCTGTGGTTAAATAATATACACTCATTGTAAAGTGCTGATTCATTATGATCAAACTCCCTTTTTAGTCTTTAGCCTTAGGACGATTTTCATCAACAAAAATCTAATGAGCGGTCATTTTCACTTCTTTCACATGGGCTTTTTTTGCTAGTTGGGACAAAGTGTCGGCCGTCCATCCGTACTTTGGCAGTATTTCGTTGATTTTATCTTCAAGAGCGGTCAGGATTCCTTGGCTGCGGGCTTGATCGGCGATACGGCGTGCGCAGACCTCAAAATTAATGCCGTGATGATGTTTGTGACCTTCATCCGATTCTCCTCGGGCGAACTTTAGGGCGTGGAGGATTTCATGGTTTAACGTGCCTGCGACATGGGGAAGTTCACTGTATAGGATATCTCCCCTGTAGTGAGAGCCCGTTTCGCGTTTGGCTAGGGCTAGCATTAGCCACAGCAGATCCGATAGAGGGTGGCTATTCACTCCTATGGAGATGCAATTGATCTTTTTTTGGAAATTGCCCCTTTCATTCGGCGTCAATTCTTTCACTACGAGAGTGACTTGCGGGTTTTCAATCCCTTGCAATAGCATCACCTGTCGTGCATAAAATAGCAAAGCCTCTTCTATAAAATTTTTGGCCTGCACCCATGAGGCTTTAGCGTTCTTGATGAGGGCAAAATGCGTCGTGATGGCAGCTGTGGGTTCTGTTGAGGTTGCGTCAGCATTTTTGCTTTCTGGTGGGTTAGGGTTGCGGTAAGTGCTGTGGATTTTGGGCTTGACCCATTCCTCCACTGTGTGCAGCAGTTTTTTGTGCGTCCTGATGAGGTTTGGGCTGTTACAAGTGTCATATGCCGCTTGTTTGGTTTCACACCAGTCGGAGAGGAGACTGTATGATAGAAAGCTCTTATTCGCTTTCCGTTCGGCCACCCATTGCGGGTACACCTCTTGGTAAACTTGCCATAGGTATTCGGCAAAGCTGGGCAGGCGAATTCTTTGTTTTACACCCTCGACATCGATTTCTTCAGAGTAAGCGTATTGGGCAAAGAAATTGTAATAGTCCGCAGGTTTAGACAATCCTTTTAAGATTTGCGCATGTGTTTTTGAATATTTCTTCGGAGGAGATACCAATTGTGCCATGTCGTGGTAGCTATGTGTATGTTCAAGGTATCTTTCGGCATATTCCTTTTCAAAAAGATGCAGATAGATCCAGTCCAGGATAAATTTAGCAGCCACAGAGGTAAATTCCGGTTTTAGGATCAGCTTATGGGGATCTTGTAGAGGCAGGAAAAACTCGTGCGGAAAAGATACATCTACACCTTTCATCAATTCGTGAAACTCAAAGCCTGCTTGTTGCAGCATCTCTTTTAGCGAGCAAGGATGGGGGAAACCATCGATGAGCAGACGACTTTGTTTGGAGTAGCCATGAGATGCCATTGTGGCAAATAGGGCCGGGAAGGGGGTGTTTATAGGGGCAATACTGAATTTAGATGTAGAGTTTAACCACATGTCGTGGCCATTGACATTAAGTGTCCAGTCCTTGGAATTATCCTTATAAATGTTATGTGTGATTTCTAGAGTCAGATGGTGGGTCTGTTTTAAATACATCAAGGCTTCGATGTTTTTTTGAGGGTTCATATGTACCCTGCAAACGGTTCCTTGAAAGTCTTCGTCATCCTTTTCGATCTTCAAGCCTATCTTGAAGTTTTCGATCTCTTTGTTTGTATTTCTCATAGGTTGCACCATGAAAGAGATGATCTGCTGTTTATCGCCTTGCAAGCGTGTGCGATAATGTATGAGTGAGACTTCCGGGAGCATGCGGAAAAATCCGGTAGCACCTTTTTGGGTATCGCGAGGATGGTAGCCGGGAACAAGCAGAGCTAGTAGCGTTTGCAGATCCGCAAAACCGGCATTATCGGAAACTTCGTAGGTCAGCTGGGAGTGCTCGGCATCGCAAGGCAGGAGGGCGTAGTTCAATGAAACGATCCCTTGCGTTGATATCGCTTGAATACTGTTTTTTAGCAGTTCTATCCATGGGAGTTGTCTCGGATTATAACCGCGACCATGGTTGGAAGCATGGGTGATCATTCCAAAGTCAGTAAATTTTCCCGTCATGGGGGTGTTTTCCATCAGTTCAAGAAAGGCTTTTACGTCATTGTGCGCCAGGATTTCGGCAAGGTGGGCGTGATGAAATAAAGTTTCCATAAATAGCGGATAATCGAAGACATAGACTTTATCGTCTTGGAATATCTGCAGTGGATTGTTATGGAATACGGGCAGAGAATGCGACCCATGTTGATGGCGAGGGGCGAATAATTTGATGCAGTCGATTGCCGTCAGGACCGTTGGGCTTAAGCGATTTTTGAAATGATGTTCAAGAGTGCAAAAGTAAAACTGGCCATCTAGAAGTGAGTTTATTTCGTGGAGATCATTGGTTCTGAGCAGAGAATCCAGGATGATTTTCAAGCTATCTTTTTGATAATCTATGGGTAGTGTAAAGAATTCCGGAAACTCTTTTTGCGAAACATAGACGGTGACAGCTAGGGTGGCTATTTCTTCATAAGTTGCCGAAATTTCTATGAGGTGCTGAATTAAGTCCAAGTGAGAGTGGGAAGCGGCATGGAACAGGGAGAGCAGGCCTAGAATATGTGCGCCTTTCACTGAGGGTAGTTCCAACCGGCCTTTGGATAGGTCGTTATCTCTCTGTTCAAGATCCAGTTTTTCTATCAGTTTTCCCATCAGCTGTTGAATGAGTTTTATGCCGATTTTTTGGGGCAGGCTCCTCAGCAAATGAATCGCCTGGTACAGGTGGTAGCATTCATTTTCCAAAAAGACATTTAGAAGGTATCTTGATTTTCCATAAGCATAAGGAAGTTTTTCGGGTGGGATGGTCAGATAGCGATAATACAGTTCAAGTAATTGATCCCAATAGGATGTGTAATAAGAGGGGGATTCTCGTTTGATAACCTGAACGTCCAGCAAAAAATGCACCAGAGATTGCTCAATGTTAGGCGGCAATAACGGTCTGATATTGAAAAGCAGAGGAGTAAAACGAGCGAGGTCTATCGGCTCTTGACTGGCGGAAAAATCGATATCTGTGCCGCCGTAAAAGAAACACTGCGAGGCTACGTGTTCTTTTATATTATCAAAGCAAAAATTCTGAATTCCCCTTGCTATTAAAGCGAGATCGAGAGGTTTGTGTTCTCCATTTTCGCTATAGAAAAGATGTTTGGGTTGATACGGATCTATACCCCATTGGATTAACATCAAGATGCACAAACGTTTAAAGGCTTCTTCCTGCACGGATTCAAAAGATGGGGCAAAATGTTTAAACAGCTCAGGAAAAACTTTATACCCTTTTTTATAATTTTCTCCGATTTGGTGTATAGCATGCATCTTCCGGCTGATTTCGGCCACATCTGCTTGGTCTTTAAGTTTATAGATGATTTTTGAGGAGGAATCCACAAGGAGCGCTTGCTTAAACCAGGTTTCCCAATCGACATGATGGTTATGTTCCGCTCCAAAGGCTTTATCGCTGTGTATATCTTCAAACAGGACTTGGTGCTTGGTAAACTTAGTTTCGCGCCGGTCATAGTCATGATCCCAAGAGGACACCGTTAAGCATGAGGTCAGCTTAGGGAAATACTCCCAGAAAAGCTGACAACAGACAGCTTTATCCAAAGACTGGATAAATGGACTACTGAGGTAGTGTTCGACTTTCTGCACATAATCAGCGAACAAAGTCTTGGCTTTCCAGCTGATGAAATGCGCTGAAGGGTGTTGGAAGGCTCGCCCGGGAAAATAGATGGTAGAAGGGGAAATGGCGGAAGGGGCATTGGGTGAAGCCGGTTTGATGTGCTTGCCTAGATCGATATAGCGCTGGCAGATTTTGCGTTGCACAGCCTCTAGTGTAGGCTCTTCCTCCAAGATGGAAACAGGTGCGAATATGATGCTCGAACACGGACCGGATGCCACGACAGCAAGCTTGTCTTTCGATTGCAGCCAAGAGTCATGCAGGAAAATTACCGACAAACCTTCGATGATGTCTCTTTGAAGACCTTTCTTCTTTAGTTCGTAATACATAAGGTGTGAGCTTATATTTTGAAAGCGGGCTATCAAATCCAGTTCAAAGCGCATATATCCTTCCGGAATCAATTCTTCGGGCAGCGGAATATATTTGACGTGGTCTTCGAAATGCTGTTTTTTAAGGTTGATTAGCCAGGGATGATCCTGGCAAGGCATACGACCTGATCGGGTCAGCTCCTTTCGCAAGAGGGTGCGGAAGTGCCCTAAAAAATGGCCTTTTAACTCTGCCGGCACCCCATGGGTATCCCATTTTTCCAGTCCTCTGTACAGCATGGACAATAAGGTGGCATTTTTACCTTCTGGCGTAAAGACCTCTTGGATGGCGGTTCGGATCATGTGGCGAAGGGCCTTAGCTTGCGGGCTTTTGCGTCCGGGAAGGATGATGCTGTCTCGGCTTAGGTTTGGTTTAAAGCATTTATCCAGTTCTATTAATAGGTCCAGAGATTCATCGGCAGCGTTGACATAGTGTTTATTTAAGTCATAGGTGGAATTCACCACGGAATTGATCGTAAAAATTAATGAAGAGCTTTTATTTTTAGTCGGTACCATCCTCAGCTTAGGCAAGGGAAACAGCTTTGGTTCGATTGGGACAGGGCGTCTTTTATTGGAAATGCTGGGAACGAGCAAAAGGTGATTTTTGGATAGAGGGATGCCGCAGCCTTTATCGGTCATGCTGACCACAGACGGTTGCAGGCTGGCATGAATAGATACCGGTGCGTGTGGATTTCCAATGGGGCGATCCCTGCCATCGATTTGGATAAACCCATGCTCGAAAAACCGGAAATCTTGGAGTGTCTTTTCGAGGTGTTTTAAGAAGGCTGGGCTAAATTCAGTGCCATTCCTCGGTAGGATCTGAATACAGGTGCCCGCTTCTTTCTTTTCTGCAGCCTCCCAGCGCACATGCAAGTCTTCGGTAGATACTTTATAGAAGATCATCTTATAAGCTCCCGCTTCATCTGCTTCGCTATATTGGGTGGTGATTTCTATGCGCTCGATGGGTTGCTCGGACTGGTAGAACAGGGAGAATATGCTATAAAAGCCCATGCCGAAATTTCCGATCTGCTTTTCCCAAGGCAGCTGTGCATCGAAGGCATTGGCAGCCAGCTCGCGGAAGAAAAGGGCCGAATCGGAAAAAACATGCATGGCGCTATGTTGAATCCACTGAGAGCTCATCGCAAGCGAAGTCGCATGGCTTTTGTTTCCTAGGTACTGCGCGATATACTCGACGAGGCTGCAAGCGTAGGGGCGCTGCTGCAGTGTGTTTAACGTTATCCAAGGGGCTGCCGGTGCCGTGGGGTTCCCTGTGACTTGTACAGGTGAGGAAGTGGAGGTTGTTTTACATGCATGACTCAAGCCCATTGTCATGACAAAATCACTGAATTCAGGGTCGCTGGCGCACTCAGACAAATAGGGCGATAGGCTGATCAGGAGGTCCTTGCGGCGATTTTTCGGAAAGGCCTCTAAAGAAGGCGATAGGTGTTTGTACAGAGTATCTCTATCCAAAGGAATAATCAGGGGGATCAACTCTTGGTAGTCTTGGGGATACAGAAGAGCGAGTATTCGGGCCAGGGCCGTAAAATGTTCATCGGACTTAAACTGGGCTTTAAATGGCAAGAGAGAGCTGATAAGAGATTGAATTCTGGCGGCTGGTAGATGTTGAATATGATAAAAGAAATCACTGAAAGTACTAGTATATCCCTTATTGCTGCCGAATAAATACAGGATAGGTTCCAGGTATTCTAAAAATTCCAGTCGAGGATCTATTTTCGACATACGCGATTTCAAATTTTCATACTGGCTATAGCATAAGCGTTGCATGAATGGAATTAGGTGCGGCATTGCAGAGGAGATACGGTCCTGCGGCAATGCGGCGGCAACTTTAAAAAGTTCGGGAATGCTTTCCTCATTCATGTCCTTAATGAGATAGGGAGCGCAGGTCAATAAAATGCAGCTGCGTAATGACGAAGGGATGTTTTCAAAATTCTTTAGCCAGTCATTGATTTTATAGCTTCCATAGCCATCTGGATTAAGATATTCAAAGACCGTTTTCAATGCCGGAAAAGCCTGAGAGGGTAGTGTATCCGGCATAAGAGCCATCGTCTTTAGGTGTTGGTATTTATGGGGATGTTTCATCTTTTCAAAATGGGAAGCGAGGTTTAAAATCAAATCCTCTTGCTGCTTATCGGATAAAGAAAAGATAGCTTTATGCATGGCCTGCCTTTTGGATGCTGCCCGAATGCCGATCCCCCAAAATTTTCGCAGATTCACTAGGTAAACTTTGCGCAGGGGCTCGGGAAAAGTACGCAAGCGGCTGAAGAGATTGCGTCCTTCGGTTTTGGAGGCCAGGAAAAGGATCGTTTCCGATAGTTCAAAATCCAGTAGTTTTGGGGCAAAGGAGTCGAGAAAAAGCTGAAGATCTTTTTTTTCTTCGTCATCCAGCTTGAGATTATCCTTCAGTTTTGACAAGTAGCAGCTCTCTTCCTGAGGCAAACAAGCCGTAAAAGTGAAACTGGCGTTATTATGGGTTGCCCAGAAAATCCATTTAAATAGGTCAGCCGCTTTTTGGGTGGAATTCTGAGGAGTAGGCTGAGGGAGGCTATGTAAAAGATAGGGGGAGAGCTCATGGGCAAAAGAAGCGTTTAATATGGGTTTGAATTTTCTTACGAACAACAGGGCCGGCCTGACCAGGTCGCTTACTATCATATTATGATGTACGAAATTTGATTTGAACCACACGATTACCCAGGAGGATATATTGTAGGAGTCGGGTTGTTTTATGCCGCTAAGACGTTGAAGCTCTTGCAGCGAATCACTGGCCATAAAGGTTTTGTATTGTTTGGGAAAAGATAGGTGGGAAAAGTTTTGATTGCACATGGTTAGCCTTTAAAAAATGACAAGTATTCATATCAAAATGGTTTTGGTATGTCAATTTGTTTACTGGAGTTTGGACAAAATTGAGCACGCCTTTCATCCCCTCGCAAGACTGGATTAAAACAATAAAGATATACCACAGAGAACACCCTTGAGTCTTATCTCATGGGCATCTCACAGTAAAGATATTTATTGATTTTTGGCTAGAACTCTCGCAAGATTGGATTGAAAAAATATAAAGATATACCACAGAGCCCACAGAGAACACAGAGTGTTTCATGGAGGGTGACAAGTTCCGAAATATTTACCTTGCGATATATGGTGATCAGATATTATTATTTTCCCGTTTGAAGATAGTTTTAAGCTTTATAAGTAGAATATTCAAAGTATTTACCTCTCAAGAGTTAATGTATGTATACACCTTCCATCCATAGATCAGAGAAATCATTGCAGCCGTCATATGCGCAATTGTCTCCTTCCATAATCAATGAGCCTGAAAAATTAACCGTATCACAGTTAAAGCGTTATCTAAAGGAAGGGGGAGACGTTCATGTTCGAAATAAGACGAGGCAGACTCTCTTGCATCTGGCAGCTCAGGCAGGGGATATAGAAAAAATGACATGCCTGCTCGAGGCTGGAGCCCATTTGGAAGCTGAAGATGAGACAGGTAGCACCCCGCTGTTTGCTGCAGTGATGCTAGGGCATAGCCTGGCTGTCCAGTGGTTGATCTCCCGCGGTGCGGCAGTGTCTAGCAGGAACCATTGCGATGAAATCCCTTTGGATGTGGCTATCCGCTGTGGACATGACGATATCGTGCATATGTTTTTAGGCACTTTAAAGAGATTGGATAAGACAGCCATTCCTCATAGTCGCGACTTGGAGAAGTTCGACGAATTGTGTCTGCAAAAAGCTAGCAAGGAAGGCTTATGTGAAGAGCAGATCTATTATTTACTTAAGCTCTGTCGGCATTATCTAAATAAAAAGAACCTTGTTACGGCTACCCTGATCGTAAATAGTGCTTTGGCCATATGGAAGAAGGTTAAACCTTCATCAATAAATCCAAAAAGGGATTTTATTGAAGCATATTTGTGGTCGGAATTAGCTAAGATGGAAAAGCTGTCGCTGGAGTCACTGATAGGCCCTCGTTCTATGCATCCTGAGCTGCAAGACCGAGGCGGAAGAAAGATCCAGGAACGGCGGGCTTACTTAAGCCAGATCAGGGAAAATGCCGAAGATAAACTAAAAAAGGAAATGCCCAGCGATCAAATCGTCAACTATCTCACCTTAGGGTTTAAGGTATTATTTCAGAGATTGTTGAACGAGGCGATAGATAGCTTGGGCCCCCCTCCGGGTAAGTGGGCTTGTCTAGGCATGGGGTCCATGGCTAGAGGGGAGATGTGCCCTTATTCTGATGTCGAATTTGCTTTTTTAGTCGACAAAGAAGTACCTAGGGTTATGCAGTATTTTAGAAACTTGTCCAGGTTGCTGCAGGTGATGTTCATCAACATGGGGGAAACGTCCTTTCCGGTTCTGGGACCGCATCAACCCAGCCCTACACCCAATGGATATTGCATGGACACCGGAGGAAATGTGCCATTAGGCGGTTTATTTGAGCTGATAGGCACCCCTGTAAAACTGTCCACATTGCAGAGCAAGGAATGGATCGATAAAAGCGTCATATTGGCAAATGTCATGAGCAATGTGTGTTTGATAGGGGGAGATGAAGCGTTGTTTTCCAGCTATGGCCGAGAAATGCTGCATCAGCAAAACCAGAAGGATAGAAATGGAATACCTCATCACGAGCATCTTGCATGGACCTTATTGTCAGGGCACTTGGAAGAATTTGCGCCTAATCTGTCCAAAGAAAAGGAAAGCTTGAAAGCTTTCGGCATCAAAAAGGAGCTGTACAGGCCTATACAAGAGATTGTAAATAGCTTAGCCATTCTTTATAAAGCCAAGTCCAAAAACACCTTTGAGAGAATTGATGAGCTAGATTGTATGCAGGTGTTTTCGGATATGGGAGCTGAAAACATTAAAACAGCGCTTAGAAAAGCCCTTGAATTACGCTTGGAAGCTCATTTTTTTTATCGCGACGAACAAGAATATTTATGCCATCGGGATGAATCTAAAGCAGACGACCCATCTCTCTTGTACATGCAGAAAAAGCATGTAGAAGCCCTCAAACAAATCTATGCTTTTTTAGATCCTTTTCATAGGGCTGCCAAGGAGTTTTACCGTACGAAGCTAAAGAATACTTTAAGTGATTATACATTTCACCCTATCGGCTTGGAATTTAAAGGCTATATCTTAGATTTATGTGATCAGTATCAAATGGCTTATAAAGCTAAGCAACAAAATCTCTCACTCAATCCGAGCGTCGAGTCTTTAATGCAAATCAGTTCTTTAGAACGGAGGTTGGAGGAATCCCAGAGCGCTTTTGAGCATACCGTCCAAGCTTTGAAAAAAGCCAAAGCCATGTATGGAGACAACCATCTGACTGTGGCGGATTGCTACTGCAATATCGGCAATTATTTTGACCAACGTGGAAAGATTCGTGAGGCTTTAAGGGCTTATCGAAAGGCGTTGAAGATAGCTTTAGGGTCATCGGATGCCAAGGGGCAAATGAGGGCCGGGTACTATTACCTGATGATCGCCATGGACCTGCTCGATCTTAATATGAAGGAAAAAGCCGTGCAAGCCTATCAGCAGTCA
>CAYMKI010000085.1:0-13467 GCA_964390695.1 uncultured bacterium
GCCCCGAAGGGGCAACGCGCCCCTGGGTAAATGCAGATTTAGCGGGAACTGCTGCAGGTTCATTTTGTGAATTGCTGAAAAAATATTTGTTTTGCATAATCAGGTCATTTTTGTTGAAGATATAGAGATTCTTTGATTAGAATCCTCGAATATATCATGTCAGACTCCAAAGTATTTGAAGTGATTAGTGTTTATAGATGATATCAAGCGCTCAAACAGCGTTTGCATGGCAATTTAATATATTCGGATCGGATTCATTGTTAGCATTGAGATAAAGAAAGAGAAAAAATAAGGAGGATTTATTATGACGTTCGATGCAATAAAAGCAGGATTATCAAATTTATGGGATCAAATTGTGAGCACAGGCTCTGCAGTCGTTGCCAAAGGAAGCGAACTTGTAGCTACCTACGGCCCTATAGCCAAAACGCAAGCCGTGGCTTTGGCAACATTAGCCCATAGCAGCGTGACGGTACCGGTAGTGGCTCAAGCTACGGCTTTAGTGGCTCCTCTGGGAGTTGCAGGACCTGCCGTATGGCTAGTTCCCGCTGCTGGAGCTGGATTGATCAGCATGGCCTTGAATAGCAAAGGGGATGAAGTAGAAAGCTCCGTTGCCAGGGTGGCCTTGAGGATTACCGGTTTTGTATTTGCCGTCGCTGCCGGAGCTGCCGCTGCGGTATTCATGGGATCGATTTTAGGACTGGGAACAACCTTGGGCATCGCCGCTACATATGGAACAGGCGCTGTAGTCGCTTTGGGCTTTTCTTTGATGCCGTGCGTGGGAAAAGAACCGGAAGTTTAACCTTCGGCAAGTGAACAAGTTAATCCGGATAGCTGCTCTATCATCAGCCTAAAGGGCTGGAACGTAATAGCCCAGGGCACCGCCCTGGGTTAGGGTGATGATTTTGTACCTATTTTAGGTGGAAAAATCATACGGGTTTAAGCCGCGTTAGCGGCGGAAGCATGTAGCCACTGGCGTAAGCCTGTGGTATAGATTATATCAAAAATAAAGCCCCGAAGGCGGCGACAGAAAATAGTTAGTAATGCATATCTGTCGCCGTTTCACGGCTCAAACTCATTAGCTATGGTTTCCACAGGCTTACGCCTGTGGCTACATGCTTCCGCCGCTAACGCGGCTTAAGCTCATGTAGTTCTATATCTTATGTGTTATATCTGGTTGGTGTATGTAGCCACCTATCTTATTGCTTGTATTTCTCTAAATAATAGGCATGCAGGTCCGGAAATTTCTCGATGACCTTAGGTAGCATTGTATTGCCTTGGGCATCAAAGTATAGTTTAGCTCCATGATCGATGAGAAGCTTGGCTAGGGCATGGCTCCATGCGGTATCGGGAGGGATATCATACAGGGGAGGCGTGTGAATCCGATCGGTGGGATTGAGTGCCCGTTGAACTTGTTCAGGATTTTTCAAGAGTAATTTTATAATTTCCAAGTCTTCCACCTGTTTAATGATAAAGATGGCGTCATGAATAGGCGGGCGATTACTATCGACACAGCTAGACACATCTGCACCGCATTCCATCACAAGGGCCAGGAGTTCTTTATTTTTTTGCAGATTTGCACCCTCAAACAACAAACCATGTAAGGGAGTGTAGCCGAATTCGTTGGCAGCATTCACTTTTTGTTTCAGCAGATTGGCCTTATTCGATACTTCAGCTTCCTGTTTCCATGCGTTTAAAAGTTCTATGGCGAGGGCTGTATGGAATTGAACGCATAAACCATGCAGAGGGGTGAAACCTCTCGATGTTTTGATGTCCATTTCAAGCCCTTTTTGCTTATAGAGAGCGAATAAAGACGGGAATCTATATATTTGTTCGATGAATGTGTCGTGAAGTCGAGCGCCGTGTTCTAGTAATAATTGGATAATGGGTAGACTATTTTCTTTTCGAGGCACGGCATAGTCGAGTAAAGTGAACCCTTGTTTGTCCTGCTTATTTAAAATAATGGATTTATCGGGAAAAGCTTCTAGCAAGATTTTAAGCAATGGAAGATTATATTCTTGTAGACACAAGGCATAGTGGAGTATCGTCCATTCATCTTGGTCATGCTTACTTAAAATAAGCGATTTATCCGGACAGGCTTCGAGCAAGGTTTTAAAGATCTCTACATCTTTGAGGCTTTCCACGATGGTAAGAGCTGAATGCAATGCTGTTTTGCCTTCAAGTGTTTCCTGCGTTAAATCGGCTCCGGAATCTAAGAACAAAGGCAATATATCTTCAATAGCTGTTAAGGTTGCGATATTGTCAAATATAAGCTTGAATGGGGTATAGCCCTTGTGGTTGGGGCTATTCATTTTTTGCTTGAGAAGAGTGGAATCATTCGATGATGCACTCTCCCGTTTCCAGGCTTCTAACAACTCTAGGGCGAAAGATTTATTTTTCCATACACATAGGTGATGGAGGGGGGTATTGCCCTCAGCATCTTTAAGCTCGAGTTTAAGTCCCTTATCTTTATAATATTCAAGCGAAAAAGCGTTAAAAGCCAGCTCGGCGCCTTGGTCGAGCAATAACTGAATAAGGGCATCGTTAGGTTCCGGTTGACGGATGGCGAAATCAAACAAGGTAAGCTCGTTTTTAATGATTCGATTTAATGCCTGCTTCTTATCTGGACAAGCATCCAGCACGGTTTTAAAGATGTCTACATCTTGTGGTGTTTTGACGCAGAAAAGTGCAGATTCTAGAGGGGTAGTATTGCCTTTTTCAGATAGCGCAGTCAAATCGGCCCCGCACGCGATAAATAGCTGGATGAGGGCTTGTATAGAGTGCAGGTTTTTGGCTTGCAGAAAAAGAGAGTGTGTAGGGGTAAAACCATCGTTATCGGGATGGTTCAGACAGTTTTTCAAAGCCTCTTGGTGCGAGGGGCTTGGGTTTTCTTGTTTCCATGCTTGCAGTAATTGTAGAGCTAATTCTTTGTTGTCTTGCGAGCAGAAGTTGCCCAAAGCAGATTCTCCGCTACTATCGATAATATTGGAAGCGAGTCCGCCTTTTATGAAATAGGAGAGGAGGAGTTGGTTAATTTCAGGTTTGCTACCTAAATAAACATCTATTTTTAAGGCGGCATCTTTGTCTAAAAGCCATTTGAGTAATTTCGCGTTTTGGCGTCTATAAGCAATCGCTGTAAGGCGGTGGTAGGTTTGTTTCGGGTGTTCGAGAAGAGCCGGTTTTAGAGTTTCCAATTTATGGCGTATGTCTTCTCTAAAAAAATTGGCGGCCAATAGTTCATCGTAGACCTCGTTGACGTTGAAGAACGGTTTTAGCAGAGGTTCGGCCTGTGCCTGCTCCAATACAGAGAGAGAATTGATCAGGTCATGCCTTAGCCATTTTGCATATATGTTTTTTACTAATGGCAGAACCTGTTGTACTGTCAGGGAAGGATTTTCTTTCATAAAATGCCAGATTAAAAGCCCTTTGAGAGCCATTTTTGCGCCTACCCACGTGCAATTGCCGGTAATCTGATGTTTTAAAGGGAGGTAGTCAAGACGTTCTAAGCCGAGTTCTTGGAGGATTCCGCATTTTAAGTATTCAATGTGGGCGGCTTTTTTTTCTTCTCGAATTTGCACTGCAGCTTCTGCTTCCGATATTTTGCCGTAATCCTTGGCTATTTTTTGTGAGATCTCGTTATCTTCAAGCTTTAGGTTGCGGATAGATAAGATTTTTTTTATGGCTTGAGGGATGTGGGAGGGAGATGTGATGTTATAGATCTTCAATCCCGGTTCTTCTCCCGAACAGTCGCCACGATTGCCTATCATGAGGCAGTCCTTGGAGCAGATGACTGTGATAGCATGTTTAAACCAGCCGGCTGCGATGCTTACGACTTCGCCTCGATGGATTTTTTCGACAATCTCCTCAGGAGAGAGATGATTGGAGTTTTTTAAGATGGAAGGAAGTTGCTGAACAAAAGAAGGTGCATCAGTAATCGTCTTTAAATACGATTCCAAGGAATGGGCTATTCCCGCATAAGCCAAGAAATGGGTAGATCCTTCAAACAGATTTCCCGGGAGCGAGTGCCGCAGTCCTAGCAATTTCAGATTATTTATGAGTGTAGTTAACCCTTTGTCTGCCTGGATAAGTGGCGCATGCGCCTCGGCTGGCGAGGGGTGCCGTGCTTCGTAACAGAGCAAGGGGGTTGTGGCGTCTTGATCGATAATGCGGGCATTGGCTCCATTTTGCAGCAGCAGGGAGATCTTGTCGGCGTCGACCGTTAGGTGCAGGGGACTTTGGTTTTTATTGTTCAAAGAGTTAACATCCAGCCCGAGATCGATTAGAAACTGGAATAGTTGTAAGTCTTTTTCCTTAAAACTTGCCATGTTATGAAGATAAGTATTTTGATTTTTGGTGCGGTGATGGTCATCCATTCCTAATTTGATCCAGAGCTGTAATAAAGGAATCCGCTCTTGGGGTTTGTAATTGAGCACGAGTATTTTTAATAATTCAGGATCCTCGGGATGGCCGAACTGATTTACTTGGTCGATGGTGGCACCCTTATCTAGAAAACAGCGAATCAGGGCTTCATTTCCCGATCTCACAGCACAGTGTAGAGGTTTATCAGGGCCTGTTCCAATGTCGAAAGAGGCGTGGAGATCTAGCAAGAGTTTTGCAGTGCTTACAGCCTGAATAGACGCTGCGCATCTCAAAGGAGTTATTTGCCGCACGAAACCATGGGTATCGGTATAGCTGCAGGTAGAGTCTATATTTAGGCCTTTATTCAAGAGTAATCGGCACACTTCTACATAACCTTTGGTAGCGGCAAGATGCAGGTAGGTACAACCTGCGGATGTAGCCTTGCTGATTTGGGCGCCCTGCTGGATTAAAAGGGCTGCCATTTTTTCACCTTGTTGAGGATTGGACAAGATCATGGCGTAATGTAGAGGAGTGATGCTCATCGAAGTGGGTATCGTAAAAGGCTCGCCCGATAAGGTTTCTAAAAACAATTGAGGATTCGGGTTGGCGAACGTGGCCTGTTGTTCGAGTAATTGGGGATTATGCTTTAAGAGAGCTTCTGCGACGACTAGATTTTCGCGGCAGATGGCGTCATGCAGATAGGTGATTCCAGAATCAGCTACTTGCAATGTCAGGTCGGCGCCGTTTTCTATCAGAAATAGCGCTATGTCATTGAATCCATAAGCCATGGCATAAAATAAGGCAGAAGTAGGTAGAGTTTCCTTGGGTTGATTAAGGGGCAAGCCTAGGTGGATGATCTTTTTACACAAAGCCAAATCGTTCAGCTGCACTGCTGCTATTAAAGGGGGGAATTGGGTTTTGGCGGACGCTATGTGTTCGGGAGGGATTCCTCTCGCTAGCATGACGGCTTCTATTTCCGACCAGGCTCGTGCTTCCACGCTAGGTGGGAGAGGGGAGTCCTGGCTTGTATACGATGATGATGAAATGGGAAGCATGATAAATCCTTTAGTATTAAATTATATTTAGTCAATAATATCACACCGTTGTTTTTTTTAGTATTAATATTTGTAATATGTGTTAATTAAATTGATGTGAATTATGATTAGTTTATTTCAAATTTATCTCGTAAAGTTAATTGTTATATTTGCAGTCTATAAGTCTACCTATCCATACTGCCCTCTCACCAGCCCAAGGGGCTGGAACGTAATAGCCCAGGGCACCGCGCTTACCATTACCCATTTTATAAGATATCCTTATTGCTTCAAGTTCAACGCAGAGGGCGCGGAGGCGCAAAGACGCGGAGTAAAGGCTTAAGAAGCAACAACTTAAAATTGCGCGCGAAGCGCACAATTTTAGCGCTGTCATTCAAACCCGTCGGGTTTGAATGAACCCTCTGAGCATCAGCGACTCTGCAAATCTGTGTTTGAAATATAAAACGAAGATCCAAGTTATTTCACGATAGAGGGCGCTGAAAGCAGCTGTCTTGTTCTGTGAGGCACTCATTTGCTGCAAACTCTTTGTTATATTCCTCTGTGGGCTCTGTGGTTTTTAATTTATTATTTTATGAGGGTTTGTGAATAGTCACCAGAGATCCTTTTGTTAAAAGGTTCTCTTACAATCAATTTTCTAATAAAATGGGTAATGACAAGGGCACCGCCCTGGGCTATTACGTTCCAGCCCTTTGGGCTGGTGAGAGGGCTGTCAGAAAAGTACAAACCTTAGAGCCGCTAAAGCGGCTTAAACTCATGAGGTTCTATATCTTACATATTCGTGCTTTGAAAGCAGCCAAGCTAAGCATAGAGTGACAGGCGGATGCGATGCTCGGCGTCGAAGGCATAACGCCACAGGGGAGAATGCCGGGAGATAGCTTCTGTTTTGAATTTCACCACTCCCTGTTCTTCGTAGGCTATCATCCTTTGGCCGGCGGGAACGAGGATTTTATGCGGGCCTGAAAAGGTGATGTTTTCGGCGATAAACTCCGCATCGGAAGCTAGTTCAATATAGACTTCTTCATGCCGGATGATGTGATTCGACCAGAAGTTTTGCGGGCTGGAGTGATCGATCCCTCTATTTTTTATGCGGACATTCTTGAGCAGGCATTTTCCGTTACCTAAACCGGAGGGGGGCATTTCCGGCGCGTCTTGTTTGCCTGTGGGAGTTTGGCTGATGACTCTTAGAGAACCTTCAAGTTGAAGCTGTTGGATATGGGCTTCGGCAATTTCCAGCTGCAGTTCTGCCTTAGGAGCGAGTTTTCCGCCTTGGATTTTTTGGGAAATGACACTAAATAAAGGTCCTATTGCTGGGTGCAGCAGAATGAAAAAAGGAGGGCCTTTTTCGAGGTAATGGTCTTCCGAGCCCAGAGGAGGCAATTCAAAGCCGCAGTGATTGGTGAAGAGGTCGGCGTAATTTTCCAGCATTTCATACAGACAGCCTTCGGGTGTTCCTAGAAGGCCTTTACCTTTTTCGTAAAGGATTTTGGTCACGGAGAGTGTTTTTCGCCGCAGGTTGTAGGTCAGGAATGAGCTCAGTTTTGTGAATTCACTTGGCCTGAGCGGTTGGGAAAAAGTGTCTACAATATAATCGGCCACGTTCTGCATCGTAGCTTCCAGACGGCCGGCGGGAAGCTGCTTCGTGTTGCCTTCTGGATCTGTGTAGGGTAATTTTGTTTTCAGGTTGATCAGCAATCCTGGTATGGGGAATTGCTGCGCTTTGGCTTTGATGGTTTTGATATCGGCAAAGAGGATGTTGGTGTTGGAAGGCAGGGCGGAATAGGGGCTGCCGGGTTTTTCAGGGATATCTTGGATGCCTCGTTTGGCAAAATCGGTGTATTCTAGGTTGGTTAAGGTGTAATGGTACCCTTGCGCGTCGTGTTTTGAAAGGACGACGTTCATGCCTTCATGTGCGTGCAATACTCTAGGACAGGAAGCAAAGCCGAAGGCTTTATTTTCTGCACAGCCGTAGCCGATAAGCGCCAAGAGGCCATAGTCTATGCCGGCGATAGGGTTGTTGATTTGGCGGACTAACATTTTGCTCTTATGGTCGGCTTCAAATCCATCCAGTATTCCGGCTTCAAGGGCCAGCTTCCACAGCACTCCATGTCCGCCGGGCTTCATCTTCAGCTGCAGCGGACCGGATAGGCACCAGTTGCCTTCCACGGTGATGGTGGGCACGAGGGGTTGGATAAAGAATCGGATAGAATCTCGAGGACGGCCGAACCAACGGCTTCTTTCGCAAAGTTCCTGGATATGAGCATGGTTGTTTTTTTCATGCGATGTCATCAAGGCGACGGGGGTGAGGATGCGCTTTCCCATCAGTTGATAATGCAGGTATTCCCTGGCATGAAGGTCGCGGAAAAGCCCTTCAAGTAGGCTGCGGCCGCAGAAGTTGAGTTTGGCTGCCGGAAGAGGGATGCCCGTGTTTTCATCGACCAGTCCTAAGCGGTCTCCTGCTCCACCCACAGGATAGATATCGGCCATCCAGGGTAGGGCTTCGATCCCTCGGCGGATGTAGGTGTGTACCTTGGGTGTAGCTTGAGAAATATCTAAGCCTTCTGGTTTGATGAACGCATATTCTTGTTGGGGATGCTCTTGAGGTTCGGTGTTTTCCTGGATCAGCTGCAGGACTTTCAGGTGATAACCTATGATGCCGCCCAAGCTGGAGTAGCTGTCTTCAACGGGAAGTAAGGCTTTGGCCAAATCGTTTAGAGCTGCTGTCGGGTCTTGAAAGGTTTTAAGGCCTTGGAATACGATGGGCCCTTGGTTTAGGGCGACGACGGAAAGTAAGGCTTGTTGAGCTTCAGGCGATGCTGTCTGCAGAAATTTTTGTAGGGGAGGGGTGGTGGCTAAAAAGGCTTTGGCTTCAGGACGCTGGATCAAAAAGCGGATTTTTTCTTGCGTAGAAGTTATCCTGGAAAGGTGATTTTCTAAGTTGGAGAATAGTTGTATTTGAGGGGCTAATGACATTTTTGTTACCTTCGCTCAGAGGCCTTGTGTGCATCATCTATCTCTTACTGTGCCAGTAGTGAAGTATTCGGTGCAAGTAAATCGGGAGGCGTTATCTTTTTTTATTTTTGCATAATCTTCTTAAGTAGATAAAATATAGTAACTTAAGATTTATTTTATGCTCAAAGATATAAATTACAGCTAAAAAAGCAATGGAATTGTTTTGACTAGAAATCCCCATGACAGATAAAAAAAAACCCAGATAGGTAAACTCTATTAAACAACACATAAAGGAGAGAAACATGAGTAAAGAAAAAAAACCATCCGCTTTCATGAAACCTGTTCAAGTGAGCGAAGCTTTAGCTGAAATCGTAGGACATGGACCTATGGCTAGAACTGAAGTCACAAAGAAACTGTGGGATTACATCAAGAAGCACAAGCTCCAAGATCAAACCAACAAGAGAATGATCAATCCCGATGCGAAGTTAGCCAAAGCTTTGGGTTCTTCACAATCGATCGATATGTTCAAGATGACAAGCAAATTAGCGAAGCATCTGAAAGAACCAGAATACGCTTCCCGCTAAGCTTATCTAGTCATCTATCTTCTTATTAGGAAGATGGACCAGGCCCTGTGGAGGTACTCTTCACAGGCGCCTTGTACTGTATCGCCTCTGTTGTTTACCTTAGTAGCATCAGTCCTCCCAAAATGCGCTTCGTTGTGGTGGTTTTTTCATTTTGCCTCTTTTCGTTTTACTTTTCCTGTGATATCCTGGTTGTATGACAAAAGCCAAAGCTAGTGCTTACAAATTTTTATCTGCGGACTTTTTTTGGGATGTATGGTGCCTGGCATCGGTCGTGGGCGTCTGGCCGCGTTTTATTGAACCTAATCTGTTGGATATCACCCGATTGAACCTTAAGCTACCGGGGTTGCCTCCCGTTTTAAAAGGACTCAAGCTGGTGCAGCTCAGCGATCTGCATTTCCATCGGGGAGTTCCCGACTTTTTTTTGAAGAGAATGCTGAGAAAAGTCAAAGTACTAAATCCGGACATGATAGTCTTTACCGGTGACTTTATCTGCCATTCCAAGCTTACCGATCGGGAGCGTTTGAAGCAGTTTTTAAATAGTTTTTTCGCGCCCTTTGGTTGTTATGCGGTGTTGGGAAATCACGATTATGCGGCACCGGTGTCGGTGAATGCGGCAGGCGATTACGATGTGGTAGGAGAGCCGGGTTCTTCCATTACGAGAGGTTTTTTACGCCTGTTTTCAGAGGTGGCTTTAAGCGGAAACACCACGGAAAAAGCCGGTAGTATTGGCAGCCATGGGGAATTGATCGATTTGATCAAAGAAACCCCTTTTACCCTGCTGGAAAATGCCTCGATGAAAATCGCTGTGAAGGGCTCGTATGTGAATATGTGCGGCTTAGGAGAATATACTCTAGGTAAAAGCCTGCCCGAGCAGGCGTTTAAAGGGTATGATCAGCATTATCCCGGCATCATTTTGAGCCATAATCCTGACAGCGTGGCTTTGCTGCGTGATTATCCTGGAGACATCATCCTTTGCGGCCATACCCATGGGGGACAGGTGAATCTGCCTTGGATCAGGAATAAGTTGACTTTGATGGAAAATAGAGAATTTATCAAAGGCCTTTTCCGTGTTGATGGCAAGTGGATGTACGTCAGCCGCGGACTCGGCAGCGTCATGCCTTTCCGATGGTTTGCTAGGCCAGAAATCGTATGTATCACCCTTGAGTAACCTATGACAGACAGACAACCATTCATTAGCGTGATCTTATTGGCAGGAGGTATCGGATCCAGAATGCAGGCGGCATTGCCGAAGCAATTCATGCCGCTGGAAGGCAAACCCATCGCCCTCTACAGCTTTGATGTTTTTGTGTCTTTGCCCGAAGTCGCTGAAATTATAGTGGTATGCGACCCTAGCTATCAATTCCTATTTATCAATCCCCGGCCCGATTTGCGCCTGGCCTTTGCACCTCCCGGAGCGTTGCGCCAAGATTCAGTATATAACGGCTTTCGGCAAATCGGCGGGTCAAAGGGCTTGGTATGCATTCATGATAGTGCCAGGCCCTTTATTTCGGCAGAGTTGGTGCGCTCGGTTTTGGCTGCTGCCGATGAAGTCGGTGCGGCAGCTTTGGGTATGCCCATAAAATTCACCGTCAAGGAATGCAATACTGCCGGCTGGGTCCAAAAGACTCCTTCCAGGGACACTCTATGGGAAATACAAACTCCCCAGGTCGTCCGCGCGGACTTATTGCAAAAGGGATTCGATCAAGCACAGGCCTTGAAATTAACAGTCACCGATGATGTGTCTCTAGTTGAGCTGCTATCTCATCCGGTCAAAATCGTCAAGGGCAGTTACGAGAACATAAAAATCACCACGCCGGAAGATATGTTGTTGTCGGAAGGTGTATTGAGAAAGAGCTATGGAAAAAACGCCTTATAACCATAAAATGGTAATAGCCTATGACGGCACAGAGTATAGCGGATGGCAGATCCAAGATAATGCCGCCTCTATCCAGTCTATTTTAGAGGATAACATCAAGATCATCCTTCGAAGTCCGGTCAGGGTAATAGGATCTGGGCGCACCGACGCAGGTGTGCATGCCTTAGGGCAGGTGGCCCATTTTTTTTCTCCTATGCCTTTGGATTATTTCAAATTTTTACGCTCTTTGAATGGGCTTTTGCCAAAAGCTATCCGCGTACGCTCTATAGAAGCAGTATCTGAGGATTTTCATGCTCAATATAAGGCTGTGGGGAAGATTTATCATTATCGCTTTACCTTAGACAAGGTGCAAAATCCTTTTGACAGGTTGTATCAGCTGCATGTGTATGAACCGATCGATCTGGATATTCTGCGAGAAGCTGCTAAGTGTTTCATAGGCACGCATGATTTTACTTCTTTTGCCAATGAAGCCCATATGGGATCTGCCAGCAAAGATCCCGTCCGCACCGTGACACGCATTGACCTTGTTCAGGAGCCTTTTGGCTGGCGCCTTGAGTTTGAAGGAGATGGATTTCTATATAAAATGGTGAGGAATATCACCGGTGTTTTGCTAGAGGTGGCGTCTGGAAAAAGGAAAGTGGAGGATATTCCTTTGATCTTGCAGGCAAAAGACCGCAAAGTCGCAGGGAAAGCTGTATTGCCACACGGATTATTCCTAGTGGAAGTGAAATACTAGAGAGCTGGGTTCAGAGTTCTTTTCCCTTCTCCCAGACGCTTTTATAATGGGTGTCTTGAATAGGGCCTAGGGCCTTGTCAATCTCATTCAAAATGGGCAAGATCCTGCTTTTAAACTCAAGCATGCGTTCTTTTAAGGCTTTATAGGCTTCGAGAGGTCGGTAATTTTGCGTTTTGTAAGTATATAGCTGGCTATTTAATTCTTTGAGATAATTCTTATACGCTTCCGAGTTTCTATCTGTGGTGTCGGTGATACCGAAGTTTTCCCGCAGCTTTGTCTTAAGCGATGCGGCATAGGCAGCCAGATCGGGCAGTATTTTATGTTCTAATTGTCGTTTTTTTTCTGGATCCAGAGTAAGGTGAAACATCGTCTCTACAACATCATAGCCAAAGCGCGAATGCTTGCCTACTTTTACCACCTGCTCGATTTTACGGGTAGGATCCGAGGTGTAGTCAATGTATGGTTGCATAAATCCTTCCGAGGTGCTGGCTACGGGTTGCGGATATTTGAGAAGGAAGATATTCATATTTCTTATCTTTTCTTCAATAGGTTCTAGTTCTGAACTAAGGTTTAGATCTTTAAAGTAGGTGGCGAGCACATGGGTCCAGCATAGGTCGAAGATTTCACTCAGGACGGGTTTTTGATTGACCAGGTAGTCTTGTGAATATTCCGGATAATCGACCTCGTGCAATACCATGTCAGCGCACCAGAAAAAAAACTCCTGTTCGTCTTCAGGAATCATCTCTTTGATGGCTTCATACAGGGCGCGGCTGAAGCTCAGGAATCTATGGGCTTTGACTTTGTCGTCTTCGGTCAAAATATACTTATGATGTATAGTGTCGTGAGAAAAGATGACCAAGGGTTCTTGAAATAGCCCGCCATGGACTCCTCTTTCACTTTTGGATACCCCTAAAAGCGCTAAACTATTGGCGAAGGCAAAAACGGCGGCTTCATGCGTGTAGACACCAAGGCTGCCAGGTAAGATGATTGGATATAGGTCTTCATACATATGCCACACCAGCGATGGGACGTTGAATTTATACTTTTTTGCTCGGTCCACGGGGGATATAGTGCCTATGTCTTTGATGATTTTTGCTCCTTCCAGATACAGTTTCTGTAAGACCTCAAGGGCTTGGACATGAGGGCCGTAATTATCCGATCTTAGGGATTTGCTTTGTAGCAGCTCAAAAGATACCAAGGCGTTGGCAAAGTGGGCGATTTGTGCCAAGCAGGCGGGGTTGAATTTATAGGCACCTTCTTCACCGTAAGCTTTGATGCGCTTTTTCAATACATCTATACGAGCTAGAGCGGCGATTTGGATGCATAAAACTCGAGTATTGATGTCGGCAGGTAAAGCGGGCATCTTACCTGAGGCGACGATGTCTTTGGCCAGGGCATATTCTCTCTGGAAAGGGCCGCTTGCATAGGCTGTTTCGACGAAATGCATGATATCGTTAACCTGTGCACGCGGATCGATGATATAGCGGATGATGTGCTCTTTGATTTTTTCGGTTTTTTCGCGGTTTTGCTTGATGCGATTTAAACTGGCTTCTTTGAATCCCGGCGAGGGAGCTGGTGTGGCGGTTGAGACGACAGAGGAGGTAGAAGCTGCCTCAATCCTGTGATTTAAGCTTTCTAAAAGTTTCTGACAGGTTTCTTTCTTTTTATCTAAGATAGTGCTCACTGCTGAGGATGTTTGTTTTATGGGCATAGCAGGATGTTTGTCTAGGTCGGAAAGTTTTTGAACGAGGCGCTTTTTGAAGTGTTGCAGCTGTTCTACGTCATTTTCTGTAAGGACGTACTTTTCGGTCTGTTGATAAACGAGGAGGATGCGTTTGTTGAAGGTAGACACCTTTAAGGGGTTTTCTTCGACAATTTGCAGGAATTCGAGTTGAGCTTCGGGGATATGTGGGG
>CAYMKI010000086.1:0-13294 GCA_964390695.1 uncultured bacterium
GTCATGGACAAATATACAGCATTCAAAGATATAAAAGAAATCAAGCAGAGGGAATACAAGAATTTTACTACCCAGACGGAGTTTTAAAAACTAAATATTATTGCCTTGAGGGTAAAAAAGAAGGAGAAGCTCTCTTGTTTTATCCTTCAGGTCAATTGAAGCGACGCATGTTTTTCAAAACAGGCCGAAGGCATGGTTTAGAAGAATCTTGGTATCCAGACGGTATTAAAGAATTAGAAGGGGAGTATGAATATGGAAGGCCCATAGGAACGATCAAAAGCTGGCATGCTAATGGGAAGCTGGCTAAACAGATGACTTTTCATAAATTCCCTAATGATTTCGACATGACCCTCTGGAATGAAGAGGGGCAGGTGATCAAAACCACCACCAAATCCACAGATGCCATGTCAAATCTTGTGGAAAGAACCCAAGAATTAAAAAAACTGCTGGATGAAACCACATTGAATTTTATTAATTTACTAGACAAGAAGAACCTTTAATCTCTACACTTGTTGCCATGACTGATCAGAATTTCTATAATAACTGCGAGCTTTGGGCAAAATCCCACCCTAAAGAAGCTGTTTTGCTGCCGTATCTGGAAGTGCAAAACCATCACCTAGTCAAAACAAAAATAGGGGAGCCTAATCTAGCCAAAACCTCAGAGAGTCAAATCTCATATTATCATTCCCAAGACAATGCCTACGAGGAAGCCCAGGAATGGTTCAAAGAACAATCACTTGCTGATGTCAAGTTGCTGTGCGTATATGGTATAGGTTTAGGCTATTATTATTACGCCGTCCAAGCTTGGCTGCACGCCGACCAATCCAGGCAGCTTGTCTTTTTAGAAGATGATCTGGAAGTCATTCATTTTTTTTTCCAAACGCCCCAGGCTAACGTATTGCTGAAAGACCCGCAGGTGCAGCTCCTATACTTCAGAGAAGTATCTGTCAAAGATCATGTGCTCGAGGACTTATACTGGAATGCGGCCATGTCTAACATCTGGATCTCAAGCTTGAAATTATATCTCAAAGCAAAACCGGATGTTTTCACCGATCTAAAGCATAAGCTGACTTATGACTTTACCATGAAAAATGCACTGGTGGATGAGTATCTGGAATATGGAGCGCGTTTTTTCTACAATTTTTATCAAAACATCCATAAGCTTCCCAAAGCCTATCTGGGAAACAAAATGTATGGTAAATTCAAAAATGTTCCAGCTATCATTTGCGGAGCTGGGCCTTCTTTGACTAAACACCTCCCGCTTCTTCCTCACCTTGTTGACAAGGCACTGATTTTCGCAGGGGGATCTGCGATGAACGCCTTAAACTCTGCAGGTATTAAACCCCACCTAGGAGCTGGCATCGACCCTAATCCAGCTCAATTGGAGCGTATAAAAAACAATACAGCCTATGAAGTCCCTTTTTTTTACCGCAACAGAATGAATCCGGAAGCTTTGAATCTGATCCGAGGCGGGCTGTTGTATATCACCGGATGCGGCGGTTATGATGTTGCTAAGTGGTATGAAGAAAATTTAGGTATTTATGGCGAAGACCTCGATGAAGGACATAATGTCGTCAATTTCAGCCTCCAAACAGCAAAGCAGCTGGGCTGTAATCCTATCATTTTTATCGGAGTGGATCTAGGTTTCACAGATCATAAAACTTATGCTCCGGGCATCGAAGACAATGTGAGCATAGACATCAAGAATGCCATGAATTCCGTAAAATTCGATGATAAACCTATTTTGAAAGAGGATATTTATGGGCGTCCCTTTTACACTCTGTGGAAATGGATTGCCGAATCAGAATGGATCTCTGAATTTGCCAGAGATAACCCCGATTTCACATTAATTAATTGCACCGAAGGCGGACTCGGTTTTCCGGGAGTTGTCAATAAACCGTTGCTTGATGTTATAGACGAGTACTTAACGAGGCAATACCCGATCGCAGAAATGTTGCATGGCGAAATCCAAAACAGCAAGCTATGGCAGGTGACATTTGCTAAAGTTCTTAGACTTACATATACTCTAGAACAAAGCTTGAGAAACTGTCTGGATCATCTAAATGTGTTGCTGAACGAAGCTAGCTTAGTAGAATGCGAGATGAATGCCTCGCAAACTTTACCCAAAACCACACAAAGCGGATTGGCAGCCTTAGCAGAGATAGAGCTGGGCGAAGAACCTGGATACAAATACGTTTTAGAAGTCTTTAATGCCGTTAAATCCAAGCTGCTGCAACATGAAATCGCCAAAAACCACCTGGAGACAGACTTCCAAGCGGCTTTAAACAAGATACATGTGAATATCAAACGCCTATCCTTCCTCAAAGACGTAGCCATGGCGAATATTGCCCTTATAGAAATGGCTTTAACCAATGTAAATACAAATTCATCAAAGAAAAACAAGCCTTCACATTCGGCTATAATGGCCAGCCCAGAGCCACAACCTCTCACTCATTTTCACCCCATATACCTGCCGCAAAACCCCAAAGAAGGAATGAAGCTGCCCAGTGGGCATATCGTTCGAATCACCAAAAATTACGGACAAAAGAATATACGAGAATGCCGCCTGGAAATAGATGGGATCCTGGACGGCCAATGCCTTCTCTATTATCCGAATGGATCTCTCAAAGCGGAAATGTTTTACGCCAAGGGGAATCTACATGGTCCAGTTACTTTTTATTCCTCAAAAGGAAAACAAATAGCCCACAGTCTATTTTTAGAAGGAAAACGCACAGAGGTTAGCTGCCTATATTTCAAGAGCGGATCTATCTACGCCAGCTTAAACTTTAAGGAGGGGAGATTAGATGGAATCCAACAATATTTCTATGAAAAGGGGAGCCTGAAGTCTCTTCATCACTACAAAAATGGAGCGGAATACAAAAAAACAGAGCTATTCTCTCCTTAATCAATTCTTTATCTTTTCCCTACACTTTCTTTATCAACTAATTCCTTTTTATGGAAGAAAAGGGGAGTATACTGTATGATTGGCTCTATGTTAATTTGTGCGCCTAAGGCTTTTACATGACTTATATCTCCACAGACCCCCATAGTTCTGGGAAAGTGCTTTCAGGTACTACACAGAGTAGTCTTGAAGATAATTGGGTCTTTGTTAAAGGAATAACCCCTGATCATAAAGTAGTTGATTTCGCGCGTGATTCCGCAATCAAACCAGGCCATGCACACTCTAATCGCTACAGCTTTTTAATCAATCGATTGCAATCGATTGAAGTTACGATTGACGATTTTAGCTTTTCAATTGCAGATCTCATGACAAACCCAGCGGTCAGGCAAAAAGTTATCAAAATCGTTCAAAAAAAAATCGAACATGTACACATCGATATTTTTAACGAAGCCCTGCGTGTATCCAAAAACATTAAAAGCAAGCCTAAATCCCATCATTTCAAAATAGCCACAGCTCCTTATGATTTAAGCAAGAAATTTAAATCTATCATTTATCTAGATGATCTATCGGCAATTGCCGGCAAAGATCCGCCAGTTATCGGGGCTCTTAAATGGATAAAAAAAGTCACCAAGTTTCCAGAGAAGATAAAAAAACACTACCATAGTCTGAAAGAGTTAGACTTCAGCAACCCATCAAAGGCGTATGAATCCAGCAATGCTATCTTAAAAGCGATTTATGATGCCGCCAAATTCGGCTCTTCTGTAGTCAAATTCGATAAAGATCCATTATTAAAAACAGCTTTTCACTTTATGGGTCTTGGCGATGAATTCAAATTCGTAAGTACCGAAGTTCTAGAGATTTGCAAAATCGGCGCTTTGCCGCTCAATATCTTTCATGTATATTTCGAAGCCGTAGATCTTTACAAACATGTTCAAGAATGGCAGAAAATAAGCGCAGACAAGAACTCTACAGCAGAAAATATTCATGATGCTAAATTAAAAATTGTTTGTTCAACAATTGGCTTGGTTAAACAAATTGTTTCAACCACAGTCTGTGCATTAACCGTTCTTGGCATTATCCCACAAGTGCCGATTGTGATTACACTGATTATTTCAGGTATTGGAATTATCAAGATCACTATCAACATCTACAAATATTTTGCAAAAGAACACAAAGACAAAACAACTTTACCCACACCAAAAAATATTCAAGTAGATGATGTTCAGGTAGAGTTTCAATTGAATCCAGAGCTAGCAAAAAAATAGATCAAAATCACGATTTTTATTTTGATTTGCTCGGCCCTGAAATCTCTGAATTTACAACATAACATCTATTATCAGACGTATAGAATTTCTGCTCATCCCCTCAGTAATTCATGTATAGTTTATATTGTTGATCTTTTTTCCTATCCTTGATTACAATACGCCTTCAATTGAATAATTCTAAGGAGATTTTATGAGTATTAAAAGTTTTACTATCAACGATACCGCGTGCACCACCGCTTCTCATCCATGTCAACATCCAGGCCTTATTGAGCTTACGGATGGATCTAAGTATGAAGGACTCATCTGCAGCAGTATTTCCAATGCCATCATTTCGAATATTTCATTAAAATGCCTTAACTTAGTTCCTGCGCAGAATTCAACCACATTTCCTACGCTTCCTAATATAAATCCAGATCGCGCTCTTAAATTTCTCAGCCACATCCACTTTTATCAGAACCATAAAGGCAAACCATTACAGGAAGTTCTCAAAAGCCTGCCGTTTGTTAAAAACGTTAACACTCGCACGGTTTTAACCGGTCATAAACTAGATGAATTGAAGCTTGCGATCAGCAAATTAGAAACCTGTACAAAAAATTTAGCAGTTACCCAAATAGGCAGTGAAAGCCAGCCGGTTTCCTTATTTGACTTGCAGCAGGCTCCTGTATTATACCAGCAACTCAAAGACTGTATAGCCCATTTACACGAATTTGTAGCACGTTACCCTGCCATGGAAGAAGAAATCCGCACTGTAGCCCCATATTTGTGCGAAGCAGACTTAGCTCTGCATAACTTGTCTAGCCGATACAAAGAGCACACATTTAATGCGCATATAAATTTACTCAAAAATCAAATGAATAATGTGCGTTCCCTAGCAAATCAGCCTAATTTATCAAGCAGTCAAGCAGCTCTGTTACAACAAGAAAATGAGCTTCTGATGAAATTGATAACAGATTCACCTTTATGCCTATCCAATCCTATTTCAACCACATCGGATGCTAAGCTTGAGCTACAATTAAACCTCGAGGAAAGTGATGCTTTATACGTATGGGATCAGGCACAAGCGAGACTGAAAGCATGGAATTTAACAGCTACATCATCTACCGCCTCTTCACAAGGGACACAAATGACTATCGCTGCTATTGAAAAGAAGTTGGAGATCATAGAAAAACGTCCTGAAAAAATGAACGCAGCGCAGACAACCCAATTGACTGTACCTGAAGAATTCACCTGTCCTTTATCCCATGAAATCATGAACGATCCTGTCATCACTCCAAACGGCACCACCTGCGACAAAGCCGCTCTCATAAAGTGGCTAAATCAGCATTCCACTTGTCCATTTACAAGGGCTTCACTCTCCCCTAGCCAACTCGTTTCCAATCGAGTCCTCAAAGATTTAATTGACAAATGGAAAACAGAAAATGCAGCCGGTCCAGCCAATTCCTCAAGTTCATCATCTGTGCCAAACCCAACCACCAAGGGCGAAAAAAATTGAATTCGCAAAAAATTTACAGACAAATTACCTCGATTCTGTTAGCATCAATACTAAGAAAGCTAAAGATGTTCGCCATTCTCGACCTTCCTGGGCGAACGTATACCATGTTTAGTTTTTGGTGAGGGTCTCTTTAATGATTAATTTTAAGGAGAGCTCTCATGAACTCTGCATCTTTATCTATTGATGACAATTTCAATATTTTCAAAAGCGAAAATACTACTTATAAAAGCAATTACAAAAGGACTGACTCAGATCAAAAAATCTCGCATACAGGTTTAGATGCGATTCCTCAAACCTTTACTACAGCACCCTACGAAGGGAAATTCAAACTCTATAACTCGCCATCAGCCAATGTCCTTTTGCAACCTATAACAGAGCTTGACATAGCGAAGGTTCCTCTGATTGATATTGAAAGTCTCTCCGATAAATCTTTACTTGAACGACAAGCGATCATCAAACAGTTCGGTGACGGTCTGCGGGACGTGGGTTTCGTTGCAGTAAAAGCGCACATTGATTCAAGTCTGATAAATCAAGTCAATAAAATGATGAAACTCTACTTTGACCAAAAAATTGAGGCCAAAGAAAAAGACATTCATGATAATTACGGTTCTACTGGGTATACGCGGCATGGAGATGAAATAGCTGCTGGATTCAAGAAACCTGATTTGAAGGAAACATACTTCATTCCGCCCAACTTTCAAAGATGGCCTGAAAATCTACCAGCATTCAAACAAGTCATGCAAACCTATCAGGAAGCTATGACACTAATCACTGCACCTTTGATGCAGTTTTTGTCTGAATATCTGAATGAACCCACAGAAGAAATATCTCTAAGCATGAACTCCCCCAATACTTTATTGCGCCTTCTTTATTATCCTGCGCCTAAACCTTCAGATGATCCTGAAGCCGTATGGGCTGCCGCGCATGAAGACTTGAATGCCCTAACCGTTATGCCCCCTTCCACGATTCCAGGATTACAATTGCTGACCAAGGACGGAAAATGGAAATCTGTAGTAGTCCCTCCCGGTTATTTAATTGTAAATACAGGTGAACAGATACAAATGAAAACAGCCGGAATGATAAAAGCTACAAGACATCAGGTGATAAATCCTGGTGGAGAGTATGCTTGCTCGGCTAGGTATACAAGTATTTTTTTTGCATCTTGGTCTGATGATTTTTCCCTAAAACCATTTGAAAGTTGCATTCGCGAGGTGACAGCAGGAATGTCCGAAGAGGCCAAAACCGATTATTTACAACCATACCCTAGTGTAGAGGTAACCGTAAAAGATAATCTCGAATCTCGCCTTATAGAACAACAAACCATTATGAATCCGAGTATAGATAGGGTTAATGATTTGCGTAGCAAGGGATTACTGCGCCAGCCACCGGAGTATCTGCAAAAGCATTTTTCTTGAAGGACCATTCACGTATTCTGGGCAAGTATGTTTTTTCCAGCTTATATCAACGTTAAATCTTCTTCCTAACCCATCAACATGCAACCATGATTCAATAAAATTGCCAAAATGAGAATTACTTACATGTAAATAGTCTGTCGTTCTTAATTTCATGAAAACCTTATAGAGTATTAGTGAATCAATCCCTTGATGACTGCTATGCTTTGGGGATTATCGATTTTTGACAAAAGATAATCCACAAAGCGAGAGCTTTTAAATAACTCTGGAGCATGCTGTTTGATTACATTCAAGGACTCAAACGACCCTTTGTTTAGTTCGGCTAAAAGTTGTTTCATCTCAATAGTAATATCGTCTTCATCTATACGCGAAGAGTTTCGTCTATATGATGTGTCGTAAAAGTGTAACTTTAAGAGGGCCTCAAGGTCTATTTTATAAGCTCCGTAAAAATTGAATTCGCAGGCTTGAGACATTTTTTTTCCCAAATCCGATAAAAACTCCAGTAATTCATTATCGTTTAATTCGGCTATGAGCCCATAGATATGATTTATATGTGTTTCGGGTAAGAGATCAAAAAATCTGAACGAATTTAACACCAAAATTTTCTGCATCTCTTTTACGTTATAAGAGATAAGTCTAGAATTGTCAACTACTGCAAAAATACGACTTAATAAATGTCCTTTCTCAATCAGCTCAAAGGTTTGTTTATGAGTATACATCCCCCCTTTTAATTCAAACTTGAAAATCTCATTTTTAATATTAAAACTTTGACGATGACCTGTCTCGATATTGAAGTGATTATACATTAAATCTTTTTGTTTGAAAAAGATACAGGGGTTCTTATTAAAATTTTTATCGTCTAACAATTTTGGCAAATCTAGTTCTAATCCCATGGTGCGATCTTTTAGACATTTTGGATCAATTAAATCAGGACCGAAACAAATGACATTGCCATCCCCTTGTTCAACATCCTCATCGGTCAACGCCGCTTCTCGAAATGTAATACCCAGTCTTGTCAGATTGTCTCTTCCATACAAGCAACCTTCGAGAATTTTTTCTATATTTGCGATACTTGCAAGGTGTTTGACAGAAGTATACAGCGTAATCTGGTCTGCAGCTTTCACAATGCGATCAGCTAACTCGGGACTGCACTTTTGGGGTCGATAAGGTGTATTCGCATCTTTAAAGATTTCCTCTGCATTCAACCCCAGCTTGCTGATGCGCACAATCTCCGAATCCTGTCGGAGCTTTGCTCGAAAAAGCCTTTGAATATACAGGATTTTATTTTCAAGAGCTTCGTCTTTGCAATTTCTTTCTTTAAATAAGGCGACAGCAAAATCTTTTGTGTTTTGCGTAATAGCAGTAGTTGAATTGTGGCTTTCAAGTGTGCAATAATTGTTTGTATCAAAAACAAATTGACTGCTACATGAAAAATCCATTAACAAATCCTTTGTTATGTTAAGTATAAGAACTATACGCTAAAAATAGTTAAATTTATAAATAACAATTATAATATCATAATTAAATATTTTTTTGCATTAAGAATTTGCTAAGAGTTCCCGCCAGAAAAATAACATGCTTTTAGAAAAACGCTTAAACATGAAAAACAGGATGGGTAGTATAAGATAACAGGTTTACAAAATTTGGAGTATATGATAGATTTTTCGCCTACAGAGATGGCGTAGCGTCATCCGACCATTATCTAAAATTTGTCACAAGTCCAGCTTAAGGAAAGGAAGAATTTTTATGAGTTTAATAACGAGCATATCACACACTCCTGTAACGTCAAATAGCAGCAGCTCTTTTGATCCAACTAATAACGCAAGAATTCTTTCTCTGGTCTCACAAGCCATACAGTCAGCTAGGAACCTATGTCTATTTGAAGCCATGGAGAATCAACATGAGAAAGACCAAACCTTTAGGATTGAATATTATAATAAAACACAGCTTGTCTATAGTGCGCACGTTAAACCGGTGCCATTTCAATGTAAAAACGGAACAACGATCCAGCTGAACAAAGCTACTCCTAAATGGACGGCAAGCTCAACAGATCGAGAAGATCTCATTAACACAGAGCGAGTGCGTTTTTTTGATCTCATCCAAAATATCTGCGATCTTTACAATGTCATGAAAACAAAAATTAATGCTGTCACCACCTCGAGTTCTTCAGCATCTTCCGATCAGTATACCATCTGGGTTTCATCACAAACACCTACTTTTGACCACAATATTTGGAATATTATTTTTAATTCATATCCTCTTTGCATGGAACAATATCATCCCTGTTTGCAGCTTTGGGAAAATGTGGCTTTATCCACAGCCTTGGCTAGTTTTTTGACATTATCAAATTATTACGTTTCACAACCTTCTTGGGCAGTAGATGAAAATGCCGATATTTCTCAGCGAGACCTTCATCGCAAACATGTTGAATGGATGGATCTTTCTGCAAAATTTCATGAAAAATACCAAAGTATTCGCAATGCCTTTGCCGATTATCAACCGAAACAGAATTTGGAAAACGACCTAGCACAAATTGAGAACACCTGGAAAAATTTTGAGGCTTCAGCCTTAGTAATAGGAAAGAAGGTACAAAAAGATTTCATTGAATGGGATGATAATCACCATGCTCAATTTGAAGATTTAAAACGTCATGCAGATGATTTAGGAAGACCCTCTACTGAATGCAAAAAATTATCCCTAGAACACTCTTTACCCTCCAAAAGTTCAGCAACTTCCCGAGCAAACGAGTAAGGCTGTTCAAACCCAACTTACTCCCTAAATCCTAGCTCACATTGAATCAGACAATTGAGATAGCGCAGCTAATGTCCGAAGTCAAGGGGTATTCCCTTGACAAGGCAATAGAGGCGTTAGATCAGTTAGGTTTTACAGCTTGTGAGTGTTTTTTGGAAGCACTTTGCACAATCTCAATTTAATGGCCAGATCTTTTGGGGTGACGCCTTCTTTATTAGGCAAATCCCATTTGGCCCCTTTTTGCGTCAGCAAAGCTATGAAAGAGAGAAGTTGCAAATTCTCATTTTTTTCTCTCGTCAAACGTATAGCATCGTGTAAGGCAGTGTTGCCTTTATCATCGATGCTATTGACATCCGCTCCATGATTTATAAGCATTGCGGCTAGTTTTAGCGCGTTTATGTTTATGGCTACATGCAAAGCGGTCCTCTGATTTCGATCGATCTTATCGTTGACTTTGGCGCCTTGTGCAAGCAAATATTTCAGAAGAACTTCCTGCATGGACATTGTAGCATATATCAAAGGTGTCAACCCGTCTACCTCTGATTTTTCATTTAGGCTTTTTTTGTAATCAGAATTCATCAGTAATCTCAGTGCTTCGAGACAACAGCTTGTGTTATCCTCATTCGCACAGGAAATCACATGATTGATTGGATTTTTGAATAAAGCAGAACATTTTTTGTAAGGTATGAAAATAGCTCTCTTACTCAACAACCCCTGAATGGCAGGTAAATTTGCCTTCCTCAAAGCCCAGTATAAAGCCGAACCGAGAGGATCATCGGTCGCTTGTAGGTTTATATGGGGATGATTTATAAGACGTTTTATAAAATCTTCCTTAGCATCATTTAATAGGGCGCTCGATAAGACCTGGTGTAGGTTATATCGAACTCTAGATAAGAGATATTCAACACCCTCATCTTGATCTGCATAAGGATAATCAGAAGCGAGAAATCGATCGAGATAGTGCAATCCGACCTCTCCGCTCAAATCCACCCCCCTGGCTTCCAACACCTTTAACATTTCCAGATCGCAATTACTCAAAAGCGGTTTTGAGGCCAATTCGGCACCTTTCTGGATCATTTTCTTTAGGATGGACAAATCTGATGTTAAATGCGTCGATAAGTCGATGCACTGTTCTTGAATACATTCCGGAAAATGTTCTACGAGCGAAAATATGAACTCGCGAGTCTTGTCATTTGAATCCAAGTTAAGATACAAAGCAGCCTGTAACACTGGTAAGTTGTAAAAAGCATCAATCCGACTATCTGGAAACTGTTTAAACCAATGAATCCATTTTTTTAAAATATCGACCTGACTATCCAAAAACTCATGTCTACCCGCAGACAATATCATGCCGGTAATGAATAATTGCTCATAAAATTTCGTACGAGGGTCTGTCTTTAAACGATCTTTAGTATTTAGAAAGATGGTTAAAATTTCGTGTAGCATCAAGCCAACCCCCCTAGAATGGCTCAATCCCCACTTTTCTAAAGACATTTTTAAAATGACGGGGACATGCTCATGGGTAAGTTTTTTGTCCTTCAGTAACTCCAGCAAAAAGTGTAGATTCTGTGGAGGGTTTTTAAAACCTAACACCCAAGGAGTATCGCCTTGCAGGTTAACGGGATTATTTACAGGAATCTGGGCAGCTTTAAGATGTCTGTATAGATTCAGATCTTGTTCTTTCATGACCCAGTGCATGATCGAATCCCCTTGCGAATCTTGTAAAGTAAGATCGGCGCCGTTGTCTAAGAAAAAATCGATGACAGGTATAGGATCGGTGTCTTTTCTTTTCTGACGCAGATAATACATCCAGGGAAGCTCGCCCTTCTCGAACGTCTGATTGATATTCACGCCATGCAATAGCATTAATTTCGCTAGACGCAAGTTTTCATTTTCCAAAGCTTTAACAAATATACGGTCTAAGCGGCAAGCCCTAGGATTAATCGCTAGCCCAGGGATTTCAAGGATGAACTGTAACAAACCAGGAAGATCTGCCGCGAGCTCTAAGGTATTGATTTTTCTTTGTGTTTCTGCTTGTAGCGCAGCGCCCCGTTTGATAAAGAATTCTATTAAAGTTCTGTTTTGGTAAAGAATCGCCCAGTGCAAAGCAGTTAAGCCTGCGCCGTCTTGAATATTGATATCAGCACCCGCCTCCAATAAAGCCTTGGCTAAATCCAAACTTTTTTCCTTACCATGTACGACCACAAGATGCAAGGGACTATATTGATGAGCATTGACTAAATTAGGATTGCCCCCTCTTTTAAGAAGCCACTTCAGACTCTCAACATCGCCATTGTACACACACATATGCACAGCGGTATCTTGTTTCTCTCTAAGAGGTTGATTTATATCTATATGCGGGTAATTCAGCAATTTACTCAAAATGTCTGTACTTGAAGCAAACCTCACAGCAAGGGCAATTAACGGATAATTTTCAAACCCTGCCTCAGATCCTGCCAAGCGGTCGACAAGAAAATGAGCGTTTGGCCAGTTTTTTGCGTGAAGTGCTGCTACAAGCGCTTTAGCTCCTTGCTCACCTTTAATGTCCTGTTGAAAAGCTGAAAATTCTTGAATAACCTCAGGTTGTCCGCCTGCACACAACAAGCTGAAAGGCGTGTGATAAAGCGCGTTGCAGCTGTTCAAATCAGCTCCCTGCGCTACCAACCAACGCGCTATTTCAAATTGCTTGCGGTCCATAGCAATTAGCAAAGGTGTAGACCCTCTGGAGTTCACATCCTTCATAAGCGCAGGATTTTGGTTTATAAGCGACTGAACTTCTTGTAGATTACCTGCTACAATCACTTTCATCAAGGGGGTATAGGAAAATTCGTTTATAATATTCGACAATTCAAAGAGTTTCAAAGCTTCAGCAAATTGGACCCCCTCCTTGAAGAGCATATTTATCTCATTTAAACGCTCAGGGTGTAGTTTGTGCTGCAGCTCTTTCAATGTGTTTCGTAGCAGCAAGCCCTTGTTGGTATCTTGATGGAGGCTTCTAAGAATGGCTGAATACAACTTGGCAGCCTTCGGCACAGGTTTAGAAAAGAATATACTGTCCAAAGCTTCAATAAAATCTTCTTGCGACTGTTTCCCCGCCGTCATTTGGCGTAAAGTTTTATTAGAAGGCGTACTTTCAGATGCTGATAAATAGACTTCTCTAACTCCTTGATCAAAATCGATCCAAGTAGTCTCTTCCAAATACCATGGATGCAAAGTCGAATTGCCTATCTTAAAGCTGAGCTTTCGGAACTTTTCATCTCCCTCCAATTGAAAAAGCACTTCTCTGACTTTCTGAGTGTTTTTAAGCATGACATTCTTTAGGCAGACTCCCCTCCCCTCATAACGGCATTTCCAAGTTCCGATAAAAAACACTTTATAAGCCGGCTGTAAGAACAATTCATCTGTCAGACCGTGAAAAGCATTAAATGTATCTCTTGCAATATCTTCTAGGTCTTGTTGTGGAGTATTGATC
>CAYMKI010000087.1:0-13149 GCA_964390695.1 uncultured bacterium
TTAGATTGGAGCGCAGCTGTAAAAACCGCTCTCGAGGCGGTGGCTGAAGGTCGAAAAATACTTTGGCAAATGGATTTGGGCTTATTCTCCAATTTGAATATGCCCCTGTCACATCAAATGCAGTTGCAGACTTTAAATTTATCTCTAGATCACTTTTTTCACACTGTGTGGAAGGAATTTCATCAAAACTCGAAAGGCTTGGTGTTATTTTCAGGCGATGTAGACCTGTCTAAAGGCTTTCCCTGGGATGATACCCTAAAAGCGAACTGGAAGGAATGGCTCGAAGATAAGTTCGGAAGTGTGGAGATCTTAAACCAAGAGTGTGGCTTACATTGCTCAAGCTTTCATGAAATTACTCCTACAGGTAACAACGGCACACCTCTGTCTAATTTGGTTAGGTTGTTTTGCAGAGATACCGCTGCCGATTACCTGAATCTAATGGTGAATTCTGTTTCAGACAGTCTGCCCTTGTATCTGGAATGGAGCGCTAGCGAAAACATGGACCCTTTGTTGTTTTATCAGCTGACATCTTCAGAATCCTTTGTCAGATTTCACTCGATATATAAAGGGGGCATAAGCCAGGCTTTGGGTTTATGTTCAACTGGCAGCTCCGATGACAGAAGCCTTGGTGATGCCGTGAGAGTAGGGATTTGCTTGCCTGGAATCGATTTCGTTAAACCGGTTCAGCTCAATAATCTACGACTGGCGTTAACGCAGCTACGTATGTCAAAAATTCCATATGTGGTGATTCCCGAAGAATTTCTGATTCAGCAGTGGCAGGGATTGGATTATATCCTCTATTCTTCTAGATGCTTAGCTTCTCAAGGGAAAAGAAAACTACAGGGATTCTGTGCAGCTTCGGGGATAGCTGTGGCAGTAGATGCACACCTTGGATTACCAGAAGAAATGACTCTGTCACAATTCTTAACCCACATTCCGCAAGTCGGCTATTTTTGATTCGAATTTTTCGCTTTTTTAGCTGGATTTGCAAAATAATAAGAACTAGATGGACAAGATCGGCTTCGCCGGCAGGATGAACAAATTCGTGTAGAGGGGCTTGTAGGAACCTTTCTACAAGCCCCTGCGATCATCTAGCTTTTTTCTTTAACCTTTTTCTCCTTCTTTAAGGTTGAATCGCTGGTTGAGTTTCGCGATGTCTTTTCCTGTTCGTTTAGTTGGGCCCGTGTAAACTGTCCCAGTGTTTGTAACAAGGATTCAAGTTGTTGATGTTGTGTGCTGCCCTGTATGATATTACTTGCCTTGTCGGAGATTTCATCGTTACGCGACTCCTTGTATGAGTTTATTGTGGTAAATGCCAATTCGCTGATAGTTTTAACAAGAGGTCTATGGAGGCATACAGGGTCATTAGAAGCGGCTTGGGTATAGGCGTAGATGCTGTAAAGCAGGGAGAGGTCTTTCTTTACGGTGTTTATACATTTGGATTTATACGTCTCGACAAAATCATTCGATGCTTTCTTCTCTTCATTACTCATTTTTTTTCTGTCTTTCAACATAACCAATTCTATGGGATATACGGCATGGGAGTGGAAAAATTCGATGTCTTTAATCAGCCCGTTGACTTTGTCGAGCGAGGATTGATCGGTGATCCAAGCTACCTTCTCTCCTATTGAAAAAATATGTTGCGATTTTTCTTTTTTTGTAAAAAAATCTTCCAATTTTTTCGGGTGGGAGTGATGTATGCAGATCTCCATGTGACATTGTTCGTCGCTGCTATTTTCCTCGCTGCTATTTTCCTTTGTAGTATTTTCCTCTGCTTTGTTTTTATCGAGTTCTTTTTCATTGAAATCGAAAACGGGTTTTTTCTGATCATATAGAGTCGATGTAGTGAAACTTATCATATCATATCCTTTTGTATAGGGGTATATCTAGATTATCTAGGTATTGCTGTCGACAGAGTCGGCAAACCTATCTTAGAATGATGCAGGGTAAATTCTCAAGTGTAAAAAATAATTATGGATGGCCGTGTGTTTCGATAATTTTCAACCAGTAATCCTGCAGCAGAGGCGGCATATGCTGCAGCATGAGATCAAAACGCACAGGCCAGTTATGGTGATGTTCTGTGTCGATGAAGGCTTGGCGACCATCTTTGCTAAATGGTAAATTAAATGGGTGAATGCAGTCGTTTAATCCCAGTTCTTGCATAATTGTATAGATAGCTAAGGCTCTAGGAGGCGTGATTTTGGTCGCCCACTTTTTTCGGTTGTCGGATTTTTTGTATAAGTCCATATCTTCGGCGACTAGGATGAAGTTTTTTCTAAAGCTTCCAGGGGAAGGGGAAGGCTCTGCCGGTAATGGATAGATCCATTTTTTGGGGACTACAAAATGTTTTTCGTAGCCATGGCCTATGATGGCGTCTTGAATGGCTAGCGCTCCTTCGATGCGATTAATGAAGGCGGGGAAGTCTGATATATCTTGATCATCAATAAATAGCTTTAGCCAATATCCCCTGATCATAGAGTGTTCTGTGACGACCAGCTTACTGTATCCGCGGATATAGCAGCGGGTGAAGTGTGCCTCTTCCAACGATCGTAGGTTTTGAGTCACTCTCTTCTGACCGAAAAGGGCGTCCAGATTTCTTTTTATGGGATGATTCGAAGGCAAGAGATAGGGTTTGACCAAATGCCATACTTCAGGGGAAATGTGAGGATTTTCCGGATAGTCGTATTCAGGGCAATCTATGTAGTTATAGAGATACGAAGGAGAATTGGCAATAGGTTGTTTAAGAAGAAAAGATTCCGCATAAATGCCTTTGGAAAAGAATACGGAAGCTATCAAAAATATAAGCAAATGCATTGTAGGGCTAATCCGGGTTTTCATGTAGATGCCTTTTGTTGTACCCCAGCACGTAAAGGATAAATAAGGTTTCTAATACCAAATAGAGATAGTAATAATATTCTCCACCCGTTCCAAAACCATAACTATGCAGCCCGGTGCCCAAAATGTAGTTGACACCATACCAGGTAAAGCTGATAGCTTGCAAGCCTGCTATAGAGCCTACCGCTAATCCGAAGTCACCGATCTTCTTAAACATATAGGCATGAACAAAAAATAAGTAAATGCAAATAGAGATAAACGCCCAAGCTTCCTTGGGATCCCAGTCCCAGAATCGCCCCCAGCTTTCAGCTGCCCAAACCCCACCCAGGAGTGTACCTGCTATCAGTAGGACTAATCCTATGTAAATGGATTGTCGAATAACAGTAGCCGCAGTGTCTCTAAATGAATTTCGACCAGGGTGTAGACAGTAAGAAACCAAATACACATGTCCAATGATCCCACTTAAACAAAAAAGCCCATAGCTGCCAACAACCATCAACACATGGATCACCAGCCAGTAATGTGAGTTTAAGACGGCTTGCACGTTATCTAACCCACCGCTGAGCCCTGTGATCTTAAGCATTGACAACAGGATTAAGCAAATAAAGTTGGCGACAGCTAAAATAAAATAACTATTATAGCGGTATCCTAGCAGCCAGCTGGTCATCATTGCTATCCATGGTACATAGAGAACGGTTTCATACATGTTAGATACAGGCGGTCTTTGCAAAAGGTAGCATCTAAAACCTAAATATAAGGTGTGCAAAAGCGTAGCTCCTGCCAAAAACCACAGACTCATCCTCCGGACAAAAGGCCGTGGATAACAATAGGCAAATGCAAACCCTAGCAAGGAGATAAAGTAGGCTCCTAAACAGATATCAAAAAGAGGGTAGCGGTAATAAAAAGCTTCCCAGTACAGCAAAGTAGTTGAGGGATAATACAGGGCCTTTTGGTGGGCTATTTGATAAGGCTGTGCTTGCAGCTGCTGATAGGCTTTTTGATAGGCTTGACTAAAGCTTTGCACTCTCGAGCTTATACTTGACATATCCAGGGGGACTTGTAAAAAAGCGCTTTCTAATTCAAAATATGCGAGCCTTAGCTGATCGAAATCGGCGTTGCTAAAGGCGGTAAAGTTGCGAATGGGAACCAGCTGACCGCTAGAGGTATCCCATAATTTTAAGTTTAAAGCATGAAGGGAAACCCAGTCACCATCTTGATGTCGTAAGGGGAGCATTCGAAATGAGTTTCCAGACTCCCGCAGTAGTTTGTCAAGAGGGTATTGCGATTCTAGAGACGAGAAGAGCTCCTTGCCTTTCTGTCCACGTTGCTTTAAGGTCAGTATTAAGGCTTCATAGTTTTTTTGAACAGAAAGCTCAGGGTCTTGAAAGTGCAGCTGCAAAAACGTGAATAGTGAAGATGTACTTTTGGAATCCTCTAATCCCAAGCGTGCATAAGCCTCGGCAGGTCTGTATCTGCCTTTATATAAAACAGGCAAATAGCTAAACTCTTGAAGAGCTTTGTCTAAAGACTTAGAGTTATCTTCTTCTCCATAATTCGGTGATGAATAGATAAGCGAGAAGAAGAGGACTAGGGCTACTATATTCCTCGCAGGCCAAAGTAAAGAACCTTGTAGCTTAAGGTCTAAAAGCCCTCGAAATAGACTCCGGATCATTGGTGATAATTCCATGAACACCCATTTGATGCATTGATTTTGCAGCTTCTGGATCGTCAACCGTGAATGTCCAGATTTTTGTGTTTTGCCTATGTAATGAATTCAATAAAGCCGGCGACAAGAGCTTGTGCCATAGGGCTATTTGTGAAAATGTCAGAGAGCTCGCCTGGACAAGCTGATTGAAATCTTCTATAATGCCTATCAAAGGCATTGATGGAAACTGCACTTGCATTTCTTTGAGAACTTGCATGGAAAAGCTTCCAATCAAAATTTTTCTTTGGGAATCTTTCGATAAGGCTTTTCTAACGGCTTTCCCGACTGCTGTCACAAGAGGTTTTATCGGAGAGTGCCCTTTTTTTATTTCAATCATCAATCCCGACGCACCAAAATCTAGATCCAAAATTTGTTCTAAGGTAGGGATGGTTTCGCCTTTATATCTAGTGTCAAACCAAGAGCCGACGTCCAGGTGTCTGATATGGTCATAAACTAAGTCGGTAATTCTATGCGAGTGAGTGTAAGGGGTAGTCCTTCCAAGAACAGAATCATGGATGACCACAGGTACGCCATCTTTAGAAAGGTGGACATCGATTTCAACATAATCGACAGCGTGCTCTATAGCCATGCGCACCGCACTGACGGTGTTTTCAGGAGCTATTTTGGAAAATCCTCTATGGGCTATTACCTTGGCCATGTGGTCGTTTTAAAAAGCTTAAATGTTTATCTTTCTTAGTAAATATTATTTACTATATAATAAAAAAAAACAAGATATTTTTAATAGACGTCTGGCTCGATTCTCAATTTCGTACGCATCGGAATAGCTTTCGATAAGACTTCTGAAACTTATGGGATTTCATAGGAGATAAATTATGAAAAGAATTGTTACTGGTTTGATAGCTCTATTTATACGGTTTATTCTTTGGTTCCGATATAAGGTCACAATCAAAGGTTTGGACACGCTGACACCGCAGAACTTAAGCAAACCCGGCGGCGTGCTATTTTTGCCCAACCACCCCGCTGTATTCGTCGATCCCGCTCTCATCACTTTGGCTGTATGGTCGAAATTTCCTATCAGGCCCATGATTGTCGAATACCAATTTTACACGCCTGTGGTGAACTCTCTCATGCATTTCCTCAAGGCTTTGCCTGTTCCCGACTTCACCAATGCAAGCAATAGCTTGAAAAAAAAACGCAGCGATAAAGTCATTCAGCAAGTCATCGAGGGAATAAAAGAAGGCGATAACTTCCTCATCTATCCCTCGGGAAGGACCAAACAGACTGGATATGAAGCTATAGGCGGTGCTTCGGCTGTTCCTAAAATCATTCATGATGTTCCAGAGGCTAATATTGTCCTGGTGCGTATTAAAGGACTGTGGGGCAGCAGTTTCTCGCGAGCTTATACAGGCAAGGCTCCTCCTATGTATAAGACCATTTGGGAAGGGGTAAAACATGCTTTCAAAAACTTCATATTCTTCACTCCTCGTAGACATGTCATCATCGAATTGGAACCTGCGCCAGCCGATTTTCCTTACCAAGGCAGCCGCCTAGAAATCAATAAATACCTGGAAGCTTACTACAACAAGCCCGACGGATTAAGCCAGCAAGTGGGAAATTATCCTGGCGATTCACTTATCCGCGTTTCCTATAGCCTATGGAAGGAGGTGGTGTACCCGCTTCCAGTAAAAACAGAAATCGATGATAAAAACATACGCTTGGATGCTATATCCGACGCTGTCAAACAAAAAGTCGTAAGCCGTCTAGCGCAAATTGCCGATGTTCCGGTAGACTCCATTAAACCTAATATGAACCTGTCTGTAGACTTAGGATTGGACTCCTTGGACGTAGCTGAAGTCGCCATATTCCTGCAAGATGCTTTCGACATACAAAATATTCCCAATCCAGAGTTGACAACGGTGGCCAAAGTGATGGCTATAGCTGCTAAACAAGTGGTTTTTGAAGTGGAAGCTGAAAACCACCTGGTCGACCTGACCTTATGGAATAAAAAGCCCTCGAAGAAAGAAAGGATTTTTCTCCCTCCCGGAAAAATTATCCCCGAAGTCTTTTTCAATAACTGCGACCTCATGGGCAACACCGTCGCCTGCGGAGATGAACGCAGCGGTGTCTTGACATATCCACAGGCAAAACTGCGGGTGATCCTATTGGCGCGTTATATCCGTAAATTAGAGGGGGAATATATAGGCATTCTTCTGCCGTCTAGCGTAGCAGCTACCCTGTTGATCTTGGCGACGCAGTTAGCGGGAAAAGTGCCTCTATTAGTCAACTGGACTGTAGGATCAAGGCACTTGGAGTCAGTTGTAAAATTGTCTGGAGTGAAACATGTGCTGACCTCTTGGGCTTTCATTGACCGCTTGGAAAATGTCGACCTGACACCCATCGAAGACTTATTGGTCATGCTCGAAGATCAAAGGCGAAAGTTTACCCTGTTGGAAAAACTCAAGTCGAAGTATCTGTCCACAAGATCAACAGGTTATCTGCTCAAGAAATTTCAAATGAATTCCTTATCTGAGGATGATCGTGCGGTTCTGCTTTTCACCAGCGGAACCGAAAGCCTTCCTAAAGGAGTGCCGTTGACCCACAAGAATCTCCTCAGCATGCAGAAAGCAGCTCTTGAGGGTCTTGTGATTGAAACCGATGATATCTTATTAAGCATGCTGCCTCCTTTTCATGCTTTTGGCTTTTCCGTGACGACATTGATACCGTTACTATGCGGTTTAAAGGCAGTGTATGCACCCGACCCCACCAATGGAAAACAGCTCGCACAAACAGCCTATCGCTGGGGAGCCACGATCCTATGCGGTACGCCTGCATTTATCAAGGGCATCATTAAAGTAGCCTCCAAAGAACAACTAAAAAGTGTGAGAATGTGCTTTACCGGTGCTGAAAAAGCTCCACCGGAGCTCTTTCAACTGTTGGATCAATTTTTCGGCAAAAATATCCTCTTTTTAGAGGGTTACGGCATCACCGAATGCTCTCCAGTGCTGACATTTAACCGTGCAGGCAAGCCTCATAAAGGCGTAGGCATACCCGCCAATGGAGTTGAGTTGTGCATCGTGCATCAAGATACCTATGAACCTCTTTCTTTGGGAGTCCAAGGTTTGATTTTAGCTAAAGGCCCTAACGTTTTCTCAGGCTATATAAACCCGGGAATTTCTTCTCCCTTTGTAGATGTCTTGGGCTCGACTTGGTATAAAACCGGAGATCTCGGATACCTAGATTCTGATGGCAATCTCTATATCTCCGGACGGTTGAAACGCTTCATCAAAATCGGAGCGGAGATGATCAGCTTGGCAGCTATCGAAGATGGTCTCCTACAAATGGGAGTTTCGAAAAAATGGCCCATCACGCAAGAAGGCGTAGCCTTAGCGGTGTGCTCGAAAGAAATACCCGGCGATAAACCTAAAATTTACTTGTTTACCGCCTTTCCCATTACATTAGAAGAGGTGAATGCAGCTTTGAAAGAAGCCGGTTTCAGCAATTTGGTCAAAATAAGCAACGTCATGCGCCTGCTTGAAATTCCGTTAATGGGATCAGGTAAAGTGAATTATAGGTTGCTAGAAAGCGATTACATGGCTAAAATGGAACAAACTACAACCTAACAGATTTTAATGTTTGAACCATCATCTTTGACCCTTCAGCTATTCAACACGGCTACAAGAAAAAAAGAACCTTTCGTTCCTCTTGTAGCCGGACACGTGAAAATGTATACCTGTGGCCCCACAGTATATAATTACGCCCACATCGGGAATTTCAGAACCTATGTTTTTGAAGACCTTCTACGCAGAACCCTGAAATTTTTAGGGTTCAAAGTGACTCAGGTTATGAATTTAACGGATGTAGACGATAAAACCATCCGCGGCGCCATCGCCAAAAATATCACCTTAGAAGCCTTCACGCAGACCTATAAAGATATCTTCTTTGAAGACCTAAAGACTTTAGGCATAGAAAAGGTCGAACATTATCCTGCTGCTACAGATTACATCGAACAAATGATCCAGTTGGTTCAAGCATTGATGCAAAAGGGAGTGGCCTATGTGGGAGGCGACGGATCGGTGTATTTTGCCATCAATAAGTTCCCTTCTTATGGCTGCCTATCTCATCTTCACCTCCATGAACTGAAAGCCGGTGCCTCGGAAAGAGTACAGTTGGATGAATACGATAAAGATCATGTTGCCGATTTTGTGCTCTGGAAATCCTACGATCCACAACGTGATGGAAATATTTACTGGGAGAGTCCCTTCGGCAAGGGAAGGCCCGGGTGGCATCTGGAATGCTCGGCCATGGCTATGGCACTATTAGGTGAAACCTTGGATATCCACGTGGGAGGGGTCGATAACATGTTCCCTCATCACGAAAACGAAATCGCCCAATCCGAAGCTAAGACAGGCAAAAAGTTTGCAAACCTGTGGATGCATTCCGAACATTTGGTTGTCGATAATAAAAAAATGTCCAAAAGTTTAGGTAACTTTTTTACGCTGCGCGACCTCTTAGACAAAGGCTTCAGCGGTATCGAAGTGCGCTACATGCTCTTGCAGACGCATTATAAAACCCAATTGAACTTTACCTTTGCCGGTCTGGAAGCAGTGAAACACTCTCTGCAGCGCTTAAATGATTTCATCCAAAGGCTGTTAGAGATACATCAGCCAGGCCGAACAGGGGAAGTCAATGCTGTTGTGGATCGAACTCTACGCCATTTTGCTGAAGCCTTAGCTGACGATCTGAATATTTCAGAAGCCTTAGCCGCCGTATTTGAATTGGTCCGGGAGGTCAACTTCCTCTGCGACCAAAACAAAGTACTGACAGATGACGCTGCCGAGATTCTAACTACCCTGAAGAGAATCAACGCTGTTTTAGGGGTGATGTCGTTTGAGAAGAAAGCCGAAGTAATACCCCAAGAATTGCAGGAGGCCCTCGAAAAAAGGATCCAAGCGCGCAAAGATAAAAACTGGGCTTTGTCAGATCAGCTCAGAGACTATATTCTAAGTCAAGGTTTTGTAATTGAAGATACACCAGCCGGTGCTCGTTTAAAAAGGAAATAAATTAAGTTGTCATGAGTAAAACAAAAGATGAGCGATTCGTTCTTGCGCTCTATAAGATAGCCAAAGAATCGGGAGATTTAGAAGGTAATTACAATAAACATCAGGTAGGCGAATCCACAGGCTTGCATTATCGCGCCGTCGATGCTATTTGCCGCCTTTTGATTCAAGCTAATTTCATCAAAAAAGCCGGCGAAGAAGAGATTTATCTTACCCCGCATGGCATCAAATTGGCTGAGAAGCTCTTAGAAGAGATAGGGTAAAGAATTTTATCATTTTGTGTCACCATATAATACGCTAAGAGAATGTATCGGGCATTTGTATTTTATGGAAGGAGTTGCAAAATTCGGAAAATGCGTGATTTTGAGAGATTTGTAACTATTCACTATCCCTAATTATACATAAGATTCAACCACAGAGCCCACAGAGATCACAGAGAGATAAATTCAAGTCTGAATAGTATTTATTGAGTTTTTGCCCCTCTGTGTTCTATGTGGGCTCTGTGGTTCACTAAATTACACACTACGTACTGCTCTGAAAAGTTACAGGGGGTATTAGAGTAGATCTCAATGATCGCCTTTGCGAATTTTGCAACTTCCTCAATAGATTGCGTTCCTTAGGAGCTCAATCGGTTGACTTTTTTTACCCGGAGTTACCACTCTGATCGGAATGGGCTACGGTTTGTACTTTTTTTGACAGCCCTCTCACCAGCCCAAGGGGCTGCAGCATAAGACATGAAATATTCATCTAGGGTTGTAGCACCCTTACAGGGTGCTACATATGATAGAATCTTCTCCCAGGGCGATGCCCTGGGCTATTACGTTCCAGCCCTTTGGGCTGATGATAGGCCATATTGAAGCCGCCAACAGCACAAGTTCTAGGAACAAAACCTGCCCGTAAATTGCGCAACGTTATTTTTATCTCTTGCTTTTTTTATAAAAATTAGTTATCATTTATCACATTATTGTGTATGACTTAAAGTTATTAGGAGATAACATGAGTACCAAAAACATTGATGATGAAACAAAGGTTTCATTTGTTCAGACAGAAAACTTTTGCTTTTCTATTTCAAAAACCGTTCCTTCTTCTCGCCGTCTTTCCATCCGTCGTGAGCGTTCAGCTCGTTAATTTTTTTTTCTCAAATTTAATTTTATTACTGTCTGAAAGAACTTAATCTATCGAGACTATTTTCTCTTGATGCTTGTTCTTCAGGCTTTGCATTCATTTACATTTATTAATATTAAAACCTTCTGCGAAGAAACGTACTTGGTTTTATTTAAATTACAAGGATTTTTCATGGAAATGCCATTATTTGTTTTATTGCTTTTTGGACTTCAAATTTTTTATTGGATGGTGGCTAGGCGAGCTTCCAAGAAAGTGGAAACGAAGCAGGATTATTTTTTAGCCGGCAAAAGCGTGCGGTTATTCCCTTTAACCATGACCTTTATGGCATCCATTATCGGAGGAGGCGTTATGTTGGGAGCTGCAGAAGAGGCTTATATTTTTGGTTGGACGGTTTTACTTTATCCCGTAGGATCCTCCCTGGGATTGATTTTGCTTGGAATAGGGGTAGGTAGAAAATTAGCGGAATTTAAGCTATCTACAGTAGCTCAGATCTTTGAAGAAGTGTATAAGTCCATGTGGTTGAAAAGGGCCGCTTCCGTGCTCTCTGTGGTGTCATTGTTTATGATTTTGGCAGCGCAGATCACTGCTTCAGCAAAATTTATGACTAGCTTAGGATTACACAACACGCTGTTGTTTGTGGCTTTTTGGCTGATAGTCATAATTTATACAGCTCAAGGAGGATTAAAAGCTGTCATCTCAACGGACGTAGTCCAGGGAACCTTTTTTTCGGCGGTGTTGTTGTTATGTTTTGGTTACGTTCTGTATTCAAATTCATCGGTTGTTTTGGACCAAATAAGTAATAACGATGGTTTCAATATGGTCTCATCAAAGATCTGGGGCTGGCTGTTGATGCCTTTGTTCTACATGGTTATAGGACAAGATATGGGCCAGCGATGCTTTGCTGGAGATTCTCCAACAACGGTTTCAAAAGCCACCTTGTTGGCTGGAGCGGCTACTTTGATAGTGGGAGTTGTTCCCGTATTCTTTGGCGTTCTTGCTAATACCATGAACTTAGATGTGCTCAAAGGAAGCAGTGTATTGATGACAGCTATCGCAGCCACATGCTCGCCCTTGCTAACAGCATTAGTAGGTTGTGCAGTTCTTGCAGCCATAGTTTCTACAGTCACCTCCCTGATCAATGCCATCAGTTCCAACCTATCTAGCGACTTTAATCCTAGGCAAGCACATCAAGTCATTTCAGCCCGTGGTTTTCGGTGCATCACCTGCATGATTTCATTGTCGGCAATATCGTTTGCATTTTTCTTTGAAAATGTTCTGGATCTTTTAATAGACTGTTATGACCTTTCTATTAGCTGTGTGTTTGTGTCAATTGTCATCGCCCTATATAAAAAACAGGGTAATTTTTTGGCGGCCATGTTCTCGATGATCTTCGGAGCCCTTGGATTTATTCTCTTTCGTATTTATCCAGTGGACTTTCCGAAAGAAATCGCTAGCATCATTCTCTCACTAGTTGGATATGGAGTAGGGGAATTCATGGCATTACTATTGAGGAAAGTAAAAAATCAAACCGCTTAGAGGAGATATTATGTCAAATAACAAAATTACATTTACTCTCTTGGATTTGCAAAAGATCCAATGCAAAGACAATGGAGAGTTGCTAGTTGTCTTGCAACAGGTCTCTCCAGGTATTTTATGCCAATATCGGAGGCAAGATACTGGCATTCAGAAAATATGGGTAAGACAATCTGTCAGTGATAAGCTGCAGAGGGTGCAAAGTCAATTGGCCTTATATCAAAAAAATATACGCTTGCTGGTAGTGGAAGGATATCGTTCGATAAAAACACAGGAAAGACTATTTGTTCAACAACTCTTAATTGAGCACAAAAAATGTCCCAACTTGGACCTGGATGAGCTTATCGAGCATGTATTTAAGTTTATCGCACTACCAAGCGTAGCTGGACATTCTACTGGAGGAGCTGTGGACTTGACCCTATCTATTGATGGTAGAGAAGTCGATATGGGAGGTAATATTGCTGAATTTAAATGCTCAGAGCTTATCCCTACATATTCTTCACTTACAACACCCGAACAAGCTAAATGGCGTCATCTGCTGCATGATTTAATGAAGGCAGAAGGTTTTGCCCCGTATTATGGTGAGTGGTGGCATTTTTCTTATGGCGACAGGGAATGGGCAGCTTTTTATAAAAAACCAGAGGCGATATACACCCCGCTTTGGTTTTTAGAATGATTTGCTCTATATTAATACTCTGAAAAGTTACAAGGGTATTAGAGTAGATCTCAATGATCGCCTTTGCGAATTTTGCAACTTCCTCAATAGATTGCGTTCCTTAGGAGCGCAATCGGTTGATTTTTTTTACCCGAAGTAAACACTCTTATCGGAATGGCCTATGGTTTGTGCTTTTTTTTGACAGCCCTCTCACCAGTCCAAGGGGCTGGAACGTAATAGCCCAGGGCACCGCCCTTGTCATTACCCATTTTATTAGA
>CAYMKI010000088.1:0-12986 GCA_964390695.1 uncultured bacterium
CCTTTGCACCATGCAGCCATGGGTAATAAAAAAGAAATATGTCAAATCCTCTTAGCTTTTGGAGCTCGAAAAGACATACCATCAAAAAAGGGATTAACACCCATTGATTGTGCCTTGTTAAATAAGAATGATTCTTTAATTGAAATGTTCAAAGCAAAATCGTCTCCTTCTAATTGAAACCCAAAAACGACGTTAACGACACCAACGACATCAACGACGTTAACGACATTAATGACACCTTGAATTGTAAAAACTATTCTAAAATAATTTTTTTATAAAAAAACTGCATTGTAAACAATTTATTTATGTTTGTTTAAAGTGAATTTCTTTATTATAATAACAATGCATTTTTATTTGAGGTTGTATGTCTTTGTTTGTGAATAATATTGGAAGTGAGGCGCTTTATCAGAATTCAGGTCTTTCAGAAGATTTAAAATTGAAGTTTTTAGTAGAGTCAAAAAAAGAGCAGGATTTGTTAGCTTTTTTAAAAACTTGTAGCTTAGATTTTTCAAAATGGCGTTGGAAGGATCATAACAAAGATGACAGAAGCCTGGTCAGCATTTGCATAGAAAATTCATGGGATGAAGTTCTCGAATGGCTCTCAGATAAGAATACGGATTTGATCCCTTATTTAGTCCAATCTATAACTTCAAAAGATCACAACGCCCTGAAGATCCTGCTTCGTTGTTATAAAGGGGGATGGGGAGTTTCCATTTCCGGTACTCCTAACGAAACGCTTCTTTGGCATGCCTTGAATGAAAAAAATTACAGTGCAGCAAACCTGTTGATTGAAAAAGGTGCGCCTTTGACTCATAAACTGCCTGCTCATTTAAATAAAAAATTAGAAGAAGATTTTAAAGTTCAGTTTTACGAGAATCCATACTATTATGGAATGAATGGTGAAAATCTATTCAATAGAATGTTAAAGGCCGATTATGTAGATTCTTTGGCGTATGCTCTTGTGGCTTATTATTATCCCCGGGATCCCCAAGCATTGGAAGTTTTATTAAATCATCCCAATGAAATTAGTTTTAACCTTCTAAAGATATTGATCCGATTGGGGGATGTAGAAGCATTTAATAAAGTGCTTAAATTTTTTTTAGAAATAGATGGAAGAAATAATGACATTGTAGAAAATAGAAAAGCAAATTTATTACATTATGTTCTCAGAGATTTTCATTTTTCTCTGATGGGTTTCAATTTTGATTACATTGTTCCTAGGCTGGAAATATTAAAGACTCTCTTAGCTCAAAATCCATCGAGGCGCGTGTTAGATAAAAACGCGATGAGCACCTATGAAATCGCACAATATCTACAATTTTATTTGCCCGAATCGGCCAGGGAGAAATTTGCTCCGGTTTTTGCCAAGCTGTTGGAGGATCCCACGGGATTTCATGAGATTTGGAGCATCCAAAAGCTTTTGATAAACATGATGGGAAGTCGTCTTAACTACCCGATCACAAATATTGACGGCATACACGTGGCGGCTTTTCCCACTGTCGCGCAACATATTCAAAAATCTCTTTGTGCATTTTTTGATTCTAAGCAGTGGCCCGAGGATTGGGTGCTGGTGACTCCGCAGCAAAAAATGACTGTAGATCAATGCCTGCAGAGGTTGGGTGAGAATAAAATTTTGAAGATATTCACCGGATGGACGGGGGGCCATGATGTAGGTCATGCAATCAATGCAGTCGTCTATCGCAATTACTTGTTTATCTGCAATCGAGGCAGCGGGAGTACAGCCGGCACGACTGGTGTGGCTATTTATAAAGTGGAGGATCCGGTTTTGTTAAAGGAGTCCATTCAACTTTTTTTAGACAGATCAGAGAAGACCGAAAACTTCGTGGTGTCGGGCCTTTTTACGCAGCCGAATATCATTCGTCTAATAAATGAATATGCTTCAGATCAAAAAGTGGGAAATTGTGTGTGGCTATCAGAGAAAATGGGGGTATATGCCTGTTTTATTGCTGCACAGATAAAGGAGGGTCTTTCTTTAGGGGAGGCTTTGATACCTGCAAGGAAGCTATTTAAACAATGGACAGAGTATGACCGTATGAACTTGCTGAAGGCTTATCTCGCGCATCCTTATCACACTCGAAATAGTACCGATAATGAAAAAGAGGGCATATTGCTCAAAGAGGTCATCAGAGTTATCCTCGAAAGATCCCCCAAGAAATTGAAAGCCAAGTATGCCGCTTTAATCTTAGGAAGATTAGAGGATGTGGAATTGAGAACTGTACTGGCTCTTTATGAAGAGCATGAAATCATCGTCTCTTTAAAGTTGATGTTGCTGGAAGGAGCGCTAATGCAAGGGGAAACATCCCTAGCTTTATCCTACATAGATAAATTTGCTGATATCAATGCTGAAAATATATCGAACGAGACGATGCTTCACCTTGCTTGTCGCTATCATAATATGGAAATGGTCAGAGCCCTTATCCAACGTGGTGCTAATCCGAATCGGGTATCTGCAAAGTCTAGATGCCCTTTGGAGGAGATGTTTGTAAACGGCGACTTCACTCCACTACCCCCTGAAAAACGAGCGCAGCAAGAAGATGTCATCAAATGGATGGTGGCAAATACGTCTTTAGAAGAGCTGGCTAAAGAAGATAATATACCTTTATTTACCGCTGTCCGAGAAGGACATGCATTTGGAATGCAGGAAATTTTGAAAAAAGGCTTTGATCTGCACACAAGGAATCGCAAAGGAGAGACGGCATTCCATTTAGCAGCCATTTCTAGATCTGAAAGCCTTGGTATAAGCATTTTAAGCAAGTGCTTGGATCTCGAAATTAAAAGTATCGTAAATGAAACGCCGCTACATTATGCTGTCAATGCCAATAAACTTGCCATGGTTCAATTTATATTAGATAAAGGCGCTAATCCCGACGCTAAATCTACATGTTTTCAACCCCTGGATTTCATACACACCGATGCCTTTCAACCTATTTGCAAGGAGTTGGTTGAAAGAGGCGCAGATGTGAACCTTAAATCCATGTTTGCTAAGTCTCATCTGATACATCAGTTCATCAAGGGCAATAAGGGCAATGTGATGGAGATGTTGAAGTCTAAAAAAATCGACATACATAGCAAAACGAATGAGGGTAAATCGCTCTTATTTTTAGCTGTGGAAAGAAAGATGGAGGAGGTTGTCGATACCCTCATAAAAATGGGAGTGGATCCAAATGTTGGCGATCTTAAGGGATGGACCCCCCTGCATGTCACCGCCATGAGAAATCAGATAGAGATATGCAGAAAATTGTTAGCAGCGGGAGCAAACCCTGCTTCCCTAACAAAGGAACAAAAGACTCCTCAAGATTATGCCAAAGAGAATGGTCATGCAGCTATCCTACACATGCTGCAAGTAGAACAGAATAAGGGATTGACCGATCTTATAAATTAGCAAGCTATTGTAGCCCATATGTAAGAAAACGATATGGGCTACAAAGTCAGGTGTTAGGAAGACTTCAGAAGCGCGGCCTTACGGCTGAGTTTATGCTGTCCTCGATCATTGGTTTCCAATACTTTTACAGTGATGATATCGCCTTGCTTCACGTAATCGGCCAAATTGGCGATGCGCGCAGTGTCGAATTCCGAGATATGGCATAAGCCTTCTTTGCCGGGAAGGATTTCCACGAACACACCAAACGGCACGACGGAGGTGACTTTTCCTTGGTAGGTTTTGCCTACTTCGACCTCGGCGATAAGACCGTGGATGATGGCTTTGGCTTTTTCTATATCGGTCAAGTTTTGGGCCGAGAGGCTGACCAATCCGGAATCATCGATATCAATTTCCACGCCAGTTTCTTCAATGATGGAGCGGATTTGCTTGCCGCCCGGACCAATGACGATGCCGATTTTGCTGGGTTTGATTTGGATAGTTTCGATTCTTGGAGCATAATCAGACATTTTCTCTTTATATTTGGGGCAATAATTCAACATCTTGTCGAGGATGTGAATACGTCCTTCTCTAGCCTGCTCCAAAGCTTTGCGCATGATCTCCTGAGTGATGCCTTCGATCTTAATGTCCATTTGGAATGCGGTGATGCCTTGGTGGTCTCCGGCTACTTTGAAGTCCATATCACCCAAAGCGTCTTCGATGCCTAGAATGTCGGACAGGATGGTGAATTTGCCTTGTTCCAGGATCAATCCCATGGCGATACCTGCTACGGGGCGTGTGATGGGTACGCCGGCATCCATCAGGGCCAGGCAGCCACCGCAGACCGAGGCCATGGAGGAAGAACCATTCGATTCGGTAATATTAGACTCCAGTCGGATAGTGTAAGGGAACTTGTCTTTGGAAGGCAATGTGGCCTGGATGGCGCGCTCGGCTAACTTCCCGTGGCCGACTTCTCGTCTGCCTGGGGAACCTATGCGGCCCACTTCTCCCACAGAAAAAGGAGGAAAGGAGTATTGCAGATAGAAGGTGCGGCTGCCTTCGCCGTCGAGATCTTCATAACGTTGGGCCATCGACTGTCCGCCCAAGGTACAAACGGCCAGCGCTTGTGTTTCTCCGCGAGTAAACAGGGAGCTGCCATGGGTACGGGGCAAGATGCCATTTTCTATGTCGATGGGGCGGATCTCTTTGCAGTTGCGGTTGTCGGCGCGCACATTTTCATTCAAAATCATCTGGCGCATGTATTTCGCCTGAATTTGCTTGAAGGCGGCGTTGACATCTATTTCTGCATATTTAGGTTCATGTCCTTGCGGGAAGAGCGTGGCATGTACGGCGAGTTTAGCTTCTTCAATGGCGTCTTCACGGAGCTGCTTCTCTTTGATGCGCAGTGCGGCATCGATTTGAGGTTTGGCTATCTGATCTACGTGATCTAAAAGGTCCTGGGGAATCACGCGCAAGGTGCTGCGATTTTTAGCTTTGCCTATTTGTTTTTGCCAGTCTGCCAGCGCTTCGCAGATAGTTTTTATGGCGCGGTGGCCTTTTTCAATAGACATGAGGATTTGTTCTTCGGTCAAGAAGTCGCAAAAACCTTCGATCATCAAGACCGCATCATCTGTTCCGGCCAATATCAGATCTAGCTTGGAGCTTTTCATTTGCTCGCTAGTGGGGTTGACGATGAATTCTTCTCCGATCAGGCCTACACGCACACCGGCTACGGGCTTAATCAGGGGGATATCGGAAATTACCAAAGCGGCGGAAGCTGAACAGATCGCCAGCGGCTCAGGGGAGTTAACGGTATCGTATGAGAGTACATAGGATAGTACTTGGATCTCATTATAATAGCCATCTTCGAATAAGGGGCGAAGAGGGCGATCTATCAGTCGCGAGACCAGTATTTCTTTTTCGGAAGGGCGCCCTTGCCTTTTGATGAAGCCGCTGCTGGTCCTGCCGGCAGCTGAATAGTTTTCTTGATAATCGACACGTAAAGGCAGAAAATCGGTTTCTGGAGCTGCCTCCGGTGCAGCGCAGGCTGCAGTCATCACGATAGTTTCACCCATGCGGACGAGGACGGAGCCGTTGGCTTGTCTTCCGATTTTTCCGGTTTCAAAAGTGATTTGTTTGCCGTCGATTTCGACAGTCAGGATTTTTCGTTCCAAAGACATTGTTCATTCTCCTAGTTAAATGCTTATAGGGGTTCGTTATTGTGGATTTGATTCTAAGGCAGAGGCGAGTTTTTGGACAGGCAAAAAATAGAAGTCAGAAAACGAGCCTTAAAATGGATTTTAAAGAAGGTTTTCTGATTTCTACTTCGTTAATACAACTTCGCATGAACCTTGAAGTTTATATCCCCAATGTTTGATGTAGAGGGGCATTATACCCATAATATGTGGCTGTTTGGGTATAAATCAAAAAAATGGCAGCCTGTGAAAGGCTGCCTATATATAGTGTAAAAACTTACCTTCTTAACTTTAATTTGGTAATTAAAGTCTGATACCGTTTTGTATCGGTAGAGTTTAAATAATCTAATAAACGTCGGCGTTGGCCTACTAACTTAAGCAGAGCTAAACGAGATCCATGATCTTTTGGTGCTCGTTTTAGGTGTTCTGTAAGTTCAGCAATACGTTCTGTCAAGATCGCAATCTGTACGTCAGCAGATCCCGTGTCTTTTTCATGTAGCTGAAATTTTTTTGTAATTTCGTCTTTAGTACCTTTGTCCAGAGACATTCTGAGAATCCCCCGTAATTTTAGTCTAGTGCTTGGCCTAAAAAAAGTAGGTGTGAACTAAGGCTTGAATTGATCTCGCTTTAAGTTCGGGCCACCCCTTCAAATATTAGGTCTATAACACCAGAATTGGCTGTTAATATATGGCTACTGTTTATGAAATGCCTTCAAAAACTTGAGGACAATTTCTATAAACAATACCGTCATGATATGAATTAAAAGTTCGGACTGTAATACATTATATCTGAAATTGAATTATGTATCAAGAGGAAAGAGATGTTGGATGGCTTTGATAGGAACCGATTCGGTCGTTTTTAACGCTTGCATGGCACTTTGGAGCGAAAGTAAACCGGCTAAAATTCCTTCTTCATAGCGGAATTCGGCATGATTTTCTAACATGGGAAAATCATTGGGTTGCAACAGATCATCCATAGTCAGATGGGGGATAATGCGCGTCGCCGTCGTTAACAGCTTGCTTTTTTGCAATTCGATCATTTCTGTCAGCAAGGATTCAATCGAGTGTATCTTCATCGTTTTTCTTTTCGTTTCGTCTTTTTTGGAAAAAGTCTTTGAGCAGAAAAGTGCAGGGCTCCTGTAAAACACCGCACTGAATCTCCAATGCATGTGTAGGATGGACTTTGTCAAAAACGTTGATCCAGCTGCCATTGGCCCCATGTCGGATATCGGGAGCGCCCCATACCAATCTAGGTACTCTAGAAAGCAAGAGAGCGCCTGCGCACATGCAGCAAGGTTCTACGGTACAATACAAGGTGGTTTCTAGGAGGCGCCAGTTTTCTACTGCCGCTGCTCCGGCGGTAATGCACAGCATTTCTGCATGCGCGGTGGCATCCTTGAGCAATTCTACCTGGTTGTAGCCTCTGGAGATGATCTTGCCCTGTTTAACTAAAACAGCGCCAATGGGGACTTCTCCCTCGAGGAAAGCTTTCCATGCTTGCTTAAGGGCTTCGAGCATGAACCTTTCGTCATCATTGGCGGGTGTGAGCTGATTAAAGGGGAAAGCCTTCAATTTTTCACGCTTTTCTTATGGAGTTGAGCCAGTTGTTTTTTTAAGTTCTCGGTGTCTTGCACGTATTTTTTTTGCAGTCCGGAGATCTTTTTTTCATATTTATCTGTCAGTCTGGCGATCTGTTGCTCGTAATGTCTTTGCATATTTTCCAGAGTCATTTGCTGTTGGGCTTTTGCAGCTTCCTCTTCTTTTTTAGTCGTTTCATCTTGAGCTTTGCGCGATAATTCGGCATAGATTTCTTTGGGGAACACAACCGAATTGATCACAGAGAAAAAATAGGTGTTCAAAGCGCCATGTGTTTGGATAGCTTCTTGTACGATTTTTTTGGAGATTTCGCTGTCCAGCATTTCGAGTTCGGTGAAGTTCGGATCGATTTTCATGAGGGTTTCCTCGAAAAAGTCGTAGAGGTCGGTGTTTTGCAGCAACCAGCGTTGGGAGAGGAATTCGGCGATTTTTTCTGCATACTCTGAATTTTCCATGGCAGCAGCGTAAGCATCGGCTAAGTCGGCTGTAGTGGCTTTGGCGATGTTTTTTCCGGGCAAGTATTGCTTGCAAAAGAGGATATCGTTTTTTAGGTGTTCGTTTTTCACATCTTTTTTGATGTCCTCGATCAAAAGAGAGAGCAGAGGTCTTAACATTGCAAATTTTTCTTTATAGGAGGCGTTCTTTAACATATAATAAACTCAAGGTTGAAAGTTAATAGTCTCGACTTTGCAATTTTTTTGGGCTTTTCTGCAGAGAGATGCTTCATCGTCCAAAAAAATTGCAAAGTCGAGAATAGTCAGATACACTGTATCAAGATGAGCTACAAAAATCAAGAGGATCTATGTCGTCCGCCGAATCTTCTGAAGAACATCTATTCTATGGATATCCCATTTATCGCCATAAAGAGCAGGAATATATCCAAAATATATTAAAAAAATATAAAGATCATCCTGTCAATGAAGAACTCAAGAAAAAAATCTGGCAAGATCTTCAACAGGAAAAATTCTTGGGAAATATAAAAATCCCCTTTAAAATCGCCATGCGCTTAGATCCTAGCGGGAAAATTCCCGACTATATCGAAGTTATCTTAGACACTAAGGTATAGTTTTTATCGCCTGGGCTGGCTCTCCTTAATATAAGTGTTAGATACCTCGACGAATTCTGCTTTTCGCTGTAATTCTTTGATGTTTCGAGCGCCGCCATAGGTCAGCCCGCTGCGTATGCCGCCTAGAAGCTTGTCGATCAAATGAACGGCTGAACCGCTGACAGGAGCCCAAAAATCAATGCCTTCGGCTACGGTCTTTTCTTTCAAGGCCCCATAAAAATCGGTTTGAAAATCTTCGCTGGCCTGGCCGCGATACTTAGCTTCGAGTTGCTGCGGATTTTCTTGAGAAGGTCTTTTGATGGCAGCGCTTTCGCGAGTGAGCGCGAATAATTTACCTACCATAACGGTGCTGGCTCCGGCTGCTAATGCCAGGATAACATCACGGCTGTCTCGGATACCGCCATCAGCAATCAGCGGGATGCGCAGCTTTTCGGCGATTTGAGCGCACTCGAAAATGGCGCTGAATTGCGGCACGCCGAAGCCCGTGACCATGCGTGTGGTGCACGCGGCGCCCGGTCCAACGCCTACTTTGACCGCATCGGCTCCGGCATTTACCAGGTCGTGGTAAGCCATAGGGGTGCATACATTGCCTGCAATGATCTCTTTGTTGGGATGGGATTTTTTTAAAGCTTCGATGATATGAAACATCCGGTCAGAATGGCCATGGGCTACATCTATGCATACCCCTGCCGCGCCTAGATCCAGCAGCTTGCGGGTTTCGTCCAGCTTGCTCATATGGATGCCGCAAGAGACAAAAGTTTTTTCTTCATATTTTTGCACCCACTTCATTTGGTTTTCCAGTGTAGTGAAGCGGTGAAAGATGGGCATCGACCCATGTTGCAATAACGTGTCGGCGAGCTCTTCGCCAATCACGCTATCCATGTTGGCGGCAAGTAAAGGCATCTGGATTTTTCTGCCTTTGGTCAACCATGTCTCCAGATTAGGCTCAGTGCGAGAAGGTATGTTGTTGAATTGCGGTACAAGTGCCACATCATCAAAGGTGTGTGCTTTTTTTAATAAGTTATAACCCATGTATTGTTACTCCTAAAACGGCTTCATAGCATTTGATTAAGTGATCTACCCCTTTCATGGCACTGTGAGGAATGCTTTCGATGGGAAGATTGTAAGCTTTGGCGATAGAATTTTTCGACAGGTTAATGCTCTCAGGGAAAGGGACCTGCGTTTTGTGCATGGTTTGGACTTGGACCGTCCAGAACATGGAAGCTAGATCCAGCCAGTGATAGGGCCAGTGTAATTTTTCCTGGGTGTACACGGGTACGATCTGAGCGAAAAAACTGCGGTCGAAAGAGGGGTTTTGGCAGATAAACACGGCTTTGCCGCGCTCTATCTTGAAGTTGGAAAATATCTTTAATATGTGTTCCTGCACTTCAGGCAAGGGGGTTCCTTGCTGGATTTGTTCCCATCGGAATCCATTGATCGCTATACTGGAGGGATCGCGTTTGTTCCATACTTCAATTGGGTGTTTTATAATTGTGGAATAGGTGCTGAGGGACTGCAAGCGGGTCATGTCCACCACTCGAAAGGCGATTTCTATGGGGCTATGTTGGAGAGGATCCAATCCGGTTGTCTCAATATCTAAAAATATAGCAAGCATGGTTTTCCATTATTTAACTGAGGCGTTAATCACTATATTCGACATTGCTATATTTAGATCAAGATGCCGCAGCAGGCTAAGTCCATGCATCTGGATGAAGCCTTTTTTGGCCGCAGAGTTCAAAAAGGTGGCAAAGTCAAATTTAAGGCAAGCTGTACTGTAACAAAAATCTGCAAGTTTGACAAGCTAGACTTTGAAGTACGCCCTTAAGGCCGTACAAATACCATATGCATCTGAATTTCACAATAATTTATACACTTGCTTAATCAAATCTGCTATAACAGCAATTTTTATCTCGCTTTTTTCAAAGTACTAGATAGAAAATGCAAATATTCACTTTAAATCGCACTCAAACCTCTATTAGGAGATGTTATGAAGAATTTGGGGAAATTCTTATTTACGCTAGTGTTTGCTGCCTCTTTCGTATATGCAGAAACAAGAAAAATCATCATAGATACAGATCCTGGAATAGACGACTCAGTGGCAATTATGCTGGCTTTTCAATCTCCTGAACTAGACGTGATTGGACTGACGACAGTCTTCGGAAACAGTGATGTGACCACAACCACTAACAATGCCTTGCTGTTATGTGAGCTTGCTGAAAAACAAATCCATGTGGCAATAGGTTCAACAAATCCCTTAGTGATTCCTAAACGTCCTAATCCGGATTTTGTACATGGCATTGATGCCCTTGGAAATACTTTTTGGCCAGCTCCGAAAGCGCAGCCCATAGCTGAAAGCGCAGTTTCTTTTATTGTAAATACTATTATGAACAGTCCTCAAGAAATAACTTTGGTAGCTCTTGGACCGTTAACAAATTTAGCTCATGCTTTAATACTAGAACCTCAAATTGCTCAGCATGTTAAGGAGGTTGTTATCTTTGCAGGCGCTGTAACCACTCCAGGAAATTGTAGTCCAATCGCGGAAGCCAATGTATGGGGAGATCCGCATGCTGCCGATATTGTTTTCGCTGCACCCTGGCCGCTTACTGCTATAACATTAGATGCCTCTCAAAAACCTCAAATCACCAAAGCCATGCTCGCACGAATTAGTGATAGAAACCAGTCACTAGGAAACTTCTTACAGAAAATCAACGAGTTTTATATAGACTTCTATCTTGCGAATAGTCCAGGGTTACAAGGCGCTAGAGTCCATGATTCTCTCACCATTGCCTATCTGATCGATAAGCAACTTTTTACAACTCAACAAGGAACAGTGTGTGTTGCTACGGAAGGTGTTGCGGAAGGAGCTATCATTTTCGATAAAAGCCTCAACTCAAAATTTTTTCCTTGGTGTCAGCGACCTATAATAAATCTGTGCGTGGATTGTAATCCCGATGAGGTCATGCAGTTAATTGAAGAACGTTTGGGTCGAGAGACACATCCAGTTAAAAGTTCATAAAACCCAACTTAAGCCCCTAAATTTTAGCACATTTGCCTGATTCAATCAGAACTAGGATTTAGGGGACCAATTTGGTGTTGATCTGGTATTGATATTGACATTATATAACTAATTTGATATTATATTGTTTATATTAATATTAATAATATAATCTATAGGTTTTGAAATTGTTGTTAATAATATTAAAAACTGTTTACGGTAAATTAATATTATTTTAAGTTTAATAAGGAGTAATTATGTCGGATGCATCTACCGGTATTCATGGTCCCAGAACCCCTTCACAAAATCTCCATCCCGGAGAGCGCATAATATCAAACGTGGTAGGTGTGATTAGTGGGGTCGCTTTAGGGCCAATCGCGGCCGTGGGAGCGGCGTTTTTAACTGTTATGGTTGCTAGCGGCATAGGAATAGTTCCGCTTGTTGGAATTTCTCTGCTCGTCGGAGCTGGAGTAGCAGTCGCGGCCTTTTTTATCTTTAGAAAAGCTACGGCAGAAATTATTAAAACCACAAGGCAGTCCACCCACCAGCCTACACCAGCCAATCCACAAGTTCGCACAGCGCCCACCACTCCAGCTGTTCAGCCGCAGATTCTCACTCAAGCTGCTATCAACTCAGCGGCCAAGCATCTCAAAGAATGCAATGATGGCGTTGCTTCGATGCTTATGGGATATGAGAAGGCGCTTGCTCAGATGAATGTTGTTCCGCATCAAAATAATGCACCAGGTCGATTGATACACTTCACACAATACACGATGCAGCAGTTGTCTCAGTCTATGCAACAGCTGTTTGCAAATCAGAGGTTAACGGTTCAAGAGTGTCAAGTTCAATTACAGCAACTTAAGCAATATTATCTTTCTCAAATCGAAGGGCAAATTGCGCAGCTACAAGCAATTGTGAATGCAGCTCCAAGTATAGAAGTGGGTCAGGACTTAGGAGACTATGTGCAGAAGCGAGGTGCCGACCAAGCAGGATTGACTTTTCTGCATACTTTGCGTTTAAAGGTAGGTCATTTATTCGATCAAATTTCTTTCTCAGGTACATTTAATCAATAATTTATTACTACTAGTGGTCAGTAAAAACCCAACATACTCTAACTGCGCGTTTTATAACGTGCGATAGGCGTGTGTTGGGTTTTATTTTTTCAAAGAGACGGCAGTTTGCCACAACAGTCTATTCAACAATCTCTCCTTCTGCTATAGGTTGATTTATACCGATGCAACCTGAAAAGAACAAATGAAGGAGTATTTTTCATGCCTTGGCACCCTGACATACCCGATTTTTTGAGCTATAAGCCTCATGAAATTGAGAATATAGAAGCTTTAACGCCTGAGATGATGAATGCGATGACCGGTTTAGAAATAGACGAGCATATCGAAAATGCTGCTCACGCTCTAGCTAAATCGTATCATCACTCTTGTAAAAAACGCACCGACTATGGCTATGAAGATTGTGTGATGATGGTTTCGGGCGCTCTGTCTCAGCTGGGAGCTTCTCTTGACAATAAATTAGGATCTACCATGGTGGGAGAAAGCCTTGAGGCAGCTAAAAGAGCTAGCCGCGAGTTTTTTCCAGATGAGGATTTGGATGAAATTTTGTAAACCTTTTTTCTATGAGTTGGATTTATTGTAAAAATTCACCGTAATTTTTCAGCACTGCACAAAGTGTGTATGGAACCATAGAGTCCCCAGAGAACACAATTCGGATGGTAATATCTTATCCTTGCATCATCCAGGGC